>JBBSLZ010000140.1:0-8364 GCA_038233435.1 Chthoniobacterales bacterium
CATTCCGCGACCGCTTCTTTGACGAGGCTCAAGGTTTCCTGGCAAAGAGGGCAGCCAGCGCTAAAGACTTCGATTTTTAGTTTCGTCATCGTTATTTCCTTCCGGTTTTTTTCGGCGTGCAGCAGCATTCGTCGAGCAGCTTGCCGGTTTCCTTGCACAAGAGCTTCCCGTCCTTCTGCGGCTCGCAGCAGCACTGCGTCATTTCCTTGCCGGTGAGCCGGCAGACCAGTTTGGCCCCGCTCTGAGCGGGGGCGGCGAAGGCCGCGGTGGCCAGCGCGCCGAGGGCAATGAGCGGTAGGGCGAATTTCATTTTGGGATGAGGTTTTATTGTCATGCAGCAAGGCTACAGTCTGGAGCCGGGTCCAGGGTCAAGCGGAGTTTTTAAGACCTCTCGCAGGACGGCGCTTTGGAAACGCCTCGGGAGCGGGCGTTGGGGGGCAGCGAGACAGCTGCATGCTCTACAATTTTACCGCCTTTAGGTGTAGCGCAGTCGTGATGACGGAGACGGAGCTGAGGCTCATGGCGGCGCCGGCGATGAGGATGCCGACGGCGTTGTAGATGAAGGCGAAGAAGAGGTTTTGCCGGATGTTTCGCATGACGGCTCGGCTGGGGGCATGAGGCGTCAAATGCAGGAGAGATTTGGCCCTAGGCTTCGACGATGCCGTTCCGGATGGCGTAGCGAACGAGATCGCGACGCTGCGGAGGCCGAGCTTCCGGAGCAGGCTGGCGCGGTGGGTTTCCGCGGTGCGGACACTGACGCCCAAGGCGCTGGCGACCTCTTTGTTCGAGCTGCCATGGGCGAGGAGGCGCGCGAAGTCGCGTTCGCGCGGCGAAAGGCTGGTTTTCGCGCGGCTCGTTTCCTGGCCGGATTCGGCGGAGAGAAAACGGGCGAAAAGGACGCGGGAGACTTCGGGAGTGAAGAAGGGGGCGGTGCTCGGCGACGGTGCGAACGGCGGCGCCCAGGTCGCGGGTGGCGTCGCCTTTCCGGATGTAACTTTTGGCGCCGGCTTCGAAAAGTTGCGGGAGGGTGTTTCGGCAAGGAGGCGCTGAAGACGACGATCTCGGCGGGCGAGGAGCGTTTGATCTGGCTGACGGCTTCGAGGCCGCTCAGTTCGGGCATGGCGGAATCGAGGACGACGACGTCGGGCTGCAAGGCGCGAGCGAGGGCGACGGCTTCGGCGCCGTTCGTGGCCATGGCGTAGACCTCGAGATCGCCTCCCTGTTGGGAGATGCCGCGGCACCTTCGCGGACGACGGCATGATCATCGGCGATAGGGATGCGGGGATTACTCATGGGCAGGGGCCTCCAGGATACGCTCGAGATTTTCAAGCAAAATCTGCCGGGTGAAGGGTTTGGTGAGGCAAGCGTCGACTTCGAGGAGGGCGACTTCTTCGCTTTCGCAATCTTCGTCGCGGCCGGTGGTGAGAACGACTTTCACGAGTGGCTTCATCTTGCGCAGAGTGCGGACGAGGGTGAGCCCGTCCATTCCGGGCATGTGGATATCGGTGACGACGACGGCGATCTGGCGGGAGTGGCGGCGGCCTGGTCGTCATCGACGTCGAAGTTATCCGCGATGAGGGTGAGGACGCCGCCGTCGGGCATGGCATCGCGGGCGTTGATGGCGAGGTTGAGCAGGACCTGATGGAGCTGGGCGGGATCGGCTGCGACGGAGCGGACGTTTTCGTGGTAGCGGGTGCGTGTGGTGATGTTCTTGGGGAAGGTGCTTTCGGCGATGCGGGCGATGTTCTGAACGAGGTAGACCGGTTGAAGGAGGACGCGTTCACCGTCCGCGCCGCGGCCAAAGGTAAGGACCTGTTTCACGATGGCCGCGCCGCGCTCGGCGCTGCTTTGCACGATCTCGAGGAATTTACCCCGATCGCTGCCAGCGATGTTCCCGCGGAGGAGGGGCGCGAGCATGAGGATGGGGACGAGAATATTATTGAGGTCGTGGGCGAGGGTGCCGATGCTCTCGAAGCGCTGGGTGCGCTGGAGTTGGGCTTCGAGCTTTTTGCGCTCGGTGACGTCGGTCTTGGCGATGAGGACGGACTGGGGGTTGCCATGATCATCCCTCACCATCGTCCAGCGGCTTTCCAGAATGATGCTGGCTCCGTCTTTCCGGAGCTGTCCGGAGCAGGCGTCCCGGGCGAGGAGGGCAGCTTTGGCCTGGTCGAATCCGGCGCGGTCGGAAGGCGAAATCGAGCACGCTCGGGCCGATGACTTCGCCGGCGCTCCAGCCAAAAGATTCTTTCGGCGCCGCGATCAATAGGTTTGGCTTTGCTTGCATCCTGGGCGGTGCCATGGAGGCGGATGGGATGGCCCGCGTGATCTCTTCCACCGCGACTTGCAGTTGGATAATGACCCCGACACCGTCGGGGCGGCCGGTCTCGAGGACGTACTGGCGCTCGACGCGGGAGCGGGCTCTATTATCGGGATGGACGAAGCGGGCCATGGAGTGTCCGTCGGGCTCGAAGGCAGCTGGCGGGAGGCCGACGAGGCGGAAGAGCTCGTCTGACCAGCGGCGTTCGCCGGTGTGCAGATCCCAGCTCCAGCTTCCCATGCGGGCGATGCGTGGGGCCTGGGTGAACGCTTTTTTGGACTTAGATCTGATGATCCAGACCGGTGCAGGTGCCGAACCAGCGCACGATTTGGCCGGCATCATCGCGCGCTGGCAAAGCGCGGGCGAGGTGCCAACGGTAGACGTGGTCGACCCGCCGGACCGGGGCGGTCGGGGAAAACCGGGGAACCGAGCCCGCGCACTTTTTCTCCCGTCGAGTCGAAGCCGATCGATCCCGCGAGCTTTCTGCAGAGCGTCGCTCGGTTAATCCAGCGTCCGAGATTTCTCGGGCGAATGCCGAGGGCGGCGCTGGCGTCGGGCATTCTGTGAGCTGGGCTTTCGCGGGCATAACTGAGAGGCCCAGAGCATCTCGACACTTGTGTCGGGCTGGCAATTTGCTATCGGCAGGGCATGCCGAAACGCCTCTTCCTTCTTTTCCTGCTCGGAAGCGTCTTCCTTTTGGAAAACGCTGCCGCACAATCCACCGAGCCGCTGGTGGCTCTGAAGGCGGCCCGTCTTTTTGACGGGAAATCGAACGCGCTCGTCTCGCCCGGAGTCGTCCTGGTGCAAGGAGGAAAAATTGTGGAAGCGGGAGCGAACGTCAGCGTGCCGGAGGGGACGCAAGTAATCGATCTAGGCGACGCGACACTCGCGCCCGGCTTTATCGACGCTCACACCCATCTGACCTCGGATTATTCCAAGCCGTATAACGAGCGCCGGCTAACCGAACTCGAGACCAGCGTGCCGCTGGCCGCCTACGAAGCCATCCCGCTGGCCGCCCGCACGCTGGAGGCGGGCTTCACTACGGTGCGCGATGTCGGGAGTGCGGATTTCACCGATGTAGCCCTGCGGGAGGCGATCGCGAAAGGCCTGGTCAGCGGTCCCCGCATGCTGGTGGCGACGAAGGGTATCGGTGCCACGGGCGGCCACTTTGACGATACGAACGGCTATCGCGATCGGCTCTTCGGAGGGGAACCGGATTACACCGACGGCATCGTGGACGGGGCGGAGGAAATTCGGAAAGCGGTCCGCTACGAGGTCAAAAATGGCGCGGATGTGATTAAGGCCGCGGTCTCCGGCGGCGTCCTTTCCTTGAAAGACGAGGTGGATGTGCCGCAATTTTCTCCGGATGAAATCGCGATGCTGGTGAACGAATCGCACCGGCTGCGCAAGAAGGTGGCGGTGCATTGCCACGGGGACACGGCGGCGCGGGATGCGATCAATGCGGGAGTGGATTCCATCGAGCACGGCTCATTTTTGAAGAAGGAGACTCTCGCGCTGATGAAGACGAAAGGCACTTACCTGGTGCCGACTTTGCTGGCCACGGAATACATCATGGGAAAAATCGGCGCCTATCCACCGGCGATCCAGGAGAAGGCGAAAGCCGCCGCGGCCGCCCGGACGGAGATGTTCCGAAACGCGGTCCAGCTGGGTGTGAAGATTGCCTTTGGGACGGACGAGGGCGTTTTTCCCCATGGCGAGAACGCGAAGGAGTTTGCGTTGATGACGAGCCTCGGGATGACGCCGATAGACGCCTTGCGCTCGGCGAATTCAGTCGCGGCGGAGCTGCTCGGCGTTTCGCGATTCGCCGGCACGCTGGAGAAAGGGAAGAGTGCCGATGTTATTGCGATGCCGGGCGATCCGGTAGCCGATATCACCGCGACGGAGCGCGTTTCGTTCGTGATGATGGAAGGCCGGATCGTGAAAGGGCCCTAGCGAGTGCTCTCGCCGCCTTGTCCCTAGCGCCGCGCGGAGGTGCTGACGGCCAGTTTAAGGGAGAAAGCGGACCCGCCGATGTAGTAAAGCGAGACGCCCCCGGCCGCATAAACAGGGTAAAGGATGTAGGGCGAACCCTTGATGGAAATCGGGTGGCTGTAATCGATCCGTAATCCGCGGGTGAAAGAGTAGCTGATGCTAGAGACGTAGTTGCGGTAGGGGAAGATCGTCGTCCCATCGGCGGCGCGCCCTTTTCCGTGGTAGGTCGCGATGTCGGTCCCGGTGCGAATCGGGTCGACCAGGACGGCGTCGTCCTGGCCTTCGTCGAACCGGGAGGGAGGATTGAAGACGAGGTCGTAATCCGGGCCGCCCCACTGGCTGAGATTGACCGGATGGCCGGGCGCGACTTCAAAGACGTGCAGACCATTGGCGTCCCCGCTTTCCGCCGTCATCCCTCTGGCACTCGAAGCGCTCATCTGGTTCTTTTGCCGGCTTTGTTCCCGCCGGGCATCGAAAGCCGCCGCTTCATCCGCGGCCAGCACCACGGCCGGCGCGCGTAACGCTTGGAGGAGAGAATCGCTCGCTCCTTGTCTCTTTAGAGTTTGTTCCTGCGCTGGGGTCAAGGGTCGCGCGAGCCGCCGCTCCGAAACTTCGCGACGGATAGAGGCCTCACTTTCCTGTGCGCGAACGAGGAGCGAGACCTCGGAAAAATCGATCGACTCGGCGAAGGCGCTCACTGCGAAGAAACAAAAAGCGAAAGAGGAGGAGCGGAAAAAATTCCACGGTGTAGATCTCATATCAGTGAGGTTTATCAGGACAGAGAGGATTTTGACAATTATTTATGAAAAGAAATAGCGATTTTCCTACCGGCAGAGTTTCTGCTCGGTTTGGCCCAGCCTGCCGCTCCCCTTTAACATCGGATCGTCTCCGACGCGGTCCTCGCCCCGGTCGTTCGTGACCCGGCCATGACCCGGCGCTTCGGGGCGGGGATGCGGTACTGGCCGACACGAACCTCGGAACTTCGTTTCGCGAAATTCGTAGAAACGCCATAGCTAATGTTTTCGCGTCTCCGCTTTATGAACCCGGAATAGCGGTGGGGATTTCGCTCCGGTGAACTGCCAAAAAATGTCGCTTCGTTCCCATGCCCGCCGCCAGCACCGGGGTCTTTTCGCACTCTGCTCGTGAATTTCATTCAATCGCGCCGTCATCTGGAGAAAGGCGATATCGTGCAATTGGATTGCGACACCCAGTGCAATTTTATGCTGATCTGCGATGCAGAGTATGCGCGTTATCAGGAGGCGAAACGCTTTGCCTACCACGGCGGGACTTTTAAGACATTCCCGGCCCAGATTCCCGTGCCGGAATCCGGCGAGTGGAACATTGTCATCGACCTGGCGGGCGCCAGGAAAGAAATTCAATACAATGTCATCATTATCTTGGAATCGATGGAACGCAGCGTTCCTGCGGGCGGATGATTCTGTATTTGGAGGACATTCACCCGCGGTCTTTCGCCAACCTATCGCGGGCCGGTGTGAACGCCGCCTATCGGTTGTAGCGGTGTGGGTTTTTCGACCCACGGAGCCGTAGAAGAGAATCGGGTGCGTCTTAGAAAAATCGCGGGCGATGGAGCCGGCCCGCCCTCGGGATGATGGGTGGGGGGGGAACTGGCAGACTTCGGCGCGGGGGCGCGCCAGCTCCGTCTCGCAGGGACGCTTTGCGCACCTCTGGAAATTTCACTGGCGTCGAGTGCCTTTCGGTTGTGCATTCCTCTCATGAGCAAGCGCGCGGTTTTGGTTGGGTTCGGATTTTTCTGCTTCGTTCCGCTTCTTTTCTCGCAGAGAACTCGGATCTCAGATCGTCTAGTCGCAACCTCCACGGAGTCGAACGCGCTCGGGGGCGGGAGTGAAGTTTTTGATGCGGCTGGCGTTAGTCTGGATCGCGCTTGGCCCGGTTTTCCAGCGCTAGCCTTGGCGGAGGAAGGGCGCTTTTCTTTTCCGGTGTCGTTCGGCTGGATGAATGCTTCGCCCGAGTTCCTTCCATCGTTCTCACCGGTGGCACCGCGCCGGACTGGGACTCGATCCGCGGAGCCGATCGCGGCGGTGGAGGTGGAATCTTTTGGCGAGGCGGGAATAGAGAAATTGAGTCGCTATTACACCCGCGGCGAAATCGACTTTGTCTATGGGAAGTATACCGGAAAGGGTGGCGGAGACTTCAAACAGGGATATATCCTGGGCGAGGTGGGGAGTGACAAGTTCCGCTTTTCGGTGGGAGCCTCCTACGGCGAATCGAGCGGAGGGAGATCTTATTGGGGCCGGTAGGATTGGGTGGTGGACCGGTAAATTCACAGTTGGCCGCGCCCGAAGGCACTTTCGGCTTTGACAGGCGCTGAAAGGCCGCTAGCTTCCACGTCCCGCTCCCCCTAAGTGACGAGCTTTGGGAGCTAACGCAGGAGAGTCCGGCAGGAAGCCGCACTCGTTCGCACTGCTTCTAAATCATGCAAAACAATCGTAGCAAACGTTATCGCGCGGCCGCCGAACTGGTGGACCGGAACAAGTCTTACAACCTCCCGGAGGCGGTCTCAACGCTGAAGAAGCTGACGCCGCCGAAATTCGACCAGACCGTGACGATGTCATTCCGGCTCGGGGTTGATCCGAAGCAATCGGACCAAATGGTGCGCGGCACTTGTCCGCTCCCGCACGGCAGTGGCAAGCAGGTACGCGTGCTCGTCTTCGCAGAAGGCGATGCGGCGCGCGCGGCGAAAGAGGCCGGCGCGGAGTATGTCGGCTATAAGGACATGATCGCGAAGTGCCAGGAAGGCTTCCAGGATTTCGATGTGGCGGTGGCGACTCCGGCGGCGATGGCGGAAGTGCGCAAGCTGGGCAAGGTGCTCGGCCCGCGCGGCCTGATGCCAAATCCGAAAACCGGAACGGTGACGGACGATACCGCGAAGGCGGTGCAGGAAGTGAAGGCGGGCCGAGTTGAGTTCAAGCTCGATAAGAACGGCAACATAGCTGTGCCGGTGGGAAAATTTTCGTTTGATGAAGCCAAGCTGGTGGAAAACGGCACGGCGGTGATCGAAGCCGTGGTCCGGGCCCGGCCGGCGACCGCGAAAGGGCGGTTCGTGGAGGGGATGAGTTTGAGCGCGACGATGTCGCCCGGGATTGCCCTCGATCCTTCGCCTTATTTAACTTTCTAATCTGAGAGACCCAGAACCATGAGACCAGAAAAAGCCTCCATCGTTTCGGATCTTTCCGAAAAAATTAACCGTTCGCCGTTTGTGCTGGTGACTGATTACCAGCGCATGAAGGTGACCCAATTCGGCGAGTTGCGGAATCGCCTCATGCCCGCGGGCGCAGAGGTGCGCGTGGTGAAGAACAGCTTTTTGAAACGCGCGCTGGACGAGGGCGGCTTCCCCGATGTGGGCGAACAACTCACGGGCCAGACCGCGATCGTGCTGGGCGAGAGCGATGTCGCGCCGGTGGCGAAGATTCTCAAGACGTTTGCGGCGGAATTTAAGGTTGCGGCGCTCAAGGTGGGCATGGTCGACAAGGTCATCCTTTCGACTAAGGACGTGGAAGCGCTAGCTGAGCTGCCGTCGCGCGAGGTTTTGCTCTCGCAATTGCTGGGTCTGTTCCTAATGCCTGCCACCAGCCTGGTGCGGGTCTTAAACGAACCCGCGACTGCCTTCGCCCGTTTGCTGAAGGCGAAGGGCGAACAGGGTGGCGGAGCCGAAACGGCGGCCGCACCGAAAGAAGAAGCAGCGGCCGAACCCGAAGCCGCTCCAGCGGCCGCGGCGCCCAAGGTAGAGGCGGCAGAAGCAGCAGCACCTGCGGAAACAGCGCCCGTGGCGTCGAGCGAAGAACCCCCAGCCGGAGAAACCCCGGCCTAACCAATTTCGCCCTGCGGCCAGTGCGTGCGGCGAGCAACACAACAACTGTCCGGCCCGATGGCGATCGGGCTTAATTTTCCGGAAGCTTCCGGAGCGGCAATTTAGGAGAAAACGATATGGCTGATACAAATGCATTAGTGGATCAACTGAGCGGACTCACCGTCCTGGAAATCGCCGGACTGGTGAAAGAGCTCGAAGAAAAATG
>JBBSLZ010000141.1:0-8309 GCA_038233435.1 Chthoniobacterales bacterium
TGGAAGATTATTCGGTCACGAATCGCGGACTCGCTTCGGGTCTCGTGGGCACACCCGCGCAGGTGCAAGAACGCGTGGCCGAATTCGCAGACGCCGGCGCGGATCTGCTGCTCTTGCAATGCAGCCCGCAATTCGAAGAAATGGAACGCTTCGCGGAAAACGTCATCCGCTATCGCGCTCCAGCCCGGAACGGAACCGAGATTGGCGACCAAGCGGAACCCTCGGGCGTAAAGAGCACGGTGTGATGTTAGCCGACAACGCCGCCCCGCGGCTCACAGGCATGACACGCCCCTAGGACCGGGACGTGGTGAAATCGTTTCCACTTGCCGCTCGCAGCGCCTCGCCCGCGGTCCAGAACGCAGGAAAATCAAATCCTTGGCTATGAACAGCCCCGGCGTCGGCGACAAAACGGGAAACCGTAACCGGGTTGCCAGACGCCGGGCGTGCTCAGAAGAAAAGTCATGGTGAGGAGGAACATGATGACTGCGCCGATGCTTCCGAACGCGGAGAGCCTCGGGGGCCACGCAACGCCGAGCGTGATTTCAATCACGCCGAGCACCGCTGCAAAACTGCGCACACTCATCACTTCATAGGCCCAGGAGAAGAGCGGCGAATTGGCAACCAATCCTTGGTTGCCTTCTGCTTCGTAGGCGGTGAATTTTAACAGTCTACCAGAGCAAGACTGCGACCAAGCCATAGCGCATGACGCCTGCGCCGACTTTTTCCAGACTGTTTCCGGGCCCACCCGCCATCTCGGATTCCATCGTTCGTGTTTCCATATTTTTCTTTCTGATTTCCGGCAGGCTACGGGTTATTTCGTCTGCACGTTCATGTTCTTGGCGAGCGCGCGGATCATTTCCAAGAGATGCTGCGCCGATGAGATTGAAGGCGGTAAAGCTCTCGGCCGCGAGGCCGTCGACGATGGCCTGCCCGTCGGGTAATGCAGGAAGCGCGGCGCGGAGAGCGGGAAATCGAAGGTCAATCCCGAGCGGAAGGTGAGGATGGCGAGGAGGGTAAAGCCGGGCGTTTTGCGGAGCTACCGGCGCGCGAAGCGAAGATCGGTGAGCATGGGGGAGTGGCGGTACTGAGGTTGAGATGCGCGCGGAGCGGATTCTGGATTCGGAAAACGCGGCCGAAAGAGGACGCCGGCAACGGGAGCTTTTTGTCTAACGGTTCAAAGCCATTCTTTTAGCATCGGCCAGGCATCGCGCAGCGGAGTATTTAGATCGCGGCAGAGGAGGATGTGCTGGCGTTGTTCCCACGGCATCGCCCAGGGGCTGGAATCGACCGGGCCGAGATCTTCGACGGAGCGGAATTGGGCGGGCTCGTCGCCGCCGGGGGTGTCGATGACAAGCACGAGATCGCCAGTGTAGCCGCGCGGGCCCCAGACGTAATAGTTTTGGTGGCCGGAGAGCGCGGGCGGGAGACCGTATTTCGGACCGAAGAAATCGATCGCGCCCGCCTGGCCATAATTTTGGCAGAAAATGGCGACGCGCTTTTGCTCGTCGAGCGGAAGGGAACGGAAAGCGCGGGCGACGGAGCGGACCATTTCTTCCCAACCGAATTGGTCGGCGAAGAGCTGCGGCAGGGCGGCGGTGTGGGAGGTCTCGGTGCGCGGCGGCTCGAAGTGGATGGCCCTCATGTAGGCGAGCAGTTTTTCGGGCGGCAGGAGTGGGAGAATGGTCGGAGCGAGGACCGCGGCCAGCGTGATCATGACGGCGGCGAGCGCAGGCCGGAGCCAGCGGAGGCGTTCGGCTAAGAGCCGCTCGAACGCGACGCCGCCGGCGGCGAAGAGCATCGGATAGATCGGAGCGAGGTAGTAGTGCTTCCCGTGCATGAGGATGAACTCGGCGAGGGTGATCAAGTAGGCGAGGCCGAGGACGCGGTATGGGCGGCCATCGCGAGCGATGAGCAGCCAGAGGAGACCGCCGAGCCAAATGGGAAGCGCGGCCGGGTTCATGATCAGGATCTGTTGCCCGACGAAGGCGAGTGGCGGCAGAACCACGTTTTTGTTGCTGCGCGCGATGTTGGCCAAGAGCTCTGGCGTGGGCCAGCCGTGGGTCATTTGCCAGAGAAGATTCGGGAGCGCGAGCAGGACGACGACCGCGAAACCGAGCCAAAGCCAGCGGTGCGCGAGGTGGCGACGGGCGGGGGTAAGAAGAATGGCGGCGGCGAGCCCGACCGCAAAAAAGACGATGGAGTGCTTGTTTTCGAAGCCGAGGCCAAGGCACGCGCCGAAGCCGAGCCAGAACTTGGGCGAGGCATCCTGCAGGATGCGGATAAGGCAGTAGACCGCGCCCATCCAGAAAAGCGGCTCATAAACGTTGAGCGAATAAAAATTGCCGATGGCGAGGTAGACCATCGCGCTGAGGGAAGCGGCGCAGGCGAGCGCGACCGCCCAAACGCGTCCGCCGAGTTGGCGCGCGAGCACGCCGGTGAGGGCGACCATTCCCGCGCTAGCGAAAGCAGGGAACAAGCGGAGCGCGAAGAGCGAATCTCCGAAAAGCGCGAGCTGAAGACGGAGCAGGACCGCGGAGAGCGGCGCCAGATCGACGTAGCCCCAATCGAGGTGCCGCGCGCAGGCGATGAAGTAAAGCTCGTCGCGGAAGTAGCCGTAGCGCCAGTTGGTGAGGAGATGGAGGAGGAGGGTGGCGCCGGCGAAGGCGAGCCAGACTTTCCGCGCGTTGCGAGCGGCTCCGACTTCGGCGGGGGGAGGAAGGTGTGAGGTCACGAGGCGCGATTAAGCGGGAAGCGGGCTGCGACTTCAAACCCGAAACGAGAGGGAACGCGGCGGAACGAGCGCGGGCCTTTTTTCCGGAAAACGCTTGCGATCCGAGCGGGCTGCCACGATAGGGGGCATTCGCCGATGCAAAAGTTTACCCCTCTTACCCTCCTCTGCGGCTGCATTTTTGCGGTCTCCCTGCACGCGGCTCCGACTTTGAATTTCGAGCCGGTGCGGAATCGACAGTCGACGGACCAGGTGGAGACGGTGGCGGCGAAGCCGTTTTCCTTCAAGACCGGTAAGGGCGAGACGGTCTCCGTCCCTTTAGTGGACGATTCCGAAAAGCGGAAGCTGGTCGGACCGGTCGCGACAGTGGATCCGAAACTGGACCCGACCTTGGCCCGCGCGGCCACGATCGCGCAGGAGCGCGCCAACGCGCATTCCAAATCGCGTTGCTGGCGCTACGTAAAAGAAGCGCTCCTCGCCGCAGGCGCGGTGGACTCTTATCCGAAGACCGCCCTGGCCAAGCAGGCGGGCGATGAATTGGTGCATGATTTTGGTTTCAAAAAACTCCCGGTTAGCAATCCCTACGCTGCGCCCATCGGGGCGGTGCTGGTTTACACCGCCAGCGGTGCCGGACACGTTGAGATTCGGACGAAGACCGGATTTGTGAGCGACTTCAAGGCGGAGAAGCCCTCGAAGCGCAAGCTGATCGGCGTCTACGCGAAGGCGTAGGTTTTCCCGGTTGGGCGCGTGCATTCGTCCGCTCCACCGTCCGCCTGCCCTTCCGGGCGGACGAAACAACTTGCTGCGCTCGCGTTTATCATTCATAAACGCGGCCCGTGACTCGATTTACTTTCCTTCTCTGTATCTCGTTTCTGGCGGTTTCCGCGAGGGCGACGGAGGTGGAGGTTTTCACTGCTTCGTCTCGGGTAGCGAGGGACGCGGCCATCCAACGGGCTGAACTGGCTCTCGTGACCCACACGGATGCCGAGATGCGGAAGAAGCCAAGTGGACCCGCGCGCACCGCGGTGGTCGCATCCGTGGTGCCTGCGGCTGTGCCGCAGGTGCCAGTCGTGACCGCACCGGCACGCGCTGTGAAGACGGCCGGGCGCAGCCCCGCTGTGGCCGTGGAGTTTACTTACAAGGATCGGACCGGAAAAGTGGTGGCTGCGCCGGTTCTGGATGAGTTTCAGCAGAAGCGGATTGCGTCGCCGATTGCGAAGGGCGATCTGCGGATCAATCCCATGCTGCTGCGGGCGGCCTCCATCGCGCAAGAGCGGGCGCACGCGCATTCGAAATCGCGTTGCTGGCGGTATGTGAAGAACGCGTTGCTGGCTTCGGGGGCGATTTCCTCCTATCCGAAAACGGCTTACGCCAAGCAGGCGGGCGATGAACTAGTGCGCGACTATGGGTTTAAAAAATTGGCGATCCGCGATCCGTATAAAGCCCCAGTGGGCGCGGTCCTCGTCTATGGCTCCCGCCGGGCGGCGGGGCATGTCGAGATCCGGACCAAGACGGGATTTGTGAGCGATTTCCAGAATAAGAAGCCGTCGCCGCGGCCGTTGCTTGGCGTCTACGCCAAGACGTAGAAAGCGAGTCCGCCGCTGCGTTTCGCTGAGCCGCTCCCGCAGGGACGTGGCTACACGGCTGTCGGAGACGTGGTCTTCGGCGACCGCGGTGACGCGTTAGGCTGGGCAGTTATTCCACGGTCACGCTTTTGGCGAGGTTGCGTGGTTTGTCGACGTCGCGGCCTAACTCGACTGCGAGATGGTAGGCGAGCAGTTGGAGGGGGATCACTGCCAGAATCGGACTGACGAAATCTTCCGTTTTCGGGATGGTAATGATGTCTTCGGCGATTCCGCGCAGGCGCTCGGCGCCTTTGCCACTGGTCACGGCAATGAGCGGGCCTTTCCGTGCTTTCACCTGCTCCATGTTATTCATGTTCTTCGAGAAAACGGCGTCCTCCGGCGTGATGAAGACGGAGGGCAATTCGGCATTGATGAGCGCGATGATGCCGTGCTTCAGCTCCGCGCTCGGGTGGCCTTCCGCGAAGAGATAAGTGATCTCTTTCATCTTCAAGGCGGCTTCGAGCGCGACGGGAAAATTGAACTGCCGCCCGAAGAAGAGCATGCCTTGGGCCGCCGCGTGCTTCCGGGCGATGTGCTTGATCTCGTCGCTCAGTTTTAAGGTCTCCTCGATCTGCGCCGGCAGTTGCTCCAGCGCCTCGATGATCCGGGTGCCTTCCGAAGTGGAGAGGTGGCGCATCCGGCCTAACAAGAGGCCGATCAAGGTGAGGATCGTGACCTGAGAGGTAAACGATTTCGTCGCTGCCACGCCGATCTCTGGCCCGGCGTGCATGTAGACTCCGCCGTCACTCTCGCGTGCGATCGTGCTGGCCACATTGTTGCAAATGCCGAGCGCCCGATAACCCTTCCGCCGGCTTTCGCGGAGGGCGCCGAGCGTGTCCGCCGTCTCGCCGCTTTGGCTGATCGCAAAGACGAGTGTGTCGCGGGTCATCGGCGAATTCCGGTGCCGGAACTCGCTCGCGTATTCCACCTCCGTCGGCAGCCCGGCGAGCTGTTCGAGCAGGTATTCGCCAATCATGGCCGCGTGCAAGGCGGTGCCGCACCCAGTCAGGACCACGCGGCCCACGTCGCGCAGTTGCTCTGCGGTCATGTTCAGCCCGCCCAGTTTGGCGGTGCACTCGTCTTTGCTCAGACGGCCGCGCATCGCGTCGCGGACGGAGCCCGGCTGCTCAAAGATTTCCTTGAGCATGTAGTGCGGGTAGTCGCCTTTTTTGATGTCCTCGTCGGTGAACTCGACCTTGCTCAGCTCGTAGTTCCCGCCTTCGCCCGCAACCGAGCTGATCTCGAATTTATCAATTTCCACTGCGACCACGTCGAAGTCGTTCAAGTAAACGGCGTCGCGGGTGTAGGCCACGATCGCGCTCACGTCGCTGGCCAGAAAATTTTCGTCTTTTCCCACGCCGAGCACGAGTGGACTCCCGCGCCGTGCCCCCACCATGAAATCCGGAATGTCCCGGTGCAAGAGCGCGATGCCATAAGTCCCGATGACCTGTTGCAAGGCCTCGCGCACGGCCGCGACCAGGCGTGCCTTCGGGTTCGGCGGTGCTTGTTCACCCGCGCCGCCGGAGTTTTCAAAAAGTTGCCCAATCAGATGCGCCAACACCTCCGTGTCAGTCTCGGAGGTAAAGTCGTGTTTACTCTCCTGCAGCAGCTCTTCCTTCAGCGCCTGGTAGTTTTCGATCACGCCGTTGTGGACCAACGCCAGCTTCCCGCTTTGGTCGAAATGCGGATGCGCATTTTCATCGGTCGGCTTTCCGTGGGTGGCCCAACGGGTGTGGCTGATCCCATAGCGGCCCGCGGGCGGGCGTTCCGTCATTAACTTGCCGAGCGCGGCGATGCGGCCGGCACACTTGCGGATCGCTACTTGGGCTCCATCCACGATCGCCACGCCGGCGGAATCATAGCCGCGATATTCGAGCCGGCGCAGTCCATCTAACAGAATCGGACCTGCTTCCGAACGCCCCACGTAACCTACGATGCCACACATAAGCGTGGAGCCTCACCCTAAGGCACAAGGCACGCAACCGAGTGGCGGCGTCCAGGCGGGGACCGCGCAAGCTCTGCCGGCGCCTGGCGGATCTGGGCGTACCGGCGCGGCCCACCCCCGTCGACTATCGGGGCGATCCTACGGCGCCACGGCTTGATCGAGGAGGGAGCGGCCGGGCCGCCATCGCCCGCAAGTGCGCTTTGTCCGTGCGGTCCCCAATGGTTTTCGATGCCTGGCGTCCCATCTACAACCACGAGCGTCCGCACGAGGCGCTTGCCCTGGCCAGGCCGGCCAGCCGCTCTGTGCCCAGCGCGCGGGCGTGCCCGACCCGCCTGCCCGCGATCGAGTATGGCCCGAGCGACGAGGTGCGCACGGTCAAAGCCAAGGGCACCATCACCTGGCGCAACCAGACCGACGCTCTAAGGTCAAGGCCGCGCCCACCCGCCCGTTCGCCCTGCGCCCCACCGCCAAAAGCAAAATCCACCCCCAAAGGCTCCTTAAAGTTCGCCCCCGCCCCTAACCACCCCGAAAAAGTGTTACCCATGTCCCCAGTCTGTCCGCGCGGCGCCGTCCCTACCCGCAATCATCGGAAGACGCCTCACCTTGAGATGGATTCCTCGTCAACCACGGTTAGGATGGGCGTCACATGAAGAAGAAGCACGATTTCGCCACTCGGGTCATTCACGCCGGCCAATCTCCTGATCCTTCCACCGGCGCGATCATGACGCCGATTTACCAGACCTCCACCTATGTGCAGGAAAGTCCGGGGCGACATAAGGGCTACGATTACTCGCGCTCGATCAATCCGACGCGGCTCGCGTATGAGCGTTGCGTGGCGGATCTGGAAAGCGGGACGCGCGCCTGGGCTTTTGCCTCCGGGTTGGCCGCGATGGCGACGGCGCTCGACACGCTTGATAGCGGTGCGCATGTGCTTGTCAGCGACGATCTTTACGGCGGGACGTTTCGGCTTTTCGAGAAGGTGCGCCGCCGCTCGGCGGGTCTCGATTTTACCTTTATCGATATGTCGGACGCGGGTGCGATCGAGAAATCGATGAAACCAAACACGCGGATGGTTTGGGTGGAAACGCCGAGCAATCCGCTGTTGAAGTTGATCGATCTGGAGGCGGTGGCGAAGGTCGCGAAAGCGCACAGCGCGGTCAGTGTTTCTGACAACACGTTCGCGAGCCCGTGGGCGCAGCGGCCGATCGAGGCGGGCTTTGATATGGTGATCCATTCGGCGACGAAATATTTGAATGGGCACTCGGATATCGTGGGCGGGATCGCGGTGGTGGGAGAGAACAAGGAGCTGGCCGATCAGATGCAGTTTTTGCAAAACGCGGTCGGCGCGATCGCGGGGCCGTTCGATAGCTTTCTGGCCTTGCGCGGCTTGAAGACGCTGGCGCTGCGGATGGAGCGGCATTCGCAGAACGCGCTTGAGATCGCGCGCTGGCTGGCGACGGAAAAGAAGATCGCGAAGCTGATGTATCCGGGCTTGCCCGAGCACCCGCAGCATGAGTTGGCGAAGCGCCAGATGCGCGGGTTCGGCGGGATGGTCACGCTCGTGCTGGATACGGACATCGAAGGCACCCGCCGCTTCCTCGAGAACACGCATCTCTTCTCGTTAGCGGAATCGCTGGGTGGCGTGGAGAGCCTTGTAAATCATCCGGCGATCATGACGCACGGGTCCATTCCGAAGGAGACGCGGGAAGCGCTCGGGATCACGGACTCGCTCGTGCGGCTGTCCGTGGGCGTAGAGGATCTGGAGGATTTGAAGGACGACCTGCGGACCGCGCTGGCGGCGGTGTAGCATTTTTCGGAGGATTGGCATCCTGCCTGTCTCGGCCGACGGGCTTCCAGCCTGTTGGCTCTGACCCGGCGGGCAAGATGCCCGCCTGCCGAGACAGGCTGGAAGCATATCCTCCGGTCCGCACAGGCGGGACGCCTGTGCTACGGTTGTCGCACGATGGGCAACAGCTTCGGCCAGCTTTTCCGGATCACGACCTGGGGCGAA
>JBBSLZ010000142.1:0-8288 GCA_038233435.1 Chthoniobacterales bacterium
ATCGGCCTTTAACGCCTTTGCGAGAGCATCTCTGGCCCGATTCTCCAGGCGGTTATGCGGAGCCATGCCGAAGTTGTCTAACCACTAGCCGATTCCGTCAAGACCCCGGGGATTGCGAACATGCCTCGATCGCCGCGCTAAATCAGCGACGAAATCAAAGTGCATTCGAAGCGAAACCTCGTTCAAAGCCGCGAGTTCTCCGAGATGCTCAAGAAAACGCTCAACGCGTATCACAACCGAGCCATCGCCACGCAGGAAGTCATCGACGAGCTAATCAAGCTCGCGAAAGAGATGAGCGCCGCCACACAGCGCGGCGTCGATCTCGGCTTGAACGACGATGAAGTCGCGCTCTACGACGCCCTCGCCGCGAACAACAGCGCCGTCGAAGCCATGGGCAAAGACGAACTCAAAGTCATCGCCGCCGAACTCGTCACCCAGGTTCGCAAAAGCGTCGCCATCGACTGGGCTGTTCGAGAGGGCGTCCGCGCCAAAATCAAAGTCATGGTCAAACGCATCCTGCGAAGACACGGTTACCCGCCAGACCTCCAAGCGGCAGCCACGCAGCTTGTCCTCGCCCAGGCCGAGCTTCTCTGTGCGGATTGGGCGGCCTGAGATGAACGAAATCAGGTGCGCCGATCCCCAGACTAGCCGGGAAATTAGGATGGGATGCCTCAACGGATGGAGGCGGCTACACGCAGAGGCGACTCCATGCTAGCCAGTTGCTTTTCGTCTTCCGGGCGGCTGAGTTCCCAGATAGAAATGCGGCATGAGCAGCGTTCGAATTCTGGTTGGGACGCGCAAAGGCGCGTTTGTATTAACCTCCGATGGGATGCGGAAGGATTGGAAGGTGGAGGGACCGCATTTCGCCGGTTGGGAGGTGTACCACGTGAAAGGTTCGCCGGTTGCCCCGAACCGCATTTACGCTTCGCAGACGAGCGATTGGTTTGGGCAAATCATTCAGTGCTCGAACGATGGCGGGAAGACGTGGGAGGTGCCGGGCGGGGCGCCGCCGCCGGGCGACTTCGGGATGCCGCAGGGGCAGAGTAATAAGTTTACTTACGATGGCGTGCCGGGGACGCACATGTGGTACGACGGCACGCAGCATCCGTGGGAATTCAAGCGGGTCTGGCATCTGGAACCGTCGCTGACCGATCCTGATCTGGTTTACGCGGGGGTGGAGGACGCGGCGCTCTTTCGCTCGAAGGATGGGGGTGTTTCGTGGAGCGAGATGTCGGGGCTGCGCAAGCACCAGACGGGGGCGAAGTGGCAGCCGGGCGCGGGCGGGATGTGTCTCCACACCATTCTGCTCGATCCGAAGAATCCGAAGCGGATGTTCATCGCCATCTCGGCCGCGGGCGCGTTCCGCACGGATGACGGGGGCGAGACCTGGCGCCCGATCAATCGCGGGCTGCGTTCGCAGTTTCTCCCGGATGAAGACGCGGAGGTGGGGCACTGCGTCCATCGGATCGCGATGCATCCGTCGCGGCCGGAAACGCTCTTTATGCAGAAGCATTGGGACGTGATGCGGAGCGATAACGCGGGGGAGATGTGGAGTGAGGTGAGCGATAATCTGCCGAGCGATTTCGGGTTCCCGATCGATGTGCATGCGCACGAGCCGGAGACGATCTATGTGGTGCCGATCAAGAGCGATTCGGAGCATTTCCCGCCGGATGGGAAGCTGCGCGTCTATCGGAGCCGGACGGGTGGGAATGATTGGGAAGGGCTGACGAAGGGGCTGCCGCAGAGCGATTGCTACGTGAACGTCCTGCGCGATGCGATGGCGGTGGATTCGTTAGACTCGTGCGGGGTGTATGTCGGTACGACAGGAGGGCAGGTCTATGGCTCGGCGGATGGGGGCGATACCTGGAATGCGATCGTACGGGATCTGCCGGCGGTGCTCTCGGTGGAAGTGCAGACGTTGCCATGATCCGCGTGGTGCTTCCGCATCATCTGCGTACGCTGGCGCGGGTGGGCGATGAGGTGCAATTGGAGGTCGATGGCGCGGTCACAACGGGGGCGATTCTGGATGCGTTGGAGGCGGCTTGCCCGAATCTGTGCGGGACGATTCGCGATCACGATACGCTGAAGCGCCGGCCGATGGTGCGCTTCTTCGCTTGCGAGGAGGATGTGTCGCATGAGCCGACGGATGCTCCGTTGCCGGAGGCGATCGCGCGGGGGACGGAGCCGTTTTTTATAATCGGCGCGATTGCGGGTGGATAGGCGGGGAGCTTTTTGCCACAGATGGACACAGATTTTCACAGATGAAGAAGGGGAGTCGGGCGCGTGATTCCACATCTGTGTTGGAAAGCCCGGCCTCGAATTTTCATTTTTCGTTACGGCATCTGTGTCCATCTGTGGCTAAGTGAAACGCTGCCATGAACGAGTCGTATGATAGTAAGCGCGCGGCCGAACCGGTCGGGGCATTTCCGCACGCGAAACGTGTCGGTAATCTGCTTTTTCTTTCCGGGATCGGGCCTCGCGTGCGCGGAAGCAAGGAGATTCCCGGTGTCGTGCTTGACGCGGACAGGAGCATCGTCAGCTACGACATCGAGAAGCAGTGCCACGCCGTCTTCGAGAATGTGCGGCTGGTGCTCGAAGATGCGGGCGGGAGCTGGAAGGACATCGTGGATGTGACGGTGTTCCTGACGGACATGAAGAAAGATTTCGCGGTCTTTAACCGCATCTATCCCGACTACTTCGCGGGCGAGGGGAAACCGAATCCGACCCGCACCACGGTGCAAGTGGGCGCGTTGCCCACGCCGATCGCGATCGAGCTAAAAGTGATCGCGACGCTGGAATGAGTGGCCAGGCGTTTCGCATCGTAGCGGTGGATCACACCGGCTTCACGGTGTCGAACCTGGAGCGTTCGCTCGCCTTCTGGCGCGATGTGCTGGGCTTTGAGCTTTCGCATCGGCCGCACCAGACCGGTGACCTCGCGAGCGAAATCACCGGAGTAGCCGGCGCCGAGATTGCAATCGCGGTCTTGAAGGGGCACGGCCACAAGATCGAGCTGCTGGAGTATCTGGCGCCGGCGGAGCGGAAACACTATGCGCCGCGGCCGTGCGACGTGGGCTCGGTGCACGTGGCACTGGTGGTGGATGCTCTGGACGCGGTCCTCGAGCGGATCGCGGCCTCCGGCTGGAAGGCGGCGGGCGAACCGCAGACGCTGCAGGCGGGGCCCAACGCGGGGCGGCGCGTCGTTTATGTGCGCGATCCGGATGGGATGACGATTGAGTTCATGCAGGCGCCGCCGCCTTTGGCGGGTGGCGCCTGAGGCGGTCCTTCCCAGGCGTGTTCAAGGAGTGGCGGCTTCCGAGCCGCCAAGTCTGGTTCCCCCCTCTCCGGACCCCTCCAGAAACGCGACGGCTCGGAAGCCGTCACTCCTTGTGGAGCTTCCCGCAAGGCCTTCGTTGCAATCGGGTTAATCCTGCTTAGATGCACGCGATGACGTTTTCGACCGAGGAAGATTTTGCCCTCCAACAGGATGCCGAGCATTCGCTGCGGCGGTTTCGCGAGCGTTTTCATATCCCGACGGATTCGAACGGGAAGCCGTTCATTTACTTTGTGGGTAATTCACTTGGCTTGATGCCGAAGGCGACGCGCGGACTGATCGAGCAGGAGCTGGACGATTGGGCGTCGCTGGCGGTGGATGCGCACCTGGCTGGGCAGACGCCCTGGTATTCTTATCACGAGACGGTGCGTGAGGGCGCGGCGCGGATCGTGGGCGCGCGGCCTCACGAAGTAGTGTGCATGAACAGCCTGACGGTGAATCTGCACCTGATGATGGCGACGTTTTACCGGCCGACGAAAGCGCGCGGCAAGATCCTGATGGAGGATCCGGCTTTCCCGTCGGACACCTACGCGATCAAATCGCAAATCGCGCATCACGGGTTCGATCCGAATGAGGCGCTGGTGCTGGCGCGGCCGCGGGAAGGGGAGTTTACGGTACGGCAGGAGGACATCGAAGCGCTGCTGGAGAAGCACGGAGACGAGATTGCGCTCGTCCTCCTCGCCGGCGTCAACTTTTTCACCGGTCAGCTTTTTGAGATCGAGAAGATCACCGCGGCGGCGCAAAAGCGCGGTTGCCTGGTCGGCATTGATCTAGCGCACGCGGTCGGGAACGCTCCGCTCGCGCTCCACGACTGGAAGGTCGATTTCGCGGTTTGGTGTTCCTACAAGTATCTGAACTCGGGGCCCGGCGCGGTCGCGGGCGCGTTCGTCCACGAGCGCCACGCCACGAATCGCGATCTGCCGCGCCTCGCCGGCTGGTGGGGGAACGACCCCGCGACACGTTTTCGCATGCAATTAGAGCCGGAGTTTGTGCCGGTGCCTTCGGCGGATTCGTGGGCGATTAGCAACCCGCCTATCTTCTCGATGGCGCCGCTGCGCGCGTCGTTTGCCATCTTTGATGAAGCCGGAGGGATGGAAGCGCTGCGGGCCAAGTCACTGAAGCTGACCGGCTATCTGCAGTTCCTGCTCGAGCAGGCGCCGTCGGGTTCATTCACCATCATCACGCCCACCGCGCCGGAAGCGCGCGGCTGCCAGCTCTCCATCCTGGTCCACGACAAGCCGAAAGAGCTCTTCGCGAAACTGGAGGCCGCCGGGGTGAAGTGCGATTTCCGCGAGCCGAACGTGATCCGCGCCGCGCCTGCGCCGCTCTACAATACCTTCCACGAAGTCTGGCGTTTCGCGCGCTTGCTGGGCGCGGAATAGCGCGGATGCGATCGACTGGTTAGCGAAACAGTTCGCGCACGCAGTGGATCAATCCGTCGACCGGGAAAGGTTTCATGAGATATTTGACGTCGTTCTCGGTCAAGAACTGGTGCACCTTCGGATCGCCCGCGTAGCCGGTGATAAAGATGAAGCGATCCGCGAGTTCCGGCCGTTTTTCTTTGACCCGCAGATAGAATTCATCGCCCTGCAGACGTGGCATCTTTAAATCGCAGACGACGGCGTCGTACTCGTGCGCACTGACCTTCAAGAGCGCTTCTTCGCCATCGAAAGCAAGGTCCACAAGGTAATTCTCGTCCGCTAGAATCCACTGGAGAGCGGAGGCCAGCTGCTGATCATCATCCACCAGGAGGACGGCTTTCAGATGAAGCGAGTTGACCTCTTCGGAGTCGGTGCGGCGGTCGGAATTCATGTGGGAATAACCTGCGGTTAAGCAACCTTGGTGCCAAGAGCGGGTTTGCCGCAAGATTGCGCCTCTCTTCCAGCGGCCTCTGCAGCCAGATTCGAAGCGAGGCCATCGGCGCGGCTTCAGGCGAACGGGGGTTGATTTCCCACTTTCTTCGGCCTGCAATTCATTGATTCTGTGAACGTGCCAAAGTTTACCCTCATCGGCAGTGGCCTCGCGGGCGGGTTGCTGGGCGCCTATCTCGGAAGGCGTGGCTACGAAATCGATCTCTACGAGCGTCGGGCGGATCCGCACGCTGGGAATCTGGTCGGCGGGCGATCGATCAATCTGGCTCTCTCCACCCGGGGAATTCACGCCCTGCAGCAGATCGGGTTGGCGGAGGAAG
Organism: Chthoniobacterales bacterium; assembly: GCA_038233435.1. Lineage (GTDB taxonomy): Bacteria > Verrucomicrobiota > Verrucomicrobiia > Chthoniobacterales > UBA10450 > JACCTI01. The sequence continues at coordinate 5,523 of JBBSLZ010000142.1, forward strand.
TGCTCCAGCACGCCATTCCGATGCGTGGCCGGATGATCCACGACCGCTCGGGCGAGTTGCACTTTAGCGCCTACGATCGCGATCCTAACAAGTGCATCAATTCCATCGGGCGCGGCGCTCTGAACAATGCCGTGATCGACGCTGCGAAGCGGAATCCGAACTTGCGGGTGCTGTTTAACCAACGTTGCAGCGAAGTCGATCTGGACGAGCCCGCGGCGACGTTGGTGGATACGGTGACCAATGAACTCACGAGAACGCGCAGCGATGCGCTGATCGGGGTGGACGGCGCATTTTCGGCTGTGCGGGGTGCGATGCAGCGGATGGAGCGCTTCGAGTATAGCCAGAGCTATCTGGCGCACGGCTACAAGGAGCTGACGATTCCACCGGCGCTCGATGGCGGCTGGCAAATGGAGAAACATGCGCTGCACATTTGGCCGCGGAAAAGTTTCATGATGATCGCGCTGCCGAATCCTGACGGCTCATTTACCTGCACCCTTTTTTGGGAATTCGCCGGGCCGCGCAGCTTTGCCACCACGAAATCGGACGAAGAGGTGCGTCGATTTTTCGGCGAGGAGTTTGCGGATGCCGTCCCGCTCATGCCCTCCTTGCTGGAGGATTACCGGGAAAATCCCACTGGATCTTTGGTAACCATTCGCTGCGCGCCGTGGCATTATCAGGACAAGATCGCGCTGGTGGGGGATGCCGCGCACGCGGTCGTGCCGTTCTACGGCCAGGGCATGAATGCCGCTTTCGAAGATTGCGTGGTGTTGGATGAATGCCTGGCGGAGTTCCCGACGGATCGGGGCCGCGCCTTTGCCGAATACTCGGCGCGGCGAAAAGAGAATGGGGACGCGCTTGCCAGGCTAGCGGTCGAAAATTTTATCGAGATGCGCGATAAGACCGCTTCGCCCGTTTTCCGAGCCAAGAAAAAGCTCGATCACTTCCTGGAAGGCGCGTTGCCGGGCGCCTATCTGCCGCTCTACACCATGATCTCTTTCACCCGCATTCCCTATGCGGCGGCGGAACGACGGGCGAAACGCCAGGATTTGATCGTTTATGCGAGCCTCGTCGGGCTGAGTCTACTGACACTGGCGTTGTTCGTACGCTTTTTCTGGCGTTGAGAAGGGGGCAGTGACGCTACTTCGGCAGATGCTTCGCCTCGGAGATTTGCGAGGACGTTCTGCCATCGCGTCCTGCGGAGCCGACGGCGAGAAAGCGTAGCTCCCTCCCTTCTCGAACCAGCTGCGCCGCCGACGGCGAAGTCCAATCCATCATCGGCACTCCCACCCCGATTCGGGCGCCCGGCCCGGATTGGGGTTGGCGTATCGCCGTCCGCTCCGTCTCGGCCGATGCCTTCCAGATCTTGATGCACAATATTTCGCCCAAAGGGCAGGAAGATCTCGCCGTTCAAATCGATTACGCGCGTCAGAGTTAATATGCCAGACCCTCGGGCGGCCTCGTGGCCGCACGTGGATCATTCGTATCGATAGCCTCTGACCACTGGCCGCGGTGCAAGATGAGGAACGGCCGGATTTACTGGAGCAGAGACTTAGGAATCCCGTCGTGTTTATCCGACCAGCCAGCGCTCTGGACATCGGTCGAGCCGTACGCCCACTCGATCACTCTCCAATTGCCGTTGGACTCCTTGAAGAGGAGCGCTTCGCCCTGAGGATCGAACAGGCCGAGATCGATCTCCTCCTGGTATCTGGTCTTCGAGTAATTCAGTTCACTGCCATCGGGCCGGGTGGGGGAGACTCTGGCATAGGCCCAATCGCCCGCCACGCGCAGGCGGTCCACCTTGAAGATGATCTTCTGCTTCAGATCCTTTTCCGCCGGCCCGCGGATCGCGTCCATCACCGCCTTGCGCTCTTCGCTCCCCACGGCTGGCGTATGCGCGCTCTGGGCAAAAGCATTGAGTGAAAGGGCGAGGAAACAACAAGCGACCAATGCGGATTTAAGCATGCCCGCCACGTATCAGGGCCGAACGGCACGGGGGCAAGAGATCTTTTCAAGGTGACGGGGCCGCACGGAAGCGCCGGGTGGTGCTGGTAGGGTCCAAACAGTGCCGAGAGAACGCGACCGACGTGAGCGGCGCTCGCTTGGACGCGCTCGCCGAAGACCTGGACGCGAAGCTCAGTGAATGGAGCCGACAATGTCCTCTGAGGTCCGCGCGCTCTCGCGCCTCAGATGATCGATGCGACGGATAACGATGCTAGTCGGAATGAGTCCACATGCAGATCACCTTGATGGTGCATTCGGCCTCATAGACCTGATAGGCCAAGCGGTGCTGGATGTTAATCCGACGCGAGCATGCCCCGGCCAAATCACCGACTAGCTTCTCGTAAGGCGGAGGGTTTTGGAAAGGGTCTCCCGCCATCACGTCGAGGAGGCGTTGAGCGTCCGATTTAAGATTGGAGGACGCGATCCGTTTGGCGTCCTTCCGGGCTTGCCGCGTGTAAACGATCGACCATCTCACCAGCCGGGATTGCCAAGGGATTTGGAGAGCGGTTCGGCCATGCCCTTGCGAATGGAGTCGCGCATTCCGGGAATGGAGAGGGGGTGGAGTGTCTCCTGAATGCTGCGCCAATCGGCCTCCGACACGAGCACGGCATTGGAGCGTTTGCCCGTAATCTGGATCGGCTCGTGCGAATCGGCGGTTTCGTCCAGAAGCTGATAGAGCTTGGAGCGGGCCTGTGTGACGGGCAGGGAAGTCATGGCCGAAGCGTGCGTGAAAGCGTCCGCTTCGTCAAGCCTCCAACCGGTTAC
>JBBSLZ010000143.1:0-8137 GCA_038233435.1 Chthoniobacterales bacterium
ACCGCGAGAGCGTGGCGCCAAAGGGTTTCGCTATTCTGCCAATACGAGGCCTGCACCGACGCGGCCCACATCAGCGGCAGGATGGCCGCGGTCGCGGTCGCGGAAAGAATTGGGCGCCGGTATTTCCAGCCACGGGAAAAGTCTGCGACCCACCACGTCAGCGCGAGCGCGATCCCGATTTGAGGCAGATAGGTGTAACGATCGGCATGGCTTTGCCGGCCCACCTGGATCAGCCCGAGCACCGGGACCAGCATGCCCAGATACCAGAACCAGCCGACCAAGGCGTAAGGCCGCCGGCGCGCGCCGCGCAAAACCAGCGCGGTGACGAGTAAAACGAGAACGGCCGCAGCCGCCGCCAGCCCCCACGGAATCTGCTCGCGCAGCGGATAGAAGACCGCCAACCCCGCTGGCCACGCCATTTCCCGGAGGTAGCTGACGATGGCCAGGAGCGCGTTCCCCAACCGACTGGAGAACGGGAGAGACTCGAGTGAACTCATGACGCCGCGCTGGGCCAGGAACGTGACCACGGCGACCACTGCCGCGCATAAAAAGAGCGGCACCTTTTCCAGCAGAAGTTTATTGAAAGGACGCGCGCGTTGCAGCGGCCAGTAATCGAGCAATAAAAGCAAGCACGGCAGCGTGACCAACATCGGCTTGGCCAGGAGACCCCCGGCGAAAAACAGTATCACCGCCAGATAACGCAGCGCGGACGGTCGGCGCGCATAACGGGAATACGCCAGCAGCGTGAGCATGAAGAAAAGGCCGCTCAGCACATCCTTGCGTTCGGCCACCCAGGCGACCGATTCCACCCGCAGAGGATGAATGGCAAAGAACGCTGCGACAAAAGCGCTGCGTCCGAGCCGGCCCGTCAAGTCGCGCAGGGCGAGGAAAAGAAAGATCGCGCTGGCGGTATGCAGGAGCACGCTGGTGAGATGATGCCCGCGCGGCTGCAACTGCCAAAGCTGACAGTCGAGCATGTGAGAGAGGGACGTCAGCGGATGCCAGTTTCCGGAATGGATGTGGGTAAACGCCCACTCTACATTTGCGCCGGAGAGGCCGCCGACGATGTGCGGCTCCTGATATACGTAGGAGTTATCGTCGTAGTTAACGAAGTCGTGGCCCAAGGTCTGCCCAAAGACGATCCAGACCAGCGCGTCGAGTGCGAGAGAGACGAAGAGTATCTGCCACCGCTCGTCTTTCAAACTTAACACTGCACCTTAGACCTTTTCCCGCTGCGGCATGTGCATGGTGAGGCATTTGCACGCGCCGCCCGCTTTGAGGAATTCGCTCATCGGCTGCGGATGACATTGATAGCCGCGCTCGGTCAGGAGCGTGATGACGGTCTTGGCCGCATCCGGGAGCACGATGTCCTGCCCGAGCACGACCGCGTTGCAGCAAAAGCCGGCCGCTTCTTCTTCCGGCACGTCGATCAGGTTCGGCAGCCGATCGCGGATGGCGCGCTGCCCGTATTCATCAAACGCCGCCGGGAACCACATCGCGCCGCCGTCCGGCAAAGGACAGAAGCAGGTGTCGATATGATAGAAACGCGGATCGACCAGTTCCACCGAGATGACGAGGCATCCGAGGATGTCGGCCACAGCGCGGTGCGAATTGATATCGGTGCGGAATTTGTAGCCGCAAAAAAGCGCGTCGCCGCCAAAGAGGGCATCCCCTTCGCCTTCGAAGTAAAGGTCAGGCGGCAGCCAGACTATTTCGTAGCCGCGCTCTTCCATCCAGGCGGCGAAGAGAGGCGCTTCGCCGGCTCGCTCTTGATGGCGGAAATTACTCGGGATGAAGCGTTGGCCCACGGTGAGCCCGGCATTAGCGGTGAAGACCATGTCCGGGAGAGTGGGCGCAGGGGTGATCGTCTCCACCTGCACGTCAAGCTTCGAGAGGGTGTCGTGCAGGCCGCGCCACTGCGCTTGCACGAGCGGCGTATCGGCTGCCCGGGCTTTGCTCATCCAGGGGTTGATCTCGTACTGGATGCTGTAGTGATCCGGCGGGCAAAGAAGGAGGCGGCGCATAACGAGTCCTTTTACTTGGCTGGCGATTTCTCCGCTTTCTCGAGGTGCCGGGATAGTTCGCGCAGGAACAACTCGACGTCGGTGACCAGCCCGAGAGCCTGGAAATTTCGCGGATCGGTTAGCTTGGCCACGGTGGCCGGATTGATGTCCACGCAGAGTGTTTTCACGCTCGCGGGCAGGAGGCTGGCCACCGCCATCGAGTGCAACATGGTGCCCATCATGAGCGCAATCTGGACGCCTTCAATTTTCTCCCGGATGGCGAGCTGAGCTTCTTGCGAATCGGTGATCACTTCAGGAAGCGGGCCGTTATCGCGGATCGATCCGCAGAGGACAAAGTCGACCCCATTGCGCACGCAGGCGTGCAGGATTCCTTTGCTCAAAAGTTTACTCTCAACCGCGGCCGCGATGCCGCCGGCTTCGCGGATGGCGTTGATCGCGCGCATTTGATTCTCGTGCCAGCGATCGGAGATGGTGCCGCCCTCCAGTGGCACTCCGCGCGAGGTGCCGTAAAGCGCACGCTCGATGTCGTGCACGGCGAAGGCGTTCCCCGCGCAGAGCACGTCCACGAAGCCACCGCGGATCAATTTCTCCAAATGCTCCGCCGCGCCCGCTTCCACCACCGCCGGGCCGGCCACCAGGAGGGTCTTGCCGCCCGCCTTCCGCACCCGCTGAAACTCGCGCGCCGTCTCCCGAATGACTGCGCTTTTCGGCTGCTCGATCGACAAATTCGTGCTGATAAATTCGAATGCCTCCGTCCGGTCGGTCGAGCGCTCGGCCGGCGCCACCCGCACGCCTTTGTGGCCGGAGACGATTTGCATCCCGGCCTTCACCTCGTGGAATCTCACCGCCCGCGCCTGTTTCTTTTCCACGTCCACCGCGATGCCGCTATCCATGAGGGCCGGGGTCGCTTCCATCTCCTCGCCGGCGATCCGCACGAAAGTGCGCTGGTTTGTGGTGACGTAGAAGTCTTTCGGAAAAACGCCATCCGCCGGGGCGGGCGCCAGTTTCACATCCACCTGCTCCATGACCGCGGCACCGTGCTGCCGCAAGCGCAGCATTAAGTCGCCGAGCGCTTCCTTCGACGGCGCCGAGACCTCGATCTTCGCGTAGCTCTGGTCGGTCCGGCTTTCGCCGATCTTGATCTCGCCGATCTTAAAAGCTCCACCCCGCGTCAGGATGGCATCGAGTACCTTCGGCAGAATCAGGGAATCGATGATGTGGCCACGCAGTTCGACGGTTTCGGAAGGCATCGGCGGACCTTAGCCCAAGCCCTGCAACCGCGCCAACGCGCGCCGATTACATCGAAGCCGCCGCCGCTTCGGAGAAAAATCCGGTCAACGGGCTCGTCGCGCTGGCGGTGGTGCTTCGTTCGGCCAAGCCGATCTCATACGCATCGCGGCCCGCTTCGATCGCCTGCCGGAAAGCGCGCGCCATTCGGCTGGGGTCGGAGGCGATCGCGATCGCTGTATTGATCAGGACGGCGTCGGCACCCATCTCGAGCGCTTCCGCAGCCTGGCTGGGGGCGCCCAGGCCGGCGTCCACCACTACCGGCACGGTCGCTTGTTCGATGATGATCTCGATTTGCGCGCGCGTTTCGATCCCGCGGTTGCTGCCGATGGGCGAACCGAGCGGCATGACGGTGGCGGTGCCGACATCTTGCAAGCGCTTCGCCAGGACTGGATCAGCGTTGATGTAAGGCAAAACGACGAAGCCTTCTTTGACCAGGATCTGCGCGGCAGCCAGCGTCTCGACGCCATCCGGGAGGAGGTAGCGTGGGTCGGGATGAATCTCTAGTTTGACCCAGTTCGGCAGGCCGGCTGTGACCGCGAGCCGCGCCAGCCGGACGGCTTCCTCCGCATTGCGCGCGCCGCTCGTGTTCGGCAAAAGCAGGAAACGCTTCGGATCGATGAAATCGAGAATGTTCGCGAACGGATCTTTTTTACCGGAGAGATCGGCGCGGCGCAGGGCCACGGTCACGATCTCCGTCCCGCTCGCCTCGAGCGCGTCGCGCATCAATTCGTTAGACGCAAACTTGCCCGTGCCCAGGAGGAGCCGCGAGGCGAACTCACGCCCGGCGATCTTGAGTTTGGATGGCGGCTCGGACATGCGGGAAGCTAACACAAAATCCGGTCGGATTGCGTTTCGACGCGGAACATTTTCTGATACCCTGCCGGGTGACGATTTTCGAGCTTCACCATGCGGATTGCGTGGCGGGGATGGCGCAACTGGAGGAAGCGTCCGTCGATCTGATCGTGACCTCGCCGCCCTATAATCTCGGGATTGCCTACGGCACCTACTCAGATCGCGGCGACCGTGGCAGTTATCTGGATTGGTGCGTCGAGTGGGCCGCAGCCGCACGCCGGCTGCTGACACCGTCCGGTTCGCTTTTTCTGAACGTCGGCGCCGCGCCTTCCAATCCGCTCTTGCCGCACGAGATGGTGCTGCGTTTGCAGAAACATTTCGTGCTCCAAAACACGATTCACTGGATCAAGGCGATCACGATCGAAGATGAGACTGGCCCGCCGACTTCGCGCGGGCATTTTAAGCCGATCAATTCGCCGCGCTATCTCAACGATTGTCAGGAATACGTTTTCCATCTCACCCCGGAGGGTGGCACGCCGATTGATCGTCTCGCGCTCGGCGTGCCTTACCAGGATAAAAGCAACATCGCGCGCTGGAGCCACACCAGTGGGAAAGACAAGCGTTGCCGCGGGAATACCTGGTTCGTGCCCTATCAGACAATCAAGAGTCGCGACAAAGAGCGCCCGCATCCGGCAACATTCCCGGTTCAGCTCGCGGTTCACTGCATCAAGCTCCACGGCCTCGCGCGCATCCAGACGATGCTCGATCCGTTTTTGGGCATCGGCACCTCCGCGGTCGCCGCGCAGCAATGCGGCCTCCCGAAGTTCATCGGCTTCGAGATCGACGAGCAATATCTCGCCGAGGCGAAGCGGCGTCTTGAAGCGGGCGCGTCGCTGCCCGGGCTGGGGTAATGCCGGGAAAGGGACGCCGCGCCGGTCACGGCTCGTTGCGAGCCGCGCGGTCGCCGGAAAATTTCTCCAGCGGCTTGACCAGGTTCCCCGGCAAAGGCCGGACCCGGTCGAAGATGCGTTCCGCAATCGGTTTCGCCACCAGATAACCGGCCGCGAACATCTCCAGCCGCGCGTCCATGTTATCGATATAATTGAGCGCCATCGCTTCCGGCGTCTTCGGGCTGACGGGCGAACCAAATTGCGGCTCGCCATGGTGCGCCCCGATGAGGTGGAGCAAATGGAGCCGCACGTCTTCGGACGCGGGCGTCAGTTCGCTCCACCCCGCGGCCGCATCGCCTGTCTGCAGCTTCCGCCAAAGCGAATTGACGAGCTCCATCCCGATCGAAATGTGCCCCATCAATTCCCCGCGCTCGTCGAAGCCCATCGTGAAACCGGTTTCCGGCAGATGGTTCTCCCAGAGCTTGCCTGAATCGTGGAAGAGGACGCCGGCGATGAGGAGATCGAGATTGAGCTGCGGATAAAGCGGCACCAGCGCGAGCGCCGTCCGCATCATCTGCGCCGTGTGCTCGACCAGGCCCCCACGCCGCGCGTGATGATAACTGCGCGCGCCCGCGGTGCGCTTAAAGCGCTCGCCGTATTCCGCCAGGAACGCTTCGCCCAAAGCACGCAAGCGCGGATCGCCGAGCCCATGCACCCGCTCTTCGATCAGCGCAAAGTCCGTCGCCTGTTTCGCGCGCAGCTCGGGCGGCCCTTGCAAGAGCTGCGCGATCTCCCCCGCGGTCAACGCGCGCACTTTCCAGTAGCGCGCGTCCAGCCCGTACTGCTGATGCTGATGAAACTCGCCGCTCAGCTCGATGAAATCCGCAGTCTGAAGCGAATCGCACGCCTTGTATTCCGGGTGATCGCTCCAGACGCGCAGCGTCATGCGATCGGCCGCATCGGCCAGGGTCAATTCGCAATAGGGCTTCCCATCGCGCGTTACTTTCCCGGCAGCGGCTTCCACCTGCACATGGACGCGCCCTTCCGCCGCACCAGCCGGCACGCGCTGGCGCACTTCTTTTAAGGTGAGTAAATCCATTTCGGCCGCCGATTGGCCCGGATGAAACACGGATGCGGAATCAGGCACCTGCCCATCCGTGACCATCCGTGTTTATCCGTGGCTAAAGATTTTTCCTAAACGGGCGCAGCCTTACGACTTCGCCACACCGATGACTCCACACGCCACGCGACCACCCGCATCGCCCGTCGGCTGCGTTTTGAGGTCGTCGACTTTCTCATGCACGATCACTCCGTAGCCGATGATGGAATTGTCGCCGCTCAGCTTCAGCATCTTGTCGGTCATTTCGAGATGCGCTTTGCCCGAGGCATCGGCCTCGATGTTGCCCAGATCACCCACGTGGCGATTCTCCACGTCCGGCGCCCCATGCTCATGTTTGGTCGGGTTGTAGTGCCCGCCCGCCGATTTCCCGTCGGCCGCCGAGCAATCGCCAAACTCATGGATATGGAAGCCATGTTTGCCCGGCTTCAGCCCCGTAATGTCGGCCACCACCTTCACGCCATCGCTGCCGCTGGTGAACGTCACCGTCCCCGCCACGCTGCTGCCCGAGGCCGCGCCCAGGACGGCGATCGCCTTTGTTGTTTCGTCCGCTGCTTGCGCCGAAGCGCCGCCGAGAGAGACGATCGCTGCTGCGACCGCCAGGAAGAATGTCTTTTTCATCCGGGAAGCTACACCTGCGAGCCGAGAAGGAAAAGACTAGCCCGCAATCACCAAGACGCCAGGTGGGCCCGCGGCTTGGGACGAATCATCCCGCGCATCCCACTCTACCCGCGCGAGCGCGCGTCGACGGTCAGCGGCCCGGCCGTCTCCAGATTCTTGATCACCGTGCTCAGGTAGACCGATTCCGGATAATAAGCCTTCCACTTCGTGATCTCGGCGCGGTTCATCACTCGAAAGCCGTAACGCTCGAACATCCGCTCCCCGCGCCGGCTCTCGAAGGTCACGATTTGCCCGAAGACCTGCTTCTCACCCGAGCGATGCAGGTAGCTGAAATAAGCGCTCAATAACGCGCGCGTGGTCGACATCTTGCGCGCGTCTGGGAGGAGATTGATGTGGAAATGGGGCGTCCGCCGCGGCGCGGCCGGAACTTCCCGCCAGCCATTTTTGAGCAGCCAGAGGATAAAGCGGCGCGAGTGCGCGTTATAGCGGCCGTAGCGCGACAAGGCGCGCAGGAAGAGGCAAACGTTCTGGTAAAAGGAGTAGAGCTGGTTCAGCAACGGCTTGCGCGAGCCGAGCAGATAACCGTGCAGTTCGCCGTCCCGCTCGATCACGAAAGACGATTCCGGCTCGTGGTCCGTGTAGTAGGTCGTCAAAAAATCGGCAAACAACTCCCGATCCTCATAGACCGGATCGATCGGCTGGCCCAGGAATCCGGTCATGCAGCACAAGCGCCGCACCGCCTCGCGATCGGACGCACGGTAGCTTCGAATAGTAAAATCGCCGGTCTTGGTCATTTGCTTCGGCGTCCCTTGTAATCCGAGACTGTCCTCCGGTAAATCGAAAACAGCTTCTGGAAGACACGCGGCCAGGCATACTTTTCCAGCGCCTGGAGGGATGCGGAAACACCCAGCGCCGCCAGATCCAGCCGGCTCATGCTCTCGATCGCATCCGCCAGCGCGACCGCCGTGTTCTCCTCCGCCCACGTCTCCTGCGAATGCAGGATCGCCTCATCCATGAAGCTGCCGCGTATTCCCACCACCGGCGTCCCGCAAGCCTGACTCTCCACCGCCACGAGGCCGAACGTTTCCTCCACCCCGGGATGCACGAACAGGTCCGCCGCGCGATACCACTGCGCCAATTCCTCCGCGGCTCCGCAGGTCGGCCGCCACGTCACCGCTTCCGTCTCAGCCATCAGCCCCTGCAAAGGCCCCCGCTCCTGCCCGTCCCCCACGATCAACAAATGAAACGCCTGCGCCCGCCGCCGCGCCAGTAGCGCAAAGGCCGCGCAAAGCGTCCGGGTGTTCTTCTCCGGCGCGAGTCGTCCCACATAAAGCAGGAGCGTCTGCCCCGGAGGAACCCCGAGCCGAGCCCGGTTCGCCGCGCGATCACCAGCAGGATGGAAG
>JBBSLZ010000144.1:0-8111 GCA_038233435.1 Chthoniobacterales bacterium
CGTGGCCGAGGACGCGCGCGCCTTTCGCTTTCAGTTCTTGCACGATGGCGGCGCCGATCCCGCGGGTGCTACCGGTGACGAAGACGTGCGCTTTTTCAGGAATCACCGGCTCAGCTTAGAGCGTGTCATGCACTTTGTTTACTGCCGGCTGATAAATCGCGAAGTAGCACCGGCGTCCCGCCGGTGGGGACACCGGTCATCCTGCCCGGTGAGACAGAGTTGGAGGAAGGCAACGAAAGGGAATCACCGGGCGAGACGCCCGGTGGCCCCACCGGCGGGACGCCGGTGCTACCGTTCGCAAACGCACCGCAAGAAGTGCATGACACGCTCTAGCGAGGATTAGCTTTGCCGCAGGTGCGGGATTTTGCTTGGATGCTCTTCGGTTACCCAGGAGTTCCCATGCACCACGGATCTGTCAGCCCAGAGATTGCCGCCGGCTTGCTCGCGCTCCGGAAACGGATTGCGGCGGCTAAGATTCCACCGTCGCAGCTCGACGAATCGATCAATATCGCGGTCTGGAACATCCGCGAATTTGGCCGCGTCCGGCGGACGGAAGCGGCCATCCATTACATCGCCGAGATTCTGGGGCAATTCGATCTCATCGCGCTGGTCGAGCTGCGGGATAATCTCCAGGACCTCAACCGCGTCCTGCCGCTGCTTGGTTCGAGCTGGCGAATCATTTACTCCGATTGGATTCCCGACCGCGGCGGCAATAACGAACGCTCTGCCTTCCTCTTCGATCGACGCGCCGTCACCTTCAACGGCCTCGCCGCAGAGCTCGATCTTCCCCGCACTAAAAAAGGGAGCGAATATCTCGCCACCAGCTCGTTCTGGCGCGCGCCTTACCTCTGCTCTTTCCGCTCCGGTAATTTCGATTTCCTCGCCATCACTGCGCATGCCCGCTGGGGAAGCGCGGCCGGGCGCGAAGCGGAGCTCAAGACGATGGCGCAGTGGATCGATACCCGCTTCCGGAGCAAGTATATCGAAGACACAGATTTGCTTGTGTTGGGCGACTTCAACACCCCGAAATTGACCGATAAATTTTTCGCCGCGCTCTCCAGTCGCGGCTTAAAAATTCCCAAGCCACTTGTGCAATTGAAAGTCGGCGACCGCGTCATCAAAGGCACCAATCTGACCAACGACGCGCGCTACGATCAGATCCTGCATCGCGCCACCGTGCCCGAGAATTTCACCAACCACGGCGGCGCGCTCGATTTCTTCCTGAGCGACGCCCATATCCAAGAGCTTTTCCCGGGCCGAAATTACACCCGGAAGAAGTTCACCTACCAGATGTCCGACCACCTCCCGATTTGGATCCAGATCAAAACGGACATCGACGGGTTCCGCTTCAACCAGATCATCCAAAGCGCGCACGATTAACGCTCGCCGGGCGCGCCTCTCAGTTCTTCGCGATTGGACAATCCCGTCCTCCCGCTCTCCCTTTACGCTCTTCATCATGAAAGCTCGCCTCTTCGTTTTCCTCACTTTCACCTGGGCGGCTCACGCCTTCGCCGCCAGTCCCACTCCAGCCGCCGCGGAGCCCGCCAAGGTTCCCGGTTTTTCCTTCGTCAAAACCGTCGGCCCGATCTCCGAATACACCTTCGATAAAAACGGCCTCCAGGTTCTGCTCCTGCCGGAGCACACCACGCCCACGCTTACCTTCATGGTCACGTATCGGGTCGGCTCGCGGAACGAAGTCACCGGCACCACCGGCGCCACTCATCTGCTCGAACACCTCATGTTTAAAGGCACCCCGAAATTCAATCGCGCCAAAGGCACCAGCGTGGATCAACTTCTCGAGCGGATCGGTGGCATCTATAACGCCACCACCTGGCTCGATCGCACCAATTACTACGCCAATATCGGAAGCGAAAGCCTCGACGCCTACATGCAGATCGAGGCCGACCGGATGCGGAATCTTTGGCTCCACGAAGAGGACCGGAAACCGGAGATGACGGTGGTCCGGAACGAGTTTGAGATCGGCGAAAACAATCCCGCCCAGGCGCTCGAAAAGGAAATCTACGCGGCCGCTTACATGGCCCATCCCTATCATCACTCCACCATCGGCTGGCGGAGCGATATCGAGAAGGTGCCGATCGAAAAACTACAGGAGTTTTACAACACATTTTACTGGCCGGATAACGCCACCGTCTCCGTGATCGGCGATTTCGAGCCAGCGGAGGCGCTCGAGTTGATCGCGAAAAACTACGGCGCCATCCCCAAGGCACCGAAGCCGATCCCGACCGTCTACACCGAAGAGCCAAAGCAGACCGGCCCGCGCCGCGTCACCGTGCAACGCGCGGGTGAACTCGGGGTGGTCGCGATTGCGCATAAAATTCCGGCTGCGCTCGATAAAGACCAAGCTGCCCTCCGCGTCCTCGACGTCATCCTGACGGCCGGCAAGAACAGCCGCGCCTACCGTGCCCTCACCGATAAAAATCTGACCACCAGCGTGGACGGCGACGTCGGTTTCTTCCACGATCCTTCGCTCTACCTGCTCTATGCCGACCTCGCCCCCGGCAGCACCCACGAGCAGGTGGAAAAAATCGTCCTCGACGAAATCGAGCGGGTCAAAAAAGAAGGCGTCACTGACGCGGAAGTCTCCGCCTCCATCGCCCGCATCCTCGCCGCCGCCTCCTATGCGCGGGATGGTTCCTTCGCCATCGCGAGCAAGTTGAACGAATTCATCGCCGTGGGCGACTGGACCTCGTACGTCAACAGCGACGAAGCCCTCAAGAACGTGACCGCGGAAGACGTGAAGCGCGTGGCCAACGCCTACCTCCAGGAAGACCAGCGCACGACCGGTTGGTTCATTCCAAAAGTGGCCGAGGCGCCCCCGGCCGCCAGCCAGCCGGAAGCGGCCGCGTCGCCCGCCCAAAAGTAGCTCCACCCCATTTCACTCAGCTTATGAAATCCAAATTCCTTTCCGCACTTCTCCTCCTCGCGCTCGCGGGCGCGGCTTCCGCCCAGCTCGCCAGCAAAGTCACCCGCTCGCAAATCGGCGGCTTCGATCTCATCGCCTGCAAGACGGACGTGCAGGACGTGGTCACCTTCCGCGGCTCACTCCCGGCGGGCGACGCCTTCGCACCCCCCACTAATCTCGCCATCCCCACCCTCACTGGCGAGATGCTCGAGATGGGCACGACGAAGCACGATAAATTTGCCATCACCCAGATGCTGGATGAAATCGGCGCCAAGATTAATTTCTCCGTCAGCGGCGTGATGATGGATTTCAGCGGCAAATGCCTGCGCAAAAATCTGCCCACCGTCATCGGTCTCCTCGCCGAGCAGTTACGCTTCCCCGCTTTCCCGGAAGAAGAATTCGCCAAGTTAAAAAAACAACTGGCTGGCGATCTCCAGCGCTCGCTCGAAAGCACCTCCTACCGCGCCAGCCAGGCGTTCTCCGAGGCCATCTTCCCCGTTGGTCACCCGAATTACACTCCGCCGACCAAAGAATTCCTGGCCGCGATCGAGTCGGCTAAACTGGAGGAAGTCAGAATTTTCCACGCCAGCTACTACGGCCCCGTGCAAGCCACCATGGTGGTGGTGGGCGACTTCGATCTCGAAGCTTTAAAGCGCGATCTCGCGCAAGCGTTTGAAGGCTGGGGCGGCGGCACTCCCGCACGCCCCTTCCCGAAGGCCACCAACGGTCCTCAACACCGCGAAGAAACCATCCAGATGGCGGACAAGCCAAACGTCACCTTCGTCATGGGCCAATCCAGCGGGATGCGCTACAAGGATCCGGACTCGCTCGCCCTGCGCGTGGCCACTAGCGTTTTCGGCTCGGGGTTCACCGGCCGCCTGATGGCAAACGTGCGCGATAAAGAAGGTCTCACCTACGGCATCGGCGCCAACATGAGCGATGATGCCTTTACCGAAGGCGCCTGGCAGATTCGGGCCAATTTCGCCCCCGAGCTTTTGGAAAAAGGAATCGCCTCCACCAATCGCCAACTCGACTCCTGGTATAAAGACGGCATCACCGCCGCCGAACTCGATCGCGCCAAGAGCAACCTAATCGGAACCTTCAAGGTCGGCCTCGCCACCACCGATGGCTTGGCCAACGCGCTCCTCAGCGCGGTCCACCGCGGCTACGATGTAAATTGGCTCGATGAGTATCCGAAGCGCCTGCAGGCCCTCTCGCTTGAAGATGTGAACCGCGTCATCAAAGAACACCTGCAGCCCGCCCAAATGACCGTGATCCAGGCCGGCAGCGTGCCGGCAGCGGCTGCGACTCCGAAGTAATCCCGCGCCCGCCCCGTGAAGGCCACCCTGCTCGGACCACTCGGCGGTTTGCTCGCACTCCTCTGCGGAATCCCCAGCGCGCGCGCGCAATCCGAATCGCCCGCCAAGCACGTCGTCCTGATGGTGTGGGACGGGATGCGGCCCGACTTCATGAGCAAAACGCAGACGCCCACGCTCTGGCAGCTGGCGCAGCGCGGCGTCACCTTTCGCCGGCACCACTCCGTCTATCCCACCCTCACCAGCGTCAATGCCGCCGCCCTCGCCACCGGCGTCGTCCCCGGTCGGAGCGGGCCGATCGGTAACTACGAATACCGCCCGCAATTGGAACGCGGCAAAAACGCGCGCATGGATGCCGCGGAAACCATCCGCGCCGCCGACCAAGCCTCGGGCGGAAAATTTCTCGCCGTGCCCACTATCGCCGAGTTGGTTCAGTCGAAAGGCGGCCGCACCGCGATCGCGGGGACGAAAAGCGCGCCCCTGCTCTTTGATCGGAAAGCGCGGTCGACCACCCGCTCGATCACCATTTTCGAAGGCACCGTCTTGCCGGAAACCGCGCAGGCCGGAATCGAAAAATCGCTCGGCGTTTTCCCGGAGACAAAAGACCTGCCCAGCACGGCGCAGGATCAATGGACCACTCGCGCGCTGACCGAAATGCTCTGGCACGACGGCGTGCCGGAATTCTCCGTCCTCTGGCTGGGCGATCCCGACCGCTCGGAACACGCCACCGCGCCCGGCAGCCCGACCGCGCTGGCCGCCATCCAATCCGCCGATGCCAACCTGGCCGCCGTCCTGCAAGCGCTGCAGGAAAAAGGCGCGCTCGCGACGACCGATCTTTTCATCGCTTCCGATCACGGTTTTTCGACTATCGCGCGCCCGCTCGATCTGGCCGGCCGCCTGGCCGAGGATGGCTTTCCGGTCGTTAGGCCAAATGAGCCCGCGCCTCCGGAAGGCGGCATCCGGGTGGTTGGAAATGGCGGAACCGTTCTCTTCTACCTGACCGAGCCGAAAGCAGGAACGGCCACCCGCCTGGTCGAGTGGCTGCAGCGCTCGGACTTCGCGGGCGTCATTTTCGCGCGCGAAAAGCTCGCCGGCACCTTCCCGCTGGCCCGGGTTCAATTGGAAAAAGAAGGCGGCCCAGACGTGGCGCTAGCCTTCCAGTGGACCGACCGCCGGAATCAATACGGCGTCCCCGGCACCATCGAAGCCAACGGCAACGGCGAAGCCAAAGGAACCCACGGCACCTTGAGCCCGTATGACGTGCATAATTTGCTCGTCGCCGCCGGTCCGCATTTCCGCGCCGGCCAGGCGAGCGAGCTGCCGTCCAGTAACCTCGACGTCGCAGCCACGATCATGCATCTGCTCTCGCTCGACCCCGCGCAATCACTCGACGGCCGCGTCCTGACCGAAGCCCTCCGCGATGGAGCCAAGCCTCCCGCCGCCACCACCAAGACAGAGGAAGTCACCGCCGGGAGCTGGCGACAACATCTCCGCATCTCGACCGTTGGCGCCACCACTTACCTCGACGAAGGCAACGGCGGGCCATCGCGATGAGCCCGGCCTCCGGCTGGCGGCCCACAGCGGCCACGGCCCTCCTCGTCGCGCTCACCTGCCTCCTGGCGACCCAGCTGTTCCAGCAGTTTCTCACCGAACCCCGCACCCGCTGGGTCGGCCTGCTCCACGATCGAAACGGCCATTATCTTTACGGTCTGAACATGGCAGTCGCCTTGGAACGCAGAGACGTGGGGCGCTTTCTCACCGACTTGGAGAAAGGTGTCACCTGGCCGCCGCTCCATGGTTTACTGGTCGCGGCGACCCAGCTCGGCAGCGGGAACGACTGGCGAATGGCCGTCCTCCCCAGCCTGCTCGGCTGGCTCGTGATGTTGCTGGCCGTGTTCGCTGCCGCCCGGCTGGCGGCCACCGGCACCGGGCTGGGCCTCGGCGCGGGGGCGATCGCGTTCACCTTCGCCGCGCTCAGTCCCGCGCATCGCGTCTATGCCACCGATTGCATGCTCGAAAGCCTGGGCGCGGGCCTGACCATGCTCGCTCTCGCCACCCACGCGCGCGCGCTCGAGCAAGAGGAGAACGCGAACCGTTGGCGGGTCTTTGCGCTTGTCCTGACCCTGCTCTTTTTCGAGAAGTACAACTACTGGATGATTGCAGCGCTCGCCCTGCTGGCGGCGCATGCTCCGGCCGCGAAAGCACTTTTCCGGCAGTGGAATTGGCGGCAAACACTCGCGCGGCAACTGCGCCAGCCGCTCAACTGGCTGGCCGCCCTGCTCGCGCTCCTTCTCGTGCTGGCCTACCTGCACTCCTCGTTAGGCGCGCCTGCGCCCGGCGGCAATCCCTTCCGCTTCGCCAAGCCGCTTCTCTACGCATTTTATCTCGTCGTCTTCCTCAGCCTCGCGCTCCAGAGAAGAACGTTCGCAACCTCGCTCCGCCTCCCCGCCCGCATCCTCTACCGCTGGCACGTGCTCCCGATCGCGATCTACTTTCTCCTCCCCAAGCGGCTCTCCGGCTTCGTCGGCTTCATCAGTCCCGCCAACTACGGCGACTCGCCGGTCCGCAATTTTCTCGACACGATTCGTTACTACGCCGCCGGCGTGGCCATCGAATACCACGCCGCGCCGTGGATGGCGCTGGTCAGTTTCGCGCTCGCGCTCTGCGCCCCCTGCTTCTGGCGAAAACTGGGCCCCAGCGCCCGCGCCATCCTCCTCTGCGGAATCATCGGCGCCTTCCTCACCATCCTGCATCCGAACCAGAAAACGCGTTACATGCACACCTGGCTGCCGGCGGTCTGGGCGGCGAGCGGTCTGGGCGCCGCCCTCCTCGCCCAACGCCTGGCCCGCTTCCACCTCGCGGGCGGCGCGATGACGCTCGGTGCGGCCGGACTTGCGCTCGCCCACCCCGGCGCCTGGCGCGCACCCGGTTTCGCTGAAGAAACCGGCACTCGCGCGCATGAAACCCGGAGCCTGCTCGACCTCAGCGATCGTTGGCTGGCGGAGATCGCGCCTGGCGCACGGGTCGCTTTCGTTTCCACCCAAAACAGCCGCGGCTTCTTCGAATGGACCTTCCTCCAGCGCACCCGCGATCGCACTCGTTTCCAGTGGCCACGCTGGCCCCAGGAAGCGACTCCCGAACAAATGCGCCACGCCCTCAACGCCTGGCTCCGCCAACCCGACGTCGATATACTGGTCGTGGTCGAGATCCCGCCGGACACACCCGAGTTCGCCGCCGCCACCGATCTTCCCCTCCTCCGCGCCCAGCTGCCCGAGCTGCTCGCCAGCCAATCACGGTTCGTCCGGACAAAAGAATTCACCGATCTGAAGGTCGGCGCCCGCATCAGCCTCTGGCGCGCCCTAACGAACGACCCCTCCCACCCGTAGTCGGCGTGACCAAGAAGTGCTCGTAGCCTCGGTGGGGACGACTTAGTGCGTGTCATGCACTCTCAGGAGAAAAAGCGCCCGAAGGGTGCGACGGAATAAAGCCCGGGGTGGATCCCGCACCCGCGGGAGAAACCCCGGGACTGCCATGAAAGAAGGAGCCAAACCCCCGACGGGGGTGACGGAAAAAAGCCTCCGCACCTCCGGCGCACCCTTCGACAACTCGGCGCGCGAAGGGCATAACACGACCTAAGGGCTCTCTTTTCCCCGCGGTGGTATCCCCTCAATCCTCCGCTACCGTCTGAACAGAAATGGCCGAAGCATCCAAAATCGCAATCGCGAGCGTCAACAATCTCATCGTCCGCCACGGCATCCAGACCGTGCTCGACGGCGCCACCCTCACCATTCTGGAAGGCGAACGCGTCGGCCTCGTCGGGCGCAATGGTTCCGGCAAATCCACCTTCCTCCAGATCGCCGCCGGCGCCACCC
>JBBSLZ010000145.1:0-8078 GCA_038233435.1 Chthoniobacterales bacterium
CGCCTCCAAGTTTCGCTCGGAAGGGCGCGGTGAAGCGGCCAACATCAGCGGCCAAAAGGAGAGCGACGTCGCCTCGATCCAATCCGCCGCCGCGCGCAAGGCGCTCCAGATCGAGGGCGAAGCAGATGCCGAGGCGGCCCGGATCTACGCCGCGGCCTACAGCTCGCCGGAAGCGAGGAATCTTTACTCTTTCGTGCGCCGGCTCGAAGTGGCGCGAGCGGCTTTTGCCCGCGACACGACCGCGGTCATTTCGACCGAGAGCGATTTTGGCGGCGTCCTGCAAGGGATCGGCGGCGCCGGCCTCGCTCCAAAGCCGCCGATGGCTCCCCCTCCCGCCCCGTAACGCGAGGATTGGAGGGACGGGCGCCGTCCCGTCCGCGTCTCTGAAAAGCAGGATCCGGCGTAAGAGAACGGGGACGACACAGCGGTCGTCCCTCCACGCTATGTCCGTGGCGCTGCGCTTAGAAGATTATGGCCGGTCATCTCCTCCGGCTTGGGTAACCCGAGCAGGAAGAGCAGGGTCGGTGCGATGTCGGCCAGGATGCCGCTCTCGACTTGAAACTGGGCGGCGTCATCCGCTACGTAAATCAGATGCACCAGATTGGTGGTGTGAGCCGTGTTCGGCGATCCGTCCGGGTTGCGCATCAGCTCGCAGTTCCCGTGGTCGGCCGTCACGAGCAGTTTCCCGCCTAACGACAAGACAGCCGGCACGAGGCGCGCCAGGCAGGCATCGATCGTCTCGACCGCTTTGACCGCCGCCGGCACGATCCCGGTGTGCCCGACCATGTCGGGGTTGGCGTAGTTCAGGATGATCAGGTCGTATTGCGTGAGCCGGCTCAGCACCTCGTCGGTCACCTCCACCGCGCTCATCTCCGGCTGGAGATCGTAGGTCGCCACCTTCGGGGAAGGGATGATCTTGCGGTCTTCCCCCTCGGCCGCTTTCTCCACTCCGCCGTTAAAGAAATAGGTCACGTGCGGATATTTCTCCGTCTCGGCTATGCGCAGCTGCTTCCTGCCCGCACCGCTCACCACGTCGTCGAGAATTTTCTTGAGCGACTGCGGCAGAAAGACCGCCGGGCAGGAATAGGTCACGTCATAGACCGTCATCGTGACGTAGTGGATCTGCGGCCAGACTTCTCTCTCGAACCCGTCGAAATCCGCCATCAGAAAAGCCTGGGAAAGCTGCCGCGCGCGGTCGGCGCGGAAGTTGAAGAAGATCACGGTGTCGCCGTCGTTGATCCGTTGTTCGTTAGGCTCGGCGAAAATGAGCGCGGGCATAAACTCATCGGTTTTGCCGGAGGCATAATGCCGGCTCACCGCGGCGGAAGACGAATCTTCGCAGACTTCGCCTCGCCCGAGCACGATCGCGTCCCAGGCCAGCTTCGTCCTGTCCCAGCGCCGGTCGCGATCCATGGCAAAATAGCGTCCGACCACTGTGATGATTCGCGCGCCACTGCGCGCCAACTGCGCCGCGCAGGTCGTCAGGTAATCGGAGCCGCCCGTCGGCGACGCGTCGCGGCCATCTGTGATCGCGTGCACGAGGATCTGCCCGACCCCGGCCCCCTGCGCCGCCTCCGCGAGGGCGAGGAGGTGCTTGTAATGGCTGTGCACGCCGCCGTCGGAAACGAGGCCGATGAAATGGAGTCGCCCGCTGCGCGCCTTCCGGAAAGCCTCCTGCAGGACTTCGTTCTTTGGCAGGTCGCCTTCCGCAATCGCCTTGTTGATCCGGGTCAGAACCTGATAAACGATCCGGCCCGCACCGAGATTGAGATGGCCGACCTCGGAGTTTCCCATTTGTCCCTCGGGCAGCCCGACATCTTCGCCGCTCGCGCTGAGGGCGGCCCAGGGATAATCGCGGTAGAGCTCATCGTGAAACGGCGTCGCGGCGAGCAGGGTCGCGTCGCCATTCCTCTCCCGCTCCGCGCGACCCCCGGGATTGATCCCCCAACCATCCCGAATGACCAAGACCACTGGTTTTGCCATAGAGCCCACTCTCCCGGCGCGCGCCCTCGCCCTCAAGCGGTTTCCCGAGGCTGCGGGATTGACAAGGGCCGCGCCCGCTCGCTCTATCGAGAGGAATGAAATGGCGCAACCAGATCCTGGCCCTCCTTTGCCTGGTGATCTTCGTGGGACTTGGCGTGCTCTATTTCCGCCATTGGGTGGTGCAAAAGCCGTTCGGCATCGTGCTTTTTATCGGCGAGGGACTGACGCCGGACCGAATCGCCGCGACCCGTGTCTATGCCGGCGGAGCGAACGCGCGTCTCGCGATCGAGTCGCTCCCGGCCGTTGCGCTGCTTTCCAATTACTCGCTCGACTTCGCCGTGCCCGATGAAGCGGCCGCCGCCACTACCCTCGCCACCGGGGTGAAGGTGAACAATCGCAGCCTCGGCCTCGGGCCTAACGAAAAGCGCCTCCGCAGTGTGATCGACCTCGCCCGCCAGAAAGGCCGCGCGATCGGCGTCGTGACGAATGGCCGCCTGAGTGATCCCTCGATCGCTCCCTTTTACGCGAACGGGAAAGGCGACCTCGTGCAACAACTGGCGGAGGAGAAAAAAATCGACATCGCGCTCGGCGGCGGGAGCGCGGATTTCCTGCCCGAAGCAAAAGGCGGCCGGCGCAGAGACGGCCGTGATCTCATCCTGGAGATGCGCCGCAACGGCTACGAGACCGTGCGCACCAAGGCTGAGCTGGAGAGCATCCCGCAATGGCGCCGGCCGAAACTGCTCGGTCTTTTCAGTGAAGGCGAAATGGCCTACGCCAACGAGATCGCAGCCGGCAGCGAGCAACCCGCCCTCGCCGACATGACGCGGCGGGCGATCGAGCTGCTGCAGTGGAACACCGGCGGCTACCTGCTCGTCGTCGACGCCGGCCTCATGCGGACGGCCGCGCGCGGGAACCAGGGCGAGCGCACCCTGGCCGAAACGGTCGAGCTGGACCAGGCCGTCGCGGTGGCGCAGAACTACATGGGAGAGAATGCGACCTTCCTGGTCGCCGGAAATTTCGGTATTGGCGGGCTCTCCCTCAACGGTTCCCCGTTCCGACGCAACAGCGGCGTAGCGCTCCTCGGGGTGAATTCCTCCGGCGAACCGGCGCTCACCTGGGCCACCGGCCCTAACGGCATTCCTGCCGTCAACACGCCTTTGGGTTCCGAAACGGAAGACCCGGCGCCGCCCGCAGAAAGTCCGGATACGCCGGAGGTGCAGGAGCCGGCGGCGGCCTTCGCCCCAGCCGCGCGCAATACGGTTGACGACGTGCTCGCGGCGGGCCGCGGTCCCGGAACCGAATCGCTCCACGGCTTCCTGGACAACACGGTGATTTTCAAGATTATCGAAGGACAGTTGTGAACGATTCGGCCCACCGGAAGCGCCGCACAGTTCGAGTCCCGATGGCCGCTTGGTGCTGGCCGCACAAACGATGGCGCGAAGGCTGCAGGGGCTGCGCTCCTGGTCCTCGTCCTGTGCCTGTCGGCGCCAATTCCGCTTTTCGCGAACGGCGGCGCTTTTTACACCTCCGTGATCGAGCGCACCGGCAACCTCGCACCGATGGTAAACCCCTCATCTCACTCGAGGAGGAGACGCTCAATGCCTACATCGATCGTGACGACGTTTGGCGTTTACGTGACTTATCTTTGGCGAACCACGGTTCCGCCAATTTCCGTCACCTTCGGCTTCCCAGTAGATCTCGCGGCACCAGAAACGCTCAACACCCCGAACGGCTACGACTACGTGCTGGGCAGCAGCCTCACCGACTTCCATGTGGAAGACGGAGGAAAACCGGTTCCGATCGAAAAACGATTACCAAACCGATCGGCGCTGAAGAACGGCCAGCTGGGCTCGATCCAAAAATACAACTCGTGCGTCGCTGGTCGCTCATGACGCTTAACTTCGAAGCCGGGAAAAAGAAACATCTGACCGTCAGCTACAAAGTGCGGTGCCTGGCGCGCGACGAAGGCTTTGAAAGAGAGACCCTCTGGAAGTACGGTCTGCGTACTTTCCTTTATACTTTTCACCCCGCCGTAACATGGGGGAATGGGCGAGTAGGTAGTCTTAAGGTAGCCTTGAGCACCGATTGGCTACGGCAAAACGACCTTCCACCAATCACCCGATTGGCACCGCCGGGAAGCTCAGGCGGCGCGGGTAAAATACGATGGACATTCCACGATCAAGATCTGGCCAAATTGCCCGACCTCACGTTCTCCTACGATCCGAGTCTGCTTTACCAAGAGGCGCAGATTAAAAAAAATCTCCTCGATCCCGTACACGTTAAAGCGCTAACCGTTTCTTCCACCCTGCCAGCGCAGGGTTCGTTTCACTACGAAAAGGAATCGATGCGCGACAACGACCTGCGCACCGCCTGGGTGGAAGGAGCCAAAGGACCTGGCATCGGCGCAACCATCACTTTCGAACCGAAGGATGCCTACGTTACGGAGATCGCGCTTCTCAACGGCTTCGTCTCAAACGAAGCGCTCTACTACGACAATGCGCGCATCAAGAAACTTCGCGTTGAGGTGGAATGCGGGGAGGGCGCTGAAGAAAGCGAACGGCACCAAACCAGCGAAATCATCCTGCCTGATCGCCCCTACAAAGCCTTCAGCCCACGTTACCCCTTCGCTTCAGTCGATTGGATTCTGCAGCATCCCTCAGGTGACGGCTTCATCGACAGAGTGAAGCTGACGATTCTGGAAGTTTACCCCGGTCGCAAATATGAGGATACATCGATCACGGAACTCTACGTTTGCGGTTTCGGTCGTTAGGGAGACAAAAACGCCTTATCCTTCGGCGCTCGTCGGCAGCCCAGCCGCTTTCCAGGCGCGAAAGCCGCCGCTCATTGAGCGCACATTGCGGTAGCCCATCTTCTGCAAACTCTCCGTCACCAGTGACGACCGGCTGCCGCCGCCGCAGTAACAGATAATGCGCTGGTCGAGGTCGGGCACCTGCTCCTCGATCTCCACTTCGCTCTCGCCGCGCTCGAGATGTTTCGCACCGCGGGCGTGACCCGCTTTCCAGCCTCGGTCGAACGCACATCGACCAGGGTGGCCGCGCCGCAGCCAACCTCGTGCATGGCGTCGTTAGGCGAAATCTCCCTGATGTTTTGCTTCGCTTCCGCGACCAGCTTTTGAAAACGGTTGGCTTTCCCATGGGTTACTCGTAGCGCAAAGCCTCGATCGGATCGAGTCGCGCTGCTTCCCGCGCGGGATAGAAGCCGAAGAAGATCCCGACGGCCGCACTGACAAGAAAGGCGCGATGATCGAGGGGATCGAAATTAAGGTGGGCCATTGCGCGAAAACGGAGAGCCGGTGTGATGCGCCCAGCCCGAGCAGAATCCCGATCACTCCGCCAATCACGCTGAGGATGACGGCTTCGATCAGAAACTGAGTCAGGATATCGCGCCCGTGCGCGCCGACCGCGAGGCGGACGCCGATCTCGCGGGTCCGCTCGGTCACGCTCACGAGCAGGATGTTCATGATCCCGATCCCGCCTACGAGGAGCGAGACGCTGGCGATCGCGCCTAACAACAAGGTCATGACATGACCCGGGATGTGGCGGTCGCGGTCGCGGCAACCTCTTCCTGGTTCCGGACGGTGAAATCGTCGTTCCACCCCGGGCGAATGTTGTGCCGCTGACGGAGGAGCTCGGTGATCTCTTGCTGGGCTGGCGCGAGGTCGTTAGGCGAAGCGACCTGGACGTTGATCCCGCGCAGGGTCGAGACGCCGATGACGCGTTTCATCGCGCTGCTGTAGGCTGCGCGAGATGACGATGCCATCGATCGGAGAAGTGATCGTGCAATGGTCGAGATCGACCTTCGCTTTCTGGAGCGCGCCTTCCTTGATTCGGACGCTCGCTTCCGCCTGGTGAAGCGCCGCCTGCGCCTGGTCGAGCTCGGATTGCGAAGAGTTTTGTTTTGCGACCAGATCGGCGGTTCGTTTGGCGGTGATGCGCGCGAGCTCGAGCCCGGCCTCCGCATTATCGAGGTCGCCCTGCGCCTGCATGACCGCGGCTTGGAAGACGGCCGGATCGATCTCGGCCACGACCTGCCTCGCTTTCACCGGCGAATTAAAATCGACCAAGAGCTTTTGGATGTTTCCCGAAATCTGGCTGCCGACTTGCACGTTCACGACCGGGTTGAGCGTGCCGGTCGCGATCGCCTGCGTGATCGCGCCGCGGGTCACGGTGGTGGTTTGATACTCCGACGCGGGGTCGCCGCCACAGCGTCGCAACACGAATAGCGCGAGCAGGACGAGGAGCAAGGCCCCGCCGCTGAGGATATTTTTTTCATGAAAAAATGCCCACGAACCGGTGCCGGCAGTATTGATTAGACCGGCCGGGGCGAGATTAGTTACACCAAAGCATGCGCCGCTATCTCGAAATTTACTCGATCATGCTGCGCAACTCGCTCATCCGCGAGATGAGCTTCAAGGCGAATTTCATCCTCTGGATGATCGTGGAGGTGCTCTGGTTTTGCGGACAGATTCTTTTCTTCAGCATCATCTTTGGCCAGGTCGACCAGATCGGCGACTGGACGAAATGGGAGGTGGTGCTGCTCGTCGGCACCCACCAGATCATCGCGCAATTGTTCCAGGCGTTTTTCTTCGTCAACGTGGCGAACGTGCCCGAGCTGGTGCGAACCGGGAAACTCGATTCGCTCCTCGTCCTTCCGATCGACAGCCAGTTTGCGGTCTCGACCAAGCAGTTCGGGCTGGACAGCATCATCAACGCGTTGATCGGCGCGGTCGTGGTGGTGGTATCGCTCCGGCAATTGCACGTCGTGCCCGGGCCGCTCGCGATCGTGCTCTACTTCATCGCGCTCGGGTTCGGGGTGGCGATTCACTACTCGATCATGCTCGCGCTGGCCGCGGTTAGTTTCTGGATCGTGCGCGCGCAGGGGCTGGTTTACGGCTACTTCAATTTCCTCAACATCGCGCGTTATCCGGATGTGATTTTCCCGCAGGTCTTCCGCTGGGTCTTCGGCTGGATTATTCCAGTCATTATCGTGGCCAACATTCCGGCGCGGTTGTTAATCAAGTCGCTCGGGGAACCTGGCTGGCTGATGTTTCATCTCATCGTCGCCGGGACGATCGCGGCGCTGCTCAGCCGCGCTTTCTGGCGCTGGGCCTTGCGGCATTATTCGAGCGCAAGTTCCTAGCCTTATTCCCCGGGTGAAAAGCCCGGTTCGAAATCGGTCCGAAACCGCTTGCGCCAAAATCGAAATGCTCTTAGTTAAGCCTCCCCTGAGTCCGGAAAGAGCAACCGCAGTTCCGACTACCCACGCTTTATGGCCCGTTCAACCAAGAAATCATCTTTGAAAAAGCCCGCGAAGAAGCCCGCCGTCAAAAAGGCTGCCCCGAAGAAAGCCGCGCCCAAAAAGAGCGCTGCCCCGAAAGCGTCCACCGCAAAAAAGGCCCCCAAAAAAAAGCAGAAAGCGGCTGCGCCCGTTCGCTCCGCCAATGGCAAAGCGAAGGCGACGATCCCGGCGAACCAGACGCTCCACATCATCGGCAACCACGTGAAAACGAAGGAGCGCCGGCTTGACCCCTTCACCCGCTCGCAGAAAGAAAAACTTCTCCAGTTGCGCGACGCGATGGTCGACTCCATGGCCGGCGTTGCGCAGGACACATTGCGCGCCCGGGCCGAGGGGAGCGAAGCTTCGGCCTTCGGAATGCATCAGGCCGACGCCGGGAGCGACGCATACGATCGCGATTTCGCGCTCAGCCTTTTGTCCCAGGAACAGGACGCGCTCTACGAAATCGATGAAGCGCTCAAGCGGATCGATCTCGGCACCTACGGCAAATGCGAGATGTCGGGGAAACCGATCATGCGCGCGCGCCTCGAGGCGATCCCGTTCGCCCGCTTCACGGTGGAGTGCCAGTCGCAGCTCGAGAAACAGAGCAAAGCCTCTCGCGTCCGGCAATCGGTCACCTCACTCTTTGGCCTGACCGATGACGAAGCCCGCGACGGGGACGAAGAAGAGAAGTCCGACGACACGAAAGAATAACGACCCATGGCCCAGGAAATCATCACTCTCGAATGCACCGAGGCGAAAGCCGCCGGCGCGCCCGCTTCGCGTTATATGACGACGCG
>JBBSLZ010000146.1:0-8067 GCA_038233435.1 Chthoniobacterales bacterium
GGCCTCCGGCGGGCATCCGTCTGGCAATGACTCTCGGTAACTCATGGACTGGCAGACGTTACTCGCTCTGCCGAGGGGACGGCAATGTTTCCGCACACATCGATCTTGCCGGTGACGGCGGCGGTGATGAGGGCGGTGCGGTATTCCGCCAGCTTCTCGAGGGCGGCTTCCACCTTTTCGATCATCCGGTCCAGCTTCGCCGTCTCCCGGTCGAGGTAGTCGGCAATGGCGGTTTGCTCGGGTAGTGGAGGCGTAACAATTCGCAGAATGTGCAGTTTGCTCGCTTTCAACCCCTCCGCAGTTGAACCGGTAGCTAGACGCTTGAGTTGAACTTGGAAAGAATCAGACAGCATCGCGGAGAGCACGAAACGCGAGGCGAAGCGCTTGGGCGTCAGCCGAAAACGGATGATTCGCTGAGCGAGGGCTACGTCTTCGCGATCCACCAACGCAACATTCCCAAGCGGCGCTTCGGTTGTGAACAAAATGTCTCCGTTCCTTGGAAGACCACGCCGCATGATCTCAGAGTATTCTTCGGCTAGTACGAATTCCTGAGAGCAATCGTAATCGATGAATCCCATGCGAACGTTTTTGGCCGTAACTAAGAAGACGCCTTCGTCCACTTTCTCTGGCGTCTTACCTCGATAGTCAGACTTATCGGCTAGATATTTTGTGAACGGCAATACCTCCCAGCTCTCCGGGATGTCGCCGAGCCAGTCGATGCCGGAGGGTTTGAGTTTGGGGTGGGTGGGGAGGCCGGCTTGGGCGGCGGCTTCGGCGGGTAAACCTTTGGTGACGGTGCGGGAGATGAGGGCGCTGCGCTTCTCCTTGAGCTTCTCGATCAAGCCCCGCTTCTTCTCCGTCAACGCGTCCAGCTTCCCCGTCCGCTCGTTCAGAAAGTCGGCGATGGCGCGCTGTTCAGAGGAGCTCAATTTTAACGCCGGTATTGACCCGAGAATTTCGAGGTTTAGACCGTCTCGTTGTTCGCCACCGGCCATATTTCGAATCTGCTGATACTGAGAGAGCAGCAACCAATATAGGAAACGCGTGTCTGACTGGATGTTTGGAACAATCGCGGCCATCGATTGGTTGCACGTCGCTCTGATTGCGGTTTGCGCACACATCCCTTTAGTTTTCCCTTGTCCCGCTAGAGCCATCACTAATGCACCTTTAGGAACGTAGCGCGCACTGCTGTTCATGTAGCCCGCCTTAGTTATCATCTCAGACGGCTCAGTGATAAGGCGTTGGTTTACCGTCCCAGAGTTTAGCCATGGGATGTCTCCATCTTCCCAATACGCGGCATTTCCGCGATCAGGAGTTCCGCCTGCAAATCGCTTGGCGAGTCTCTTGAGTGGAAGACATTCCCAATGCTCCGGCACGTCGCCGAGCCATTCGACGCCGCTCGCTTTGTATTTCGGATACGCTGGCAGGTTCACGCGGTGACTTCCTTGAGCAGGGCAAGGATTTCGCGTTCGAGCTTTCTGATGTCGGTCTCGATGGCTTCGAGCGGGCGCGGCGGTTCGTAGCAGTAGAAGTGGCGGTTGAGCGGGATTTCGTAGCCGACTTTTGCTTTGCTCTCGTCGATCCAGGCGTCGGGCACGTGCGGGAGAACTTCGCGCTGAAAGTATTCCTGGATGCTCTCCTTCAGCGGGACGCTTTCGGTGTCGCGCAGGTCGGCGTCGGGCTCGGGTTTGCCGGCGCGGTCGCGGCAGATTTCCGCGGTTTCATCGCGCTCGCTGAGGGCGCTGAGGACGGCTTTCAGTTCGGCAGGAGAAAGAGTTTTTGTCCGCAGATTTCGCAGATGGGTGAGGAACTCTTCGCGGCTCTTGAAGAGCTTGCCGTTCGTTTCTTTCGCGAACGCGGAGAGGAGATCGCGAATCGCTTGCTGACGCTGTTTGCCCGCTTCGATTTCGCGGAGCCGCAGCGCCTCATTCTTTTTGTTGCTCGTGGCGAGGGCGGCGAATCCGCTCTCCTCGTCGAGCCGCGCGATCCGTTCTGGCGTGGCCTGGAAGTTCAGTCGCAACGGGCGCTCGACGGTGATCTTGTGGAAGCCGAAGTCTTCGTTGTCGAACACCTTGCTGACGACGAGTTCCTTCTTCACGCCATCGAGGGTGAAGGTGCGCGTCTCGCTATCGCGGAAGTTGCCGAAGAGGCGGGTGAGTTCGCCGATGTGATCGGGATCGCGCGCGTCCTCGGGGCGGCCGGTTTTCGGATCGCCGATCTTGCGGCGTTTGTTGCCGAGGCTCTTTTTCATCGGCACCCAGAAGTTGCGGCCATCGAGGAGCTGGATTTTGCCTTTGCGCTCCGGGTCCGATGCCGGACTGGCGGACTTCCTATTCGTGAGAATCCAGAGGTAGGTGGAAATGCCGGTATTGTAGAAGAGCTGCTCGGGCAGGGCGACGATCGCCTCCAGCCAGTCGTTCTCGATGATCCAGCGGCGGATTTCGGATTCGCCGGAGCCGGCGTCGCCGGTGAAGAGCGGTGAGCCGTTGAAGATGATGCCGAGCCGGCTGCCGCCTTCCTGCGGCGGGCGCATCTTGGCCAGCATGTGCTGGAGAAAGAGGAGCGAGCCGTCGTTCACCCGCGGCAGGCCGGCGCCGAAGCGGCCTTCGTAGCCGAGCTTGTCGGCTTCGTCTTTGATGAATTTCTCCTGCTGCTTCCAGGTCACGCCGAAGGGCGGATTGGCGAGCATGTAATCGAAGGTGTAACGCTGGCCCTCGGGGTCGCGATCGAAGGCGTCGGTGCTGAAGGTGTCGCCGAGCCGGATGTTCTCGGCGTCCTCGCCTTTGATCAGCATGTCGGCTTTGCAAACCGCCCACGCTCCGTCGTTCCAATCCTGCCCGTAGAGATGCGGATCGGCGTCGGCATTGAGCTGCTTGATGTAATTCTCTGCGACGGACAGCATGCCGCCGGTGCCGCACGCCGGGTCGTAGATCGTCTTTACGACGTGGCTTTTTCCGAGATCCAGCTCCGGCGAGAGGAGGAGATTCACCATCAGGCGGATGACTTCGCGCGGGGTGAAATGCTCTCCCGCCTCTTCGTTCGACTGCTCCGCGCCGATCCGGATCAGCTCCTCGAAGACGTAGCCCATCTGCGTGTTGTCCACGCGCTCGGCGGAGAGATCGATCTTCGGAGCGACGAACGCCTTGATGACTTCGAAGAGGATATTCTTCTCTGCCATGGTCGCGATTTGCTCGCCGAACTTGAAGCGGTCGATGATGTCGCGAACGTTCTTCGAAAAGCCGTTGATGTAGGCGTTGAGGTTCGGCGCGAGCTGGTTCGGGTCGTCGAGGAGCTTGGGGAGATCGAGCTTCGAGAGATTGTAGAAGTCACGCTTCGTGATCGCGGTGAGCTTGGCATGAACGATGGCTTCCGACTTTGTTTTGATCCGTTCGTGCTCGGCGAGCACGGCGGCTTTAGTCGGCGCGAGAATGCAATCGAATCGGCGGAGGACGGTCAGCGGCAGGATGACCTTGCGGTATTCGTTTCGCTTGTACGGCCCGCGCAGGAGGTTGCAGATGCTCCAGATGAAGCTGGCGATCTGCGAATGCGTCTCAGCGTTCATGCGGCTCGCACGTTCTAGCTAACGGAAAACAAAAATGCCACAGGAAATGGGGCTTATGGCACGGATTTCGCAGCGAACGGAGGCATGTTCGCCAAGAAAAAGAAGAAATCCCCCCTCCCCGCTGTCCGCAGGCGTGCCGGTCAATCGCTTCGTGAGGAATGGGACCGGCTGATAGATAATTCGCTGCCGGTCTGCATCTTCGGGCCCTTGATGATCTGGGCGGTGGCTTTGGCCCAGTTGATAAACGAAGGGTCGAGTCAGCCGCTCAGTTCGCGGTTTTGGTTCGGCATGGCGGTGGTCGCGACAGGAGCGGCCACGCTCTGGTATCTCCGCTTGATTCCGCAGGCGCGGAATCTTGTCCGTGGTGAACGGGGCGAGCAGAAGGTGGCGGAGGCGCTGGAGGATTTGCGCCCGGCCGGCTACCGCGCGTTTCATGACATCGTGCGCGATGGGTTCAACATTGATCACGTCTTGGTCGGGCCGGCGGGCGTGTTCGCGATCGAGACGAAGTTCCGGAGCGGGCGCGGAGAAATCACTTTTCGCAATGGCGAAGGAATCTTCGTGGACGGACGGCCGGAGGAAAAGGATTCACTGAAGCAGGCGCGCGGGAATGCGGCCGAGATTCGTAAGCTGATCAAGGAAAACTGCGCGCTCGAGCCGTGGGTGAAGCCGCTGGTGGTCTTCGTGGGCGATTGGCGAGTCAAGAACGAGTGGAAGAGCACGGACGTGCGGGTCTTTACTCCGGAGACGCTCTTGCGGCACATCGCGAATCAGCAGCCGGTGCTGACGGGACGCGAGATCGCCATGATCACGTCACATCTAGAGCGCTCGGCGAAGGGATCATGAGGCCTTCGGAAATGCGGAATACAGCGCGAGGGTAGCGCTGGATAGACGGTTAAGCCGCGCAGGGTAGCGGTGCCGAGACGGGCCGGCGTAGCCCAAATTTCCAACTTGGGTTTTGGGCCATTGTGCAAGTTGGAAACTTGCACCACAGCGGAGCGCGCCCTCTAAGGGCCTTCGGAAATGCGAATTGCGCCTTAACGGCCGGGCTTTCAATTGCGGATTGCGGAACTGAAAAGCAGGGACGCAAAGTTCGCGAAGGCGGGTCGCCTTCACCAGCACGCGAGACGCGTGCGCTACCCAGGCGGGCGGAGCATCAATGCGAATTGCGGATTTGGGATGGCGTGGCGGCTGAAGCCGCTCCTTTGACCGTTTCGGTTCGGCCTACTTCGTGCCGGCGGATTTCTGCTTCCGGATGATCTGCGCGAGTGCACGTAAGGAAGGACCTTAGCGTTGGGGAATTCCCGGGCGACATCAGGTTCCTTTAGAAAACGATCGAGTTCGCCCGAGGAGTCATTTCAAGGCCTGGAGCTTGAGCCCTTTGACACGTTTGAATTCGCGTGCGTCGCGTGTGGTCAGGCTGGCACCGAGCCTCACAGCGTGGGCGGCGATGAGCAAATCCATCGGGCCAATGAGTGTGCCCTTCCGTTCCAGATCGGCTCGGATTTCGGCGTAGTGCCGTGCATCGTCGCTGATGAGATCGATGACCGTGAACAGGCGCAGGAAAACCTGGAGCGAACGTCCTCTTTCCACTCCGGTCCAAAGCTCCGCCGCCACGAGGCTCGAAATCGCCGTCTCATTCCGCGCTGGCAGTGCATCGAAAGGCACGAGGCCGCGGAGGACATGGATGCAGGCGCTCGAATCGAGCATGAACAAGGGAGACATTCGGACGGTGCCCCCCTACCACTCCAGAATGGGTCGCTCATGTTTCTTCGATCGTGGAGGCGGATCAGGAAACGAGGCGGCGTCGGGATATTTCTCGGCGAAATAGCGCGACACATCGCCGAGAGTGCGGAGTTCCGGATGCGTGCTGGGAGCGGGCCGAAGAATCACGGCGTCGGCGCGTTTCTCGATCAAGACCTCGGTGCCTTCGAAGCGGTATCCTTTGGGCAGCCGGACGGCCTGGCTGCCGCCGTGCTGGAAGATTTTAGCGGTCATATCTACAGAATGTAGCTGCGCCATTGGAGGGTCAAACCGCGAGGCGCGGTGCCATCGCTGGCGGGCAAGAGACTGGACGAGTCGAGCGCTGATCTATAAACGTCGAACGCTGAACGTCCAACATCGAATGTCGAACTGAGGGCGAGAGACACTCTCCGCGCTTTGCTAGGCGACGGGCGGAGGCGGATTCGAGGCGGGGCTGGCGACTTCAATCCGCAGGGCGCTGGCGGCGACGGTGTCGCGCGGGGCGACGGGGCGGGGTTGATCGGCGGTGTGGATTTCGCCGACGAAGTCGTCTTTCGCTTTCTGGAATTCTTTCACCGCCTGCCCCATCCCGCGGGCCAGCCCGGGGAGCTTTTTGGCGCCGAAAAGGACCAGGACCAGAAAGAGGATGATGAGCAGATCGGGGCCGGCCAGATTCGAGAAGAAGGCGAGGGTGTTCATACGTGAATGAAAACGTCGGAGCGCTCTTTGAAGTTGCAAGATATTTGCGGGGTCGAGAGCACGGCGGGATGGCGCAGTCCGAGTGAGCAGTCGGATTTTCCGGATCGCCTGCTGCAGGTCCTGGCTTAGCCGCCGAGGCCGCCGAGTTTGCCTTTGAGGAGATCGCCGGCCTGGCCGGCGAGTCCACTTAGATCGCCGCTGAGGGCGCCGTCGACCTGGCTGGCCAGTGGCGCGGGGAGTTTGGCTTTGACGAAGTCGATCGCGGTTTGGGCGGCCTTTTCCGCGTTCTCCTGACTGATGCCGGTCTTTTGCACGATGAGGTTAACGAGTTCGTTCATGGTTTTATTTAACCGGAACCGCGCGGGGCGGACAAGGCGATTCCGAGACGGCGAAAAGCTTTCGGCGCATCCAAGCGGGAGGCGGCAGACGTTTCCTTGGTATGGGAAAACTTGATGGAAAAAAGGTGGCGATTTTGGTCGCCGATGGCTTTGAACAGGTGGAGATGACAAAGCCGCGGGAGGCTCTGCAGGAAGCGGGTGCGGAGACGACGATTGTCTCGCCGGCGAAGGGCAAGGTGCAGGGAATGAATCATGCCGAGAAGGGCGACGAGTTTGAGGTCGACCTGGCGCTGGACTCGGCCCGACCAGGGGATTTCGATGCGCTCTTGATTCCGGGAGGACTGATGAATCCGGATGAGCTGCGGTCGACTCCGAAGGCGCTGGAGTTTACGAAGCATTTTTTCAAGACGGGCAAACCAGTGGCGGCGATTTGCCATGCTGCGTGGGTGCTGATCGATGCGGAGCTGGTGAAGGGGCGGACGCTGACTTCCTGGCCGGCGATCCAGACGGATGTGAAGAACGCGGGCGGTAACTGGGTGGACGAAGAGGTGGTGGTGGATAACGGGCTCGTAACGAGCCGGAAGCCAGATGACATCCCGGCGTTCAATCGCAAAATGATCGAAGAATTTGGCGAGGGGAAACATACGCCCCAGCCGGACGCAGAGAAGACAAACACGGCTGTGGTTCTGGAAACCTGAGTGGCGACCATCGCCCAGCCAATAACCAAGATAACAAGGAGAGAAATTTATGAGCTACATCAAGCAAATGTTTGAAACGCATCCGGTGAATCCGTCTTCGGATCACGCGGTTAATATTGAATGCATCACGGCTGCCTATTCGTGCGCGGAAGCGTGTAATGCCTGCGCCGATGCCTGCCTCGGGGAGAAGGACGTGGCGGCGATGGTGGAGTGCATTCGGAATAACATCGACTGCGCCGATATCTGCCTGACGACGGCGCGGAATGTATCGCGCTTTACGCGCACGGATAAGAAGGTGGCCGGCGCGCTGCTGCGGGCGTGTATCGAGTCCTGCAATGCCTGCGGCGACACCTGCGAGGAGCACGGGAAGAAGATGGAGCATTGCCGAGTGTGCGCGGAGGCATGCCGGCGCTGCGCAAAGGCTTGCGAGGCTTTGCTGGCGGAGTAGCCGGCTCGATTTTTTGGCACTGGGAGCGGCGACCTTTCTGGCCTGAACGGCAGGAAGGGGCGCTGCTCCTTTTGCGTCCGTGCCGTAGGCTGGCAAGAACGGCGCTTGAGGCCTGACCGTTCGTTTCTGGGCGGGTTGGCTTGATCCATAGAGTCGACGCGCGAGATCACGACCAAGCCCGGCGCGAAGATGGAGACGGGGTCCGAGCGGTGGCGTTTCCTCCGGGACGTG
Source organism: Chthoniobacterales bacterium (assembly GCA_038233435.1). Lineage (GTDB taxonomy): Bacteria > Verrucomicrobiota > Verrucomicrobiia > Chthoniobacterales > UBA10450 > JACCTI01. The sequence continues at coordinate 7,720 of JBBSLZ010000146.1, forward strand.
CTGGTCTTCCAACTCAAGATGCTGGTGGATAACGCGCGGCATTTTTGCCTTGATCCCGGTCTCGTTAGGCGCGGCTTTGCTTGATCTGATCTTTAAAGGGGAACGGGAAGGATCGCTTTTTTACCGGGTGCTGCATTGGGGGGCGGAGAGCAGAAGGTGATCGATGTCTATAGCGCGCTGGCGCGGCCGGCGGAGAATGGCAGGGAGACACCGGCAGCGGAGATCTCGATCGATGCCTGGGTGGCGCGATTGGAGCGAGTGGTGGTGAGCGAATGTGAGAAGGGCGTGACGGCCGCGAGCGTGAAGGCGGCGATGGATCGGGTGCTGGATCAGATGCACCGCGAGACC
>JBBSLZ010000147.1:0-8011 GCA_038233435.1 Chthoniobacterales bacterium
CTCGCGCGGGAAGTCGGTGTGCCGCCTCGTGTCCTCAGCCGGACCGGGCAGCAACGCACGCTCCCCCCGCTCGCAGAGGCTCCCGTCCAAGCTACGACTGACGTGACCGGCCCGCATGACCCACAGCGAAATCGAAGCGCAAACACTCACACACCTAACGAGATGTAGACGAATGTTCGTCTTTAAAGGCGAACAATTGTTCGTCTAATTCGGTTGGAGATTGCATTTCTGGTGGGGGTCCGAATATACTGCCGTCCGTGGTCGATGGACCAGATTAAAGCCAGCGCTCCTTCGGTGGGCAAGCCAAAATTACTGCAGGTGCGTCATTTGTTGCAGACGCGGCGTGACAGCATCCGGACGGACCGGGCGTATCGGGATTGGATGCGGCGGTTTATCGTTTTCCAGGGGAAACGACATCCGGCGGAAATGGGGGAGGTGGAGATCGCGGATTTTCTTTCGTATCTGGCGGTGGAGCGGAAGGTGGCGCCGGCGACGGCAGAACCAGGCGTTGAGCGCGTTGCTGTTTCTTTACGTGAAGTTTTTCGAGCGGAAGCTGGGACCGTTTGAGGGGGCGGAACGGGCCACGCAGCGGGTGCGAGTGCCGCTGGTGTTAACTCTGAAGAGACGGAGGCGGCGCTCGCGGTCAGTCCTGCTTTGTTTGTGCCGGCTTTAGTCTAAGCCAAGCTGAGGACGGAGAAGGCGGGGCTCATTCGGGCCAAGTGAGGAGTAGCATGAGGCGTTCGCCGCTTTCGCTCAGGCGGGCGGGGGCGCTGTTGCCGGTGACGACGCCCCGGGTGAAATTCGAATAATTGCCATTCCGCTTTTCGATAAAGGAAAGGACGGGGGCGGCGACCACGCTTGCTTCGGCCTCGATCTTAAGCGGAACGCCGGCTTGGTTGAAGGAAACCTCCCAGGAGATGGGAGCGGGAGCGCCGGTTTTGCGGACCAGCCAGGGGTAGCGCTGGGGGAGATCGAAGCCGCGGCTGGCGGGCAACTTGACTTTGTAGAAGGCGTCTTCGTTGGAGAGAAATTGCGGCACGGTTAGGCCCGGACGTTTCTGTTGGGCGAGATAGAAACGGGCAATATCGATGCCGGTGAGATTGAGGCCGTTGTAGAGGCCGTGGCGGTTGGGGTCGTTTTTGACGTAGTTGCCATACCAGCTCTCGAAGCGGCGGCTGAGGAGGAGGTTTAATTCGAGGTGGAGATGGGCGCGCTCGCGGTCGAGACCGGTGCCGGTGTGGCCCATGACTCCGAGTTGGGCGCCGCGGGCCACTTTCTGGCCGGGCTGGACGGTGATGGAGGCGAGGTGGCCGTAGAGGCTGTAGTAGCTGGCGCCGTCCCAACGATGCTCGACGACGAGGTAGCGCCCGTAGTTGGAGGCGCCGGCGGCGAGATTGGTGTGCACGACCTGGCCGTCGGCGATGGCGCGGACTTCATCGAGCGGTTCGCCGCGCGCATCGCGGCGGACGGGGAGGATATCGATCCCTTCATGGAAGCGGGTGTAGAGGAGGCCATCGGAAGTCTGGATGGGATTGCGGACGTAGCCGTATTGTCCGCCCTGCCAGGGGGTGGATTTCTGGCCTTGGAAATCGCGGGTGATGTATTGGTAAAACGCGGCGCCGCCGCCGTGGAAGAGGGCGTCGTTCTCGGTGGGGAGGGCGAGGTCCATCTCACCGGATTGCGCGGGGGCGGTGAGGGGATGGAGGGCGGCGAGAAGGAGAAGGGCGAGCCACTTTTTCATTTTTTACCTTGGCCGATGAGCCGCCAATCCTTTTTCATGAGCGCGATGTCCTTTTCGGTGAGGCCGGCGGCGAGGTAGAGTTTGCCGTCGGAGACCCGCTGATCAATCTGCTGCTCGGCCACGGGCCGGCTATTTACAAATACATACAGAACCGTCCCGCGGCGCTCGATGCTGAGAGTGTCGAGCGTCAGCTTGCCATGATCGTCCAACTCGAAAAGCGCCCCATAGCTGCCATCGGCGGCGCGGTAAGGCGCGAAGGCGACAACGTCGCGCTCGGAGATGGTGGGCACTTTTTCGATGAAGACCTCGCGTCCGGTGGTTTTGGATTGCCAGCGGGAGGAGAAAACGCTCCCGTCCTGGGCGTTGGCCTCGAGGTGGGCGCGAAGGGTGGTGCGGGGCTTCCCGGCGGTGAGCCCGACAGTGAGGAGGAGAAGCGCGAGGAGGGTGGCGGCGAGGCGGGTCCGGCGCATGGGCGATTGATAAAGGGTTTGACACATTTTGCAACGCTTGCTGATTACCTGCTCATGAGACGCACCCTGGTGGCGCTGTTGCTCCTCCTGGTGACGGCGACGGGAGCGTGGGCGCAGGGATCGGAAGACGCCACCGGCCCGGAGCGGCGCGGGTGGTTTAGCCGGCTTAATCCCTTCAGTCGCGGGGAAAAGTTGACGGAATATACGGACCCGAAATTGAACGGTCTTGTCCTCACTCTGGAGATCGTGCCGCAGCCGATCAAGCTCTCGGAAGTGCGGCAGATGAACGTGAAGATCACGCTCACGAACAAGGCGAAACGGCCGATCACGCTGGAGTTTCCGGATTCGCAGCGCTTCGAGATTTACCTGCGAAACGCCGCCGACACTATCCTCACCACCTGGTCGGACAATCACGCCTTCGCAGAGGTGATCGGGAGCGTTTTTATCAATCCGCAGGAGCACATCGAGTATAACGAGACGATCGCGACCCGCGAGCTGACGGCGAACAAGGTCTTTACGGCGGAAGTTTTTTTCCCGAAGTATCCGGAATTGCGTGTGCGGCAGAAGTTTTTGACGGCGCCGTGAGGGGGAGGGGAATGTGAATGGTGATCGGTGCCTAGTGAATGGAGGGAACCACCGCGCGGATTCGAAACTATTCACCCATCACCAGTCACTAATGCCTCTCTTTTCCGATTACCACTCGCATCCGCAAGGCCACCGGGTGCAGCCTTACACGCTGGCGCTCTTGCAGCCCTGGGTGGAGGCGGCGCGCGCGAAGGGTTTAGCCGACATCGCCTTCACTGATCACGATCGCTACCACGCGGGGGTCGATTTCGGGGTCATCGAACGCCTGCGCGAGGCGAATCCTGACCTCCAGATCCGGGCCGGGATCGAGCTGGATAACGATCCTGTGCACTCTTTCGCAGGCCGGAAATGGGTGGAAGCGCATTGGGACGAGCTCGATTTCGTGCTCGGCTCGGTCCATTTTCTGGATCGGCCGGATGAGATGTTCGATGCTGTCCCGCAAGGCGCCGCGCAGTTTGCCGGGCGCGAGGTCGACGAGGTGTATGCGGAATACTTCGCGCGCGTGCGCGAGATGGCTGCGAGCGGCTTGGTGGACTGCCTGGCGCACCTGGATCTGGTCAAGATTCACGGACATCGCCCGCAGGGGAACGTGGGCGCGTTCGCGGCGGAGACGCTCGACTTCATCGCGGCGCGCGGACTGGCGATCGAACTCTCGACCGCCGGCTGGCGGAAACCGGTGAATGAACTTTACCCATCGGATGATCTGATCGCACTCGCGCGCGAGAAGGGGATTCCGATGACGACTGCGTCTGATGCGCATTCGCAGGTGCAGTTGGGGGAGGACTACGAGCGTTTGAGCGCCAGAATGGCGGAAGCGGGCATCCGGGAGGTGGCGATCTTCGCCCATCACCGGCGGGAGATGCGGCCGGTCTGAGCCGGCCAGTTGCGGGAAAGTGAGAGGGAGCTCGAAGCGGGCTTAGATCTGCGCGACAGCGTCCACCAAGCCGTTCTGAAAGGCGTAGAGGACGAGCCCGGCGACGTTCCGGACGCCCAGCCTGGGCGTCAGGTTAGTCCGATGCGTTTCCACCGTGGCCACGCTGATAAAGAGCTGGCCGGCGATTTCCTTGTTCGTGCCACCCAGAGCAATCAAGCGGAGGATCTCCTCTTCCCGGGGGACTGAGCGCGACGGCACCGCGGCGCGCGAGGGTCGGTGGCCAGCGCGGCGCGGCTGAGAGGCTTCACGCCGCTGCTGCGCGAGGAAAATATTGCTCGCCCCGGCCCACCCGATCCACGGCCCCGAGGAAATCATCCCAAGTATTGGTTTTCTCCACAAAGCCCTTCGCGCCAGCGCGGAGTGCGTCGACCAGGCGTTCAGTGGTGGGGAAGGCATCGCCGTCACGGGCGTCACGAACGACTATGATAACGACCCGCGCGGCAATCCGCCGGACATCGGAGCGGACGAGACCAACCTGATCGGCCCACCCCGCTCAGCGCCGTCTCGGAAGGTGCAGGGCGCCGCCGGGGCGTGCGATACCCCCCTGCCTCCTTAATAGCAGCGGCGTGGAAAGCCGGAGCGGGGGCACGGCCGGCGACTTCCAGATCGTCGTCACCTTTAACTCTCCGGTCACCGTCGGGAGCGTTGCCGTGACCTCAGGGACCGGGAGCGTCGTCATGGCCAATGGGAATGGGACGGACACCATCACGGTGGACCTGACGGGAGTGGTGGGACGAATTTCTCATCCTTACGCTCGGCTACCCCAGCGATGGGGTAAACCTGGGCGACGTCCCCGTGGCCCTCACCTTCGCCTGTGCGACGTGAACGCGAGCGGCGCAGTCAACAGCACCGATGTCAGCATCGTGAAAGCGGTCGCGGGCCAGGCCGTCTCGGCCTCTAACTTCCGGGCCGATGTGATCCGCAACGGCGAGATCAATGCCTCCGATTCGGCCAGGTAAAAGCCAGAATCGGCCTCCCTCCGCTGGCGGGCGACGGGCGCCAATAAGTTCCTCTGAGGCGAGTTCAGCAAAGGCTTGGACCGCTGCCGTCCCGCTCGCGGTGGACTCGCCAGGGGACTCTTGTAATCGGGCGGGGAGCCTTTCCGGTTGGGCATGCCGAGAGCACCGCCCTCTCTTCCGGAGGAAGCATGTTCCTCAGCGGCCGTTATCGACCGACCAAGCCGCGCGCGAATCGCTCTGACTAGCCGTTGGCGCCATCTCCGCCTGCATGGCTTGGGGCGCGGTGCGATCCTGGCCGAGCAGCGCCGGTGATGCGAGCCCGGATGGCGTCCGACCACGATGGGAAGAGAAATATTGCTCGCCGCGCCCCACCCGGTCGACGGCCTCCTGAAACTCGTCCCACGTATTCGTTTTCTCGACAAAACCGCCGGCACCCGAACGCCAGGCATCCAGGAGCTGCGACGCCGTCGGGTGCGCCGTGCAAAGCAAGAGGCGCGTTCCCGGTGCCGCCTGCCGGAGCGCGGGCACGACCCGTAGGCCGCTTTTCTCCTGCAACTCCAGATCCAGGATAAGCAGATCGGGCTGCTGGGTGGCACAGGCGGCGATCGCTTCGGGCGCGGTCTCGACCGCCGCCACGACTTCGTAGCGGGCGGAGTGGCGGTTCAGTGAGACCGTGAGGAGGTTTCGGAGCAGGAGCCACCCATCCGCCACCACGATACGGAGCGGGCCGGAATGTGATCTGGGCTTCAGAATATCGGGTTGCTTCACCCTTTTTAATACGGAAACCGACCGAGCCAGTTCCGGTTTTAGGGGCGCGTGGGCGCTCGCCCGCTGGTTACGACGTCCCGCTGCAACGGACTCTGATACGGCGTCACTTCACGTAAGTCCGGATCTCTCGTCGGCAATCCAAGTGCGTGATGGCGAGGCGCCATCACCAGCGGGCGTGGCGCCCGCGCTCCCCGGATTGTCTGGTCGCGCTCAAAACCGTCTCGCAGGCCGAGGCCTGCCGCGCCCAAGCCGCCGGTGACATTGGTCTGAGGTGGGTGACATGCGGGCGTGATTTTTGGTGCGGGATGAATCAGGCGAGCAGCGCGCCTACCGAAAAAGCGGCGCGGGGACGCGCCGCACTCCGAAAGCGCTGCGCGCAAAACGTGAGCGCGTTTCTCCGTTTTGCTCGCCGCCCTTTTGAGAAATGGGCAAATTCCTTACAAGCCCAAGCCGGCTGCGCCCAGGCCGCCGGTGATCTTGGTCATCTCGGATTGGCTTAAATCCTTTGCCTGCTCGAGCGCTTGCTGCACGCCGCTCAGGACGGCTTCTTCCAGGAACTCCACGTCCTCCGGGTCCACGATCTCTTTCGCGATCTTGAGCGAAAGAATTTCGCCCGCGCCGTTCGCCACCACTGTCACTTTTCCGCCGGCGGCCTGCACTTCGACCGTCTTCTCCTCCAGCTCGGCCTGCGTCTTGGCCATCTGCTCCTGCATCTTCTGCGCCTGCTTCATTAACTTGTTCAGATTCATAATCGATCAATCGGTCACGGGTTTAATTTCGCCTTGGAAAATTTCGAGCGCTCGGCGGATGAGCGGATCGTCTTTGAAGGATGGGGCCGTTTTTTTCGGTTCGGGCGCTGCGACGTCTTCCTCGACGGCGGGCGCTTCTTCTGGAGGGCGCTCCACCGTCAGTCCTTCGTTTAAACTGAATTTGATATCCCAATCGCGTCCGCTGATTTCCTTCAGCAGCGCTTGGAGGAAATCGCGATTCCGCGGCATCGCGATCGACTCCATGGCGGCCTTTTCTTCCGGCGGAAAGCCGAGCAAAAAGTAGCGGCCTTCTTCGCCGAGAACCTTCGCCGATTCTATCCACCCTTTGATCAGCGGCCGCCGCGCGCGGATTTGCTCCACCGCTTTCTGCCAGAGCTGCGGAAGGTCGAGCGGTGTCGTCGCTTCTCCGGCTTGCGGAGGAACAGGAGCGGACTCCCCTTTCGGCGTAGGCGGGGCTGGCACGGCTGGCTTCTCCGCAACGGTGGCGGCCGGAGCGGACCGCTCAGCTTTGAGCGTTGGACGTTGAACGTTGGGCGTTGGACGTTCCGCCTTTTTCCCAGCGACAGGAATCTCGCCACTCCGCAGCGCGGAAAGGTTCTCGATCACCTCGTTCAAGGTGACCTGGCTGAGCGTCTGGATCGCTTTGATGACCGCGATCTCAAAGTGCAATTTCTTGTTCGGCGCCCATTTCATCCGCCCTTCCGCGCCCGCAAATTGATCGATCAACTCCAGCAACCGATCGGTTTCGAGGAGGGCGGATTGCGTTTCGAGCGCGCTCTGCAATTCCGGATTGAATTCTTCCGCGACCGCATCCGGTTTCACTTTGAAGACAAGCAGATCGCGCAGATAGCCGATCAGATCGCTCATCAGCTTCATCATGTCCTTGCCGCTCTCGGCTTCGGTGTGAAGAAGATCGAGCGCTTCCGCGGTGGCGCCGTGCAGAATTTTTTCGGTGAAACCGGCCACCGTCTGCTCGCTCGTGAAACCGAAAACGCTGAGCACGTCTTCCTCCGCGATCTGCTCGCCGCAAAATGCGACCAACTGGTCGAGCATCGACTCCGCATCCCGCAACCCGCCCTCCGCGCCTTTCGCGATGGCGTGGGCGGCCGCGGGCGCCAGGGTGACCTTTTCGTTCCGCGCGATGTATTGCAGATGATCCGCGATTAAATTCGCCGGGATGCGGTGGAGATCGAAGCGCTGGCAGCGGCTCAAGATGGTGGGAAGCACTTTCTGCGGCTCGGTGGTGGCGAAGATAAACTTCACGTGCGGCGGCGGTTCTTCGAGAGTTTTGAGGAGGGCGTTAAAGGCGGCCGAAGTGAGCATGTGCACTTCGTCGATGATGTAGATCTTGAATTTTCCCTTCGTCGGCGCGTAGCGGACGTTATCGCGCAGCTCGCGCACCTGCTCGACGCCGTTATTGCTGGCGCCGTCGATCTCGAGCACGTCTAGACTGTTGCCGGCCGTGATCTCTTTGCAGCTATCGCAGACGCCACACGGCGTGGTGGTGGGGCCTTCCACGCAGTTCAAAGCTTTCGCCAGAATGCGTGCGGTCGAGGTCTTCCCAATCCCGCGCGGACCGACAAAAAGGTAAGCGTGCGCGAGGCGATTCTGCTCGACCGCATTTTTCAAGGTGCGGGTCACATGGGCCTGTCCCACGAGATCGTCGAACGTCTGCGGCCGGTATTTTCGGGCGAAAACCTGGTAACTCACGCGCCAATCTACCGCGTCGGTGAGAGTGCGAAAATAGAAAAGGAAACTTGTCGCGCCAGCGGGGGAAGGGAGGC
>JBBSLZ010000148.1:0-7960 GCA_038233435.1 Chthoniobacterales bacterium
CGAAACAACATTGATCTCCGCCGACGGCTCCTGTCCCGGCGGAATCTCCGGCATCCCGGTCACGTGAAAGCTGCTGTCCCACTCGCTCTCGTCGAATGGGATATTGCTCCCAATCGCCGCCGCCTCCACCCCTGGCAACGCCTTCACCCGATCGACCAACTGGCTGAAGAACGAGATCGTTTTCGCGTCCTCGGAGTAACGCGCATCCGGCAACGAAATGCCGACCGCAAGCAGATTCGTCGGATCGAAATTGATCGCCTCCTGTTACGCGCGCCAAAAACTTTGCAGCGTCAACCCCGCTCCCGCCAGGAGCACCACCGCCAGCGCCACCTGCGTGATGACCAGCGCCGAGCGCGCCTGCTGGCGCCCCGCCCCTCCACTCCCCCCGCGCGTCCCCGCTTCGTGGGAGCACCATCGAAAGCGCCGCGCTTTTCGAAACCCGCCAGGCCGGCCAAATCCCCACCAGGATTCCCGCCCCCACCGCCACCGCGCCGGTAAAAAAGAGCGCCAGCAAATCGATCCGCGTCTCCCGGAGACGCGTTACCCCCGCCGGACTCAGCGCCAGAATCGCGTCCAGACTCCAGATCGCGAGCAACACGCCCGCGACCGCGCGAAGCCCGCCAGCAACACGCTTTCGGTCAACATTTGCCGCATCAACTGCCACCGGCTCGCCCCCAGGGCCACGCGAATCGCCAGCTCCTTGCTCCGCGCAATCGCATGCGCCAGTTGCAGGTTGGCCACATTCGCGCACGCGATTAAGAGCACACACACGACCGCTGCCAAAAGCAGATTCAAACTGTGGCGGTAATTTCCCACCGCCGATTCGAGCAACAGATCCGTCTGCACCCGCCGGGTCGAGTTCGAGTCCGGATAAAGCCGCTCCAGCTCCGCCGCGATTGTATCCAGGTCCGCCTTCGCCTGCGTCATCGACACTCCCGGTTTCAACCGCCCGATCGCGGAGAAACCCGGATGATTCCCCCGTATCAACACGCCCTGGTCTTTCCGCAGATCGCCCAGCGGCACCCACACATCGGCCAACCGCGGGAACTGTAGTGCGCTCGGCACCACCCCCACGATCTCGCGCGCCACGCCATTGAGCATTACTTTTTGACCGAGCACCTTCGGCGACGAACCGAACTTCGATTTCCAAAGCCGCTCGCTGATGTAAGCCACCGGCGCCGCGCCGCGCACATCTTCCGCCTCCGCGAAATCCCGCCCGAGCAGCGTTTCAGTCCCATCACCGCGAGGAAGTTGAAAGTCACCTCGCCCCCACCCACACGTTCCGGAGCCGCGCCCCCGCCCACCAGCGAAAAATTAAACGTTGCTCGTCTCGTTAGGGTGAGATCGGTGAACGACCGCTGCCCCGCACGCCAATCGAGAAAGTTCGGATAACTGACCGACCCGGTCGGAAAGGTAGCCGTTGTCTCCCGCACCATGACGAGCCGATCCGGTTCCGGGTATGGGAGCGGCCGGAGCAGCACCGCATTGACCACGCTGAAGATGGCGGTGTTCGCCCCGATCCCGAGCGCAAGAGCGAAGATCGCGATAAAAGTGAAGCCGGGAGATTTGGCGAGTTGGCGAAACGCGTAACGAATATCAGTGATCATAAGATTGGCGTGTTACGGAGCTGCTGGGGAGCGCACGCTTGCAGCGTGCTGGTTTTGGCATTCTGCCAAAACAAACTTTGATAACCGTGTGGACGAATCGAGCCTCCTTGGTGGCGATCAGCGCCTCCAGGAAAGTTCGTGATCGCAGAATGCGATCACCAGCACGCTGAAAGCGTGCGCTCCCCGGATTACTCATGGCGCAGCGCCTCCATTGGATTCATGCGGGCCGCGCGGCGCGCGGGAAAAAAGCAGGCCAGACCGGCCACCAAGAGCAGAAACAAACCAGCCGTCGCGAAACTAAAAAAATCGCCTCCCGAGATCCCAAAAAGTGAAGCCTGGAGCAGACGCGCCAAACCGAACGCCGCCACCAGGCCCAACGCCACCCCCGCCACGACCGCGCGCATCCCCTGTCTAACGACCAGCCCCAAAACCCCACCCCGCGTCGCGCCCAGCGCCATTCGCACGCCAATCTCGCGCGTCCGCTGTGTGACCGCGACCGCCAGCACTCCATGCAATCCCGTCGCCGTGAGCAGAAGCGCCACGAGAGCGAAAAAGCTGACCAGCCACGTCCGCAGCCGCGGCTGCCAGAGCGAATCGGCCACCTCCTTTTCGAGCGCGACAAAATTATAAACGCCCACGCCCGGTGCGCGTGCCGCGACCTCGCGCCGAATCGCAGGCACGAGCGAGAGCGGATCGATCCCGTCCCCCGCGCGCACCAGAAAGTGGGTTTGCTTCCAGGCCAGTTGTGTCGTCGGCTTGTAAATCTCCGGACCGCTTGCGGCGTTCAGGGCTTGATGCCGTACGTCCCCCACCACTCCCACCACTGTGAGCCGCTCAGCTTCCGTGGCCGGTTTCCCCAGGAGCAACTTCCCCCCGAGCGCATCCTCGTTAGGCCAAAGCCGGCGCGCGAGCGATTCGCTCACCACACACACCGGCGGCGCCGAGAGCGCGTCGCGCTGATCGAAAGCCCGGCCGCGCACAAGAGGAATGTGCAGGAGGGTGAAATAGTCGGCGCTGACCGTCTGAAAATTCGCCTGCGGATTGCGCGCCTGCGCCTCCTCGGATTGCCCCTCCGCCGCGATCTCCGCTCGATTCCAAGGGCGCTGCGGATAGAAGGGCGGACTATTATTCGACGCCACCGCGGCCACGCCCGGCATCTGCTGCAGACCTTCGAGCAAGCGCGCGAAGCGATCGATCCGCGTCTGCGCCGACTCTTCGCTGCGGTAGGTCGGGTTGACCTCGAAGAGCAGCACCTGCTTCGCGTCGAAGCCCGGATTCACTTCGCCCAACTTCACGATCGTCCGCACGAGAAGCCCCGCCCCCACTAGTAGGACCACCGAAACCGCCACCTGCGCCACGGTCAAAATACCACCGCGCATGGAGCGCGTGTTTCCGGTCGTCCCCGCGCCGGAGCTTTTCAACGATTGCGCCACGTCCACCCGCGTCGCGTGCCAGGCCGGCCACGAGCCCGCCAGCAAACCGGTCAGGCACGAGATCGCCACCGCTCCAGCCAGCACGACCGGATTCACCTCGATCCGGATCCAGAACGGCAACTCGATGGGAATCAACGCCACCACCAGATCAATCAGCCAGTAGGACAACAGAATGCCCACGCCGCTGCCGAGCAATCCCAGCAAGGCGCTCTCGGTCAAAAGTTGTCGCACCAGCCGCGCGCGGCTCGCGCCCAGCGCGGAGCGGACGAGCAATTCTGCCGATCGCCCGCTCGCCCGAGCCAGCATCAGTTGCCCCACGTTCGCGCAAGCGATCAGCAGCAGCGCGCCGCAAGCCGCCAGCAACAGCACCAGCGAGCCACGCACATTGCCCACCCAATGTTCTCTCAACGGCAACACCGTCGCGCCGATATCGCGGTTGGTGTCGGGATGCGCGGCCGCAAGCCGCTCTGCAATTAATTTCACTTCCGCTTCCGCCGCGGCCACCGAGACGCCGGGTTTCAGCCGGCCGATCGCCTGATCCGCGCGCCAGGAGCGACCGCCGATCTTGCCGAAGAACTGGGCCGCCGGAATCCAAATGTCGGATTGGGAAGGAAAACGAAAGCCGGGCGGCATCACGCCGAGAACGGTGCGCTTTTCGCCGTCGAGACTGATCTCGCGCCCGACGATTCCGCGCTCGCCACCGAACGCGCTCAACCAAAGGCGATGACTGATCAGCAAAACCGCGGGCGCATCCGGCGCGTCATCCGCCGCGGTCAGATTGCGGCCGAGCGAAGGTTCCACCCCGAGCAGACTAAAAAGGTTCGCGGTCGTGAACGTGGTCTTCAGCGTCTCGGTCGCGCTCGCGTCGGCCTGGAGATTGCCGTTCCAGCGCAGATTGAAAAACGCCATCTCGGAAAAGCTGCGGGCCTGCGTTTGCCAATCGAGATAATCGAGATAGTTCACGCCCAGATCGCTTCCCGATTGGGTGTTGTGCGATTGCAGCATGACAAGCTGCGCCGGCTCCGCGAACGGCAACGGCCGAAGCAGGAAAGCGTAGATCACGCCGAAGATCGCGGTCGTCGCCCCGACCCCGAGCGCCAGCGCCAGCACGGCGGTAAACGTGAAGCCGGGATGCTTCAGCAGTTGGCGGAAGGCGAAGCGAAGATCGGTCATAAGGTAGCGCAAGCTTCCAGCTTGCAGATTGCAATCGGTGAGCGGGATGAAAGCTGGAAGCTTGCGCTACCTTTTCGCTTCATTCGGCGCGCAAGGCTGCGATGGGGTTTACTTTCGTGGCGCGGCTGGCAGGCAATAGACAGGCTGCCAGCGCGACCACGGCGAGCAGAAACGTGATCGCGCCCAACGTGAGCGGATCCTGCGCGCTGACATTGAAAAGCATCGACCCCAGCGCGCGTGATACCGCGAACGTCCCGACCAGGCCGATGAGCAAGCCCAGTCCAATCAGCTTTCCGCCTTGCTTGAGCACGAGCTGCAGGACATCGCGTTGTCGCGCGCCCAACGCGATGCGGATGCCGAACTCGCCGGTGCGTTGCGCCACGCTGTAGGCCATCACCCCGTAAATGCCGACACCGGCAATGACGAGCGCGACGATCGAAAAGACTCCCACCAAGACCACCGCGAAACGCTGCCTCGCGATGGTGTTCGCCACGATTTCCTCCAGCGGACGAATGCTTCCGATCGGCTGATCTTTGTCCACGGCATAGACTGCTGGCCGCAAAGAACCGAGCAACGCGCGCGGCGATCCGCTCGTGCGGATGACGGCGTTCATGGACGTATACGGCACCTGCGCGAAAGGCTCGTAGGATTGATTCGGAGTCGCCTTGTCCACGCCGTCCTGTTTTACGTCGTCCACGATGCCGACGATCTCGCGCCACGCGTCGGGTCCGTTGGTCATGTTGATCCTTTTTCCGATCGGATCTTCGTTAGGGAAAATTGCCGCGCCAGGGTTTCGTTGATGAGTGCGACACGCGGCGCCGTGGCGTTGTCCTGCGCGGTAAAGACGCGACCGCGCACCAGTCGGATCCCCATGGCGCGGAAGTAATCGGACGTGACGGCGTAGTAATTCGTGGGCGGCAGATCGCTGGGCGCGAGCGGCGGGCGACCCTCGATATTGAACCCGAGAACGTAGTCGCCCATGAGCGGCAAGACGTGCGCGATGCCTGGCGTTTGCACGCCAGGCAAGGCTCCCACCCGCTCGAGCAGGGCATCGGCAAAGGCGGTCTGCTGCTCAGGCAGCGCGTATTTTTTCTGCGGCAAGGAAAGACGAAGCACCGTCGCGTTGCCCGGGTTAAAACCGGGATCGACCTGCGCCAGTTTCATGAAGCTGCGCCCGAGCAGTCCCGCGCCACCGAGTAGCATGAGCGCGAAGGTGACTTCCGCGACCACGAGCGTGCCGCGCAGACGTCCACCCGCGCCGCCTTCGGTGGACCCACGCGATCCCTGCTTCAGCGCCTCGTTCACATCCGTGCCCGCGGCCAGCCAGGCGGGTGCAATGCCGAAGACCAGCCCCGTCGCGATGCTGAGCGCGAGTGAGAAGACGAGCACAGCGGTATCGAGGTGGATATTGCCGACGCGGGTCAAAGGAGGCGGCGCCGAGGCGAGGAGCGCATCGAGTCCCCAACGGGCCAACAACACACCCGCCAGTCCGCCAGCGAACGAAAGCAGCACGCTCTCGGTTAGAAGTTGACGCAGGAGCCGCGCGCGACTCGCGCCGAGCGCGGCGCGAATGGAAATTTCACGATGCCGCGCGGTCGCACGAGCGAGCAGGAGGTTGGCGATATTCGCGCAGGCAATGAGCAAGACACAACCGACTGCGCCGAGCAGCGTGTAGAGAACCGCGCGCAGATCACGCACGGCATAATCCTGCATGGGCATGACAAACGTTCCCCACCCTTGATTGGAATCGGGATACTGCTGAGCGAGTTGCGCCGCGAGCACTTTCAGCTCTGCCTCGGCCTGCGCGGGCGTCACCCCGGGTTTGAGGCGTCCGGAAACGTTCAAGTCATGCGAGTCACGCATTTCATTCGAGGTCTCCTTCGGCCCGAACGCCATTGGCATCCACGTATCCACTTTACTCGTTAGGCCAAAACCTTCCGGAGCCACGCCGACGATCGTGTAGGGCTCGCTATTCAACTGCACCGAACGGCCCACAACGTTCGTGGCCCCGCCGAAAACGCGCTGCCAGAATCCGTAGCTCAGCACGACGACATGATCCTTTCCGGGCGCGTCCTCTTCCGGTGAGAAGGTGCGACCGAGCGCCGGTTTCACGCCGTAAACCTCGAAGTAATGCGCGGTCGCCTTCACACCCACGAGCCGCTCTGGTTCGCCCTCGCCGGTTAGATTCACCGGAGCGCCGGTGTAGGCGGCGAGATATTGAAACGACTTCGTCTGCTTCACCCAATCGAGATAGTTCGGCGCCGAGACCGAGAACTCGGGAAAGTTCGGCAACTGCGTTTCGCGAATCACGACGAGCCGGCCTGGCTCTGGATAATCGAGCGGCTTGAGCAGGACCGCGTTCACGACCGAGAAAATGGCGGTGCAGGCGCCGATCCCGAGCGCGAGGGTGATAATGGCGATGGCAGTGAAGCCGGGAGATTTGGCGAGTTGGCGAAAGGCGTAGCGAAGATCGGTCATAAGGTAGCGCAAGCTTCCAGCTTGCAGATTGAAATTGGTGAGCGGACTGGAAGCTTGCGCTACCTTTTCTCATCATTCCGCGCGTAAGGCCTCGATTGGGTTCACTCTGGAAGCACGGCGCGCGGGCAGCCACGCGGCCAGGAAGGAAACGACCCCGAGCAGGAGGGCGATACCGCCAAACGTGAGCGGATCCCACGCGCTCACTCCGAAGAGCAAAGTGCCCAACGCGCGCGTGGCCGCGAACGCACCCGCCAACCCAATCGCGAAACTGATCGCCACCAACCTCATCGCTTGTCCCACGATGAGGCGGAAGATGTTTTCCTTCGCCGCGCCGAGCGCGATCCGGATGCCGATCTCGTTCGTGCGCTGCGCGACCGAGTAGGCCATCACGCCGTAGATGCCGATCGCGGTCAGGAGCAGCGCCACGCCGGCGAAGATGGAGAGCAGGAGCGCGTTGAAACGCGGGCGGGCGAGCGAGCGGTCGATGTATTCCTCGAAGACGCGAATGCTGGTCAGTGGGATGGAATTATCCATCGCCGCCAACTCCCTCCGCACCGCCGACGTGAGCGTGGCCGGATCAGACACGCTCGTTCGAATCATGAGCGACATCATGTTCATCGGACTCTGCGCATGAGGCAAATACATCTCGGGCGAGTCCTCGTTCTTCAGCGCGAGATGTTTCACGTTGCCGACCACGCCCACGATCTCGCGCATTTTCTCGCCCTTATCATCGGCTGCAAAACCAGGCTTGATCCGCTTGCCGATCGCACTCTGGCCCGGGAAAAACTTCTGCGCGAAGCGTTCGTTCACGATCACGACTGGCGCGGACTCGAAGCGATCGCGCGAACCGAAAACCCGGCCCTGCCGCAGCGGAATTCCCGCAGTCTGGAAATAATCGGTGCCGATGATGCGCACCGGCGCGCCGGGTCGCTGGCCATCGGGCAGCGGGTGTTCGGCGTCGTCGAAGGTCGTCACCATGTTCCTTCCGCTCAACGGCAACGGCATGATCGCGCTCGCGTCTTCCACCCCGGGCAAAGCGCGCAGTCGCGGCAGGAACTGATCGAAGAACGCGATGATGTTTTCATTCTTCGGATAACCGACCTCCGGCAACTGCACGCGCGCGGTCAGGAGCCGTTCCGTCCGTAAGCCCGTTTGGACGCGCCCGAGACGCGCGAAACTTTGAATCAAGAGTCCGGCGCAGATGAGCAGAACAAGCGCGAGCGCCACTTCGGCAATGACGAGCACGTTGCGCAGCCGGCCTTTGTTTTC
>JBBSLZ010000149.1:0-7901 GCA_038233435.1 Chthoniobacterales bacterium
AGCTGGAAGCTTGCGCTACCTTCGGAGCAGCAGACGCAGGCTGTTTAGGACGACGACCACCGTGCTGCCTTCGTGCGCGACCACGCCGAGCGAGAGCGGGATGCCGCGAGTGACCGCGAGCAGCGCCATCACGATGACCGTGCCCAGCGCGATGCTGATGTTCTGCCCGATGATCGCCTTCGCGCGCCGGCTCAGGTTGTAGGCGGTGATGAAATTCTCCAGCCGATCGTTCATCAACACCACCTCGGCCTGCTCCATCGCGGCATCGGAACCGCGCGCCCCCATGGCCACACCGACATCGGCGGCAGCGAGGCAGGGCGCGTCGTTTACGCCATCACCGATCATCGCCACTTTGCCGCCTGCTTGCTTGAGCTGCTGAATGGCCTCGACTTTGCCTTCCGGCGAAAGTTGCGCCCTCACGTCGTCCACGCCTGCTTCGCGGCCGATTAACTCCGCGGTCGGCTGGCGGTCGCCGGTCAACATCGCGACGCGCATGCCGGCGCGATGCAATTGGTCGAGCATCCCGCGCGCTTCGGGCCGCAGCTCATCGCGGAGAAGGAGGCGCCCGCAAAGCTGCGGGCCAGCCACCCAGACTTCGGCGACGTCGTGTTCTTCCGCAGAAGCGGCGTCGCACGCGGCGTCCTTCATCGCGGCGCGGACGAAATCGCGATTCCCGAGCACGTAGAGAAGTCCATCTTTGCGCGCGGTCACGCCGCGGCCGGCCTGGGCTTCCGCGTGGGTAAAATCGACGGCCGCGAGGCCGCGTTGGGCGCCGACGCGTTGGAGGGCGCGGGAGAGGGGATGATTCGAGAGGCGGGCGAGATTGTAGGCGGCGAGCAGGATGGCGTCTTCGCTGCCACGGTAAACGTCCACCCGCACAAGTTCCGGCACGCCATGCGTGAGCGTGCCGGTTTTATCTATCGCCACCGTGCGCACATCGGCCAGGGTCTCGATCGCGGCGCCGCCGCGGAAGAGGACACCGCGCCGCGCGCCGGAAGCGATCGCGGAAAGAATCGCGGAGGGCACGCTCAGGACGAGCGCGCAGGGAGACATGACGACGAGCAAGGTCATGGCGCGGTAGAAGGCGCTGGCATGATCGCCCGCGCCGAGGAACGGCGGCCGGCCGAAGCCCAGCCAACTAACAAAGAAAAACGTCGCGCTGGCGGTGAGGACGACGTACGTGTAGCCGGTGCCAAAGCGGTCGCTGAAGCGTTGCGAGGGCGCTTTGAAATGCTGCGCCTGCTCGATCAGGCTGATGATTTTTTGGACCGCGCTCTCGTGCGCGGCGCGCAGAATTTCGCCATCGAGCACGCCCCACATGTTCAAGGTGCCGGCGAGGGCGACATCGCCGATCTGCTTCGGCATGGGGCGGGATTCGCCGGTCAGGTTTGATTCGTCGCAGGCGCTTTCGCCGCGGATGACGCGCAGGTCGACCGGAATTTGTTCGCCCGCGCGGACGCGCACCCGCATTCCGGGCGCGAGCGCTTCAACCGGGCGCTCGATTTCCGAGGCGCCTTCCAGGACGGTAGCGGTCTTGGGCGCGCCGCGGAAGAGCGCACTGATCTCGCGCTGGGTGCGCGCGCCGGCGTAATGCTCCATCGCGCCGGAGGCGGAGAAGAGGAAGAGGAGGAGCGCGCCTTCGCTCCACGCGCCGATGAGCGCCGCACCGAACGCGACCGCGAGCATGAGAAAATGGATCTCGAGTTCGCCGTGGCGGAGACGTTGCCAGGATTCGCCCGCTGCGTCCCAGGCACCGGAGAGGTAGCTGATGACGAAGAGCCCGAGGACAAGGAGGGGGGCGGCTTGATAATGGTGGGCCGCGATCGCGCTCAGGCCGGAAAGGAGACAGACGAGTGCGAGCCAGGTGAGTCGCTTCCACTCGTTAGGGTCCTGATGACCGGCGGCGGGTCCGCAACAGCCGGTCCGGCGCGGCCAGCCGATCGCATTCCATTGCCAGAAACCGACCGCGGTGCGGCAGGTCAGTTTTTCGATCACGGTGCTGCCGAGAACGTCTTTCACGACCACGTTGGCGGCACCGAATTTCCGCGCCGGCGGTTCGCCGCATTGTTCGCAATTGCCGCGGGCGTCGAGGATGCCGCAACCTTGCTCGCGATCGGCGACGGCTTCGCTAACGCGGTCGGCGATGCGGCGGCCGCGGTCGTCGCCGAGGGTGGCGATGGAGAGGAGTTGGTTTTTGGGTTGGAAGGCGATGGCTTCCAGTTGCGGCTCTTCGGTGAGGAGGCGGGCGACTTTTCTGTAAACGCAGTTGGCGTCCTCCCGCGGCGCGATCGCCGGGACCGTGCGCGGCGGGGAGGGGTTGGTGGGCATCGCTCAGGAGGATACGCGTGGGCGGCGGCGCCACTAGTGAAATTGCATGCGGCATAAGCGTCTCGCCTGTGGGTTCCGCTACCGCAGAAGCACCGGGCGAGACGCCCGTTGTCCGCACAGGCAGGATGCCTGTGGGACGGGGATTTTCGCGTGGGGGCTGGAAATCGGGCCGGCGAGATTCGAACTCGCGACCTCTTGAACCCCATTCAAGCGCACTACCAAGCTGTGCTACGGCCCGTTTTCCAGGCGGGAATTAACCACAGAGATCACAGAGGACACGGAGTTTTTTTGTTTGTTCGATTTTGGACAAGGAGTGCGGCTTCCGAGCCGTCGTGTTTCTGGCGGACTAGACTTGACGGCTGGGAAGCAGTCACTCCTTGTCAGGCTATTCGCTCCAGGCGGTGAGAAAGGCGTCGATTAACTCCGGCAACTCGTCGCTGTAGCCGCCTTCCAGGATTGCGCCCGCGTTCACGCCGCTTTCGCGCAGCCATTCGCCGCAGGTGGCGAAGTCTTCGGGCTGCAGCGTCATCTGCATGATCGGATCGCTGGCGTAGGCGTCGAAGCCGGCAGAGACCAAAAGCAGGTCGGGTTTGAAGGTAAGGAGGGTGTCGAGCGCGCGGCGGAGGGCCGCCTTGTGAAGGGCGCGCGGGGTGCTGGGCGGGATGGGGAAGTTGCTGATGTGAGCGAACGATTGCGCGCCGCTGCCGGGCCAGCCGGGGAGTTGGTGAATCGAAGCGAAGGCGATTTGCGGATGCTGGGCAACGAGGGCTTCGGTGCCGTTGCCGTGGTGGGCGTCGAAGTCCCAGATGGCGACGCGCTCGGCGCCGTGCTGGAGCGCATCGAAGGCCGCAAGCGCGATGTGATTGAAGTAACAAAAACCCATCGCGCGATCCTGCAGTGCGTGATGGCCAGGCGGGCGCATTAGGCTGAAGGCCTTCTCGCCGCGTTGGGCGACCTGCGCCACTGCGACCGCCGCGCCAGTGGCGCGAGCGGCGTGCTCGAAAATGTGCGGGTAGGCGGGGCAATCGGCGTCGAAGTCGGCCCGCGCGGCGCGCACGTGGACGAGATGCTCGGGCGTATGGCCGCGGAGCAGGATGGCATCGTCTGCAGCGGTCGGCTGGCGCCAGTCCCAATCGGGATGGCGCTCGCGGAGATGGGCCGCGCTGCGCGTGACGCGGGCAGGGCGCTCGACGCGGCCGGGTCGCTCGTAGTCAGCGCAACGCGGATCGTGAACGATAATCATGAAGAGGCGGCACTCTTTGTCGCCGGGTGGTCGGAAGCAGGCGACAGAGGATCGCCTCTCCGTTATGGCTTCGGGATTTCTGCGGGTATGGGGTGCGGCTGCTGATCGTTGTCCTGGGTATCCGTCAGGCCGCGCCGTTCGAGGAGCGGTTTAATCTCGGGTCCGTGGCCAGTGAAATTCCGGAACTGCTGGAGCGCGTCTTCGCTGCCGCCGCGGGAGAGGAGAGTCTGGCGGAAGCGGTCGCCGTTCTCGCGTTTCAGGCCGCCGTTATCCTTGATCCATTGCACGGTGTTGGCGTCCAGGACTTCGCTCCAGATGTAGGAGTAGTAGCCGGCCGAGTAGCCGCTACCCCAGGAGTGGGAGAAATACGGGGTGCGGTAGCGCGGCGGGACGGGGGCGAAATCGACGCCCGCTTTTTGAAGCGCGTCCGCTTCGAACTTGAGCGCGTCTTCTGGGATCTCGCTCGGCTTGAGCTGATGCCAGGCTTGATCGAGGAGGGTGGCGGCGAGGTATTCGGTGGTCTTGAAACCTTGATCGAATTTTTGGGAGGCGAGCACTTTGTCGAGCAGCTCTTGCGGCATGGGCTCGCCGGTTTTGTAATGCTTGGCATAGTTCTTCAAGATCTCCGGCCAGGTGCGCCACATCTCGTTTACCTGGGAAGGGAATTCGACGAAATCGCGTGGGACGTTGGTGCCGGAGAAGCGTGGGTATTTTACATTCGAAAACATCCCGTGGAGGGCGTGTCCGAATTCGTGGAACGCGGTCGTCACTTCATCAAAGGTGAGGAGAGTGGGCTCACCGGCGGGCGGTTTCGGGATGTTGAGATGATTGGCCACGACCGGCTTATTGCTGAGGAGATCGCTTTGGGAAACGTATTCGTTCATCCAGGCGCCGCCGCGTTTAGAGGGGCGGGCGTAGAAGTCGCCGAGGAAAAGCGCGAGCGGTTTGCCATCGGCATCGGTGACCTCCCAGACGCGCACGTCCGGCTGGTAGACAGGCAGATCTTTACGCTCTTTAAAAGTGATGCCGTAGAGCTGGGTGGCGGCGTAGAAGACGCCGTCTTCGATGACGCGGTTGAGTTCGAAGTAGGGCTTGAGCTGGGACTCATCGAAGGCGTAGCGATCCTTTAAGACTTTCTCGGCGTAGAAGCTCCAATCCCACGAGCCGAGTTCGAAATCGCCGCCTTCTTTTTTGATCATGGCCTGGAGATCGGCGGCTTCGCGTTTGGCATTGGCGACGGCGGGGGGAGCGAGTTCGCCTAACAACTTGTTGACGGTGGCGACGTTCTCGGCGGTTTGATCTTCCAATTGGTAATCGGCATGCGTTTCGTAACCGAGAAGTTGGGCGCGTTCGGCGCGGAGGCGGGCGATTTTCTTGACCGTCTCGAGGGTGTCGAAAGCGCCGCCGTGGCTGTTCCGGGCCAGCGAGGTCTTCATGATCCGCTCGCGGAGGGCGCGATCTTCGAGAGAGGAGAGGACGGGCTGGCCGCTGGTGTTCTGGAGCGCGATAATGAATTTGCCGTCTTTCTTCGCCTCTTTGGCGGTGGCAGCGGCGCCGGCGATGTCGTTATCCGACATGCCCTTCAATTGGGCGCGATCGTCGACTACGACGCCGTCGGCGTTTTTCTCTTTCAGGACGTCCTGGGTGAATTTGGTCTGGAGGACAGCCAGCTCGGAATTCATCGCTTTGAGCTTTTCCTTGTCGGGCTCGGAGAGTTTGGCGCCGGCGCGGACGAAGTCTTTGTAGTAGCGCTCGAGGAGATATTTCGACTCGGGATCGAGATCGAGCTTTTCGCGCTGGTCGTAGAGCGACTGGAGACGGGCGAAGAGTTTGCCGTTTAGAAGAATGGCGTCGCGATGGGCGGAAAGCTTCGGCGCCATCTCGGCTTCCACTTTCTGGATTTCGGGGTTGGTGTTGGCGCCGGCGAGGTTCGAGAAAATGTTATCCACGCGGGTGAGGGTCTGGCCGGAGCGTTCGAGGGCGACGAGGGTGTTGTCGAAAGTGGGCTCGTCTTTTCGGTCAGCGATGATGTTGACCTCTTTCAGGTTTTCGGTCAGCGCGGCCGCGTAGGCGGGGGCAAAATCGGAGTTCTTGATTTTATCAAACGGCGGGAGGTGAAAGGGGAGGGTGCTTTCGGTCAGGAGCGGGTTACCCGATTTTTGAGCGGGCGGAGGCGAGGGTTTGGCGGCGAGCATGGAGAAGGGCGCGAGGGCGAGGAGAAGGGCGAGGGCGAAGCGGGAGGTGGTCATGGTAATTTTTGAGGAAGTGCGAACCTGCCGCACCTGCGCAGGATTTCAAGAATGCAGAGCGGCCCGCCCGGCGAGCGGGTGGGTTTCGATTAAAATGGTATGAAGATGAAAACCCTCTCAATGATGGCCCTGGCGACCGCTTTTCTCGTGATCCCGACCCAGCTACGGGCGGAGGACGACAAGACGGTGACAGAAAAAACCGCGGAAGCGTGGGACAAGACGAAGGAAGTGGCGAAAGAGACTGGGGAAGTGATCGCCGATAAGACCAAAGCCGCGGTGGCGGCGGTGGAGGATGCGATCGACAAGCCAGACGCGGATGCGAAGAAGGTGCTGGTGACGATCACCGACAGCGGCATCCAGATGGAGAAGAGCCTGGCGGCGGGGAAGACCGCGTTCGTGGTCAAGAACACGGGCAAGGAGAAGCATAATTTCGAGATCGAAGGGACGGGGATGGAGAAGAGCTTTTGGCTCGCGATCGCGCCCGGGGATACGAAGACGATGCAGGTGGACTTGAAGGCGGGAAGTTATGAGGCGGACTGCAAGCTGCACGGCACGAAGGAGCCGCATGTGAAGTTGATGGTGAAGTAGAGGCTGGGTTGCTTGGTTGGGAGGGATGGCTTCTGAAGCGGTCGCAGTTCTCTCTTTATCGCGGGGCGAGGATGAAACGCGACGGCTGGGAAGCCGTCACTCCTTGTTGGCGCTCCGCGGTTAAAATTCCACGGAGAGGCCGGCGTAGCCGCTGCGACCGGGGGCGGGATCGATGCTGCCGCCGCCGAACGGGAAGATGCGCGAGTAGTATTTCTTGTCCGCCAGATTGGAGATGCCGCCGATGAGGCGGACATTGTGGGTGAGATAGAATTCGCCGGAGAGGTTGAAGACTTCGTAGGACGGAATCTGAGGACGGGGGATGCCGGTGCTGCCGGTGTTGGAGTCCTGCCAAAACTGGTCCGAGACGTAAACTCCGGAGAAGGTGACGTTGAAACATTTTTCGCGTTTGAAGGTGATGCCGCCTTTTAGGACCACGCTGGGCGCGTAGGCGGGCTCGTTGCCGACGAAGGTCCGAGTGGTGCCGGAGACAAGCTGCGCGCTGTTGGTGAATTCGGCGTCCAAGACTTGGAGATTGCCGAAGACGACCAACTGAAACGGACGGGATGGCGTGGGGTTGTAAACTTCTTTGGCGGTCGTTTTGCCATCGGACTTTTGGTCGGCGACGGCTGGGACGAGATCGCTCTGGAAGGGCGCGAGGAGATCGTAGGACGCTTCGCCCTCGAAGCCGCGATGACGGGTGCTGCCGGTGTTGACTGCGATGGTATCGAAAGGACCGCCGCCCGGCGCGGCGCGCGTCTCGATGCGGTTATCAAATTCCAGCCAGAAGAGGCCGACGTCGTACCAAAAGCCTTTGATGGGGGTGCCGTGGACGCCGAGTTCGATATCGAGGGAGCGAAAGGGATCGGGCGTGGTCCCCGGCTGGACCGCGGTGCGGGTGCCGGCGATGTCGAAGAAGCGCACCGGCCGCCAACCGGAGGAGGCGCTGAAGTAGGTTTCGTTGTTGCCGGCGAAGTCGTTGCCGAGGCCGATGCCCCAAAGCGGGATTAGTTTATCGGCGTCTCGATTTGGCGAAAGTCCGGGACGGAGATAAGGCGCGACGTTGGCATCGACTTCGACGGTTTCGTGGTCGAGGCGGAAGGAAGGGACAATGTGGAATTTGCCGATCCGGATCAGGTTTTCGACGAAGAAAGCCTGGTAGTCGGAGGTGCGGGATTGATCGAGCGCGACGTTGCTGGAGGTGGTGCCGCGGGGGGCGTAAAGGAAGCCTGGGCCGGTGTTGGCGGTGTTAAGGGTGTAGCGCTGGAAGGGCGCGTCGCCGTGGTAAACCAAACCGCCGAGCGTGAAGGCGCTGCCGCGGAAGATGCTGTCGCCGCCCCAGCGTTTGCGCGCGCGCAGATCGAGGCCGCCGTTGTTAAACTCTTCGTAGCCGATGGTGGTGCTGGTGGGGAAGGCGCCGGTGGTGACATTACGGTTGGCCGCGGAGCGCGAATCGATGTCCTGATGGGTGTACCAACCCTTCGCCTGCACGAGCC
>JBBSLZ010000150.1:0-7901 GCA_038233435.1 Chthoniobacterales bacterium
AAACTTACCCAAGTGGAGATCGGCCAGACTTTGAAGGAACGCTGGAATATCAACCCGCCGCTGAATTGTCAGGGGTGTCACCGATGAGAAGCTTCCCATTCACCCTCGCGGACAGCGGGCGTAGCACAGGCATTCCGCCTGTGGGTAGGCCGGGCGTCTCGCCCGGTCTTTGCCTCAAGGTTTCCAGTGCTGGCTCAGATGCACCGGGCTGGAAGCCCGGTGTCCGCACAGGCGGGACGCCTGTGCTACGTCGGAGGTCGCACGAGCTTCTATGAAACGCGTTTTCGAACATCCGCCGGCACCGACGACCGGGAAGCGTTACTGGCGCAGCACTGCGGAGCTGAGCGATACGCCGGAAGTCCGCGGCTGGCTGGAGCGGGAGTTTCCCGCGGGCGCGGCGCAGCTCGAGGGCGATGAATGGTCGCGGCGCGGCTTCCTGAAAGTGATGGGTGCCTCGCTCGCGCTGGCTGGTTTCGGGATGAGCAGTTGCCGCCGGCCTGAGGCGCATCTCGTTCCCTTCACCAAGAGTGTGGAGTGGACGATTCCGGGCAAGCCCCTCTATTATGCGACGGCGATGCCGCGCCGGACGGGCGCGTTTCCGCTCGTCGTCACCACGGTGGATGGACGGCCGATCAAGGTGGACGGGAATCCGCTCCATCCTGCGAGCGGAGGAGGTTCGGATGCGTTTGCGCAGGCTTCGGTGCTTGGTCTCTATGACCCGGCGCGTTCCCAGCACTACATCGAGTACGTGGAGAAGAACGAGAAATTCGGCAAGAAGCGCGTGCCGGAGAAGCGGGATCGTGAATCCTTTGTGAAGTATTTGTGGGAGCTGCGGGCGAAGGCGGCGGCCAGTGGTGGAGACGGGCTGGCTTTCCTGGTCGAGGAGACGCATTCGCCCACCCGGGAACGGCTCCGGACTGAACTGGAAAAGGCTTTCCCGAAGATGCGCTGGTGCCAGTACGATCCGCTCCTGAGCGAAGCGCAGAATTTCAGCACTCAGATCAGTTTCGGGGATAATTCCCGGCTCGTCCCGCGTCTCGATCGCGCCGATGTGATCCTTTCGTTAGGCGCAGATTTCCTCGATTGCGGCGAGGGCGACATCGCGGGTTCGCGCGCCTTTGCCAGCCGGCGCCGGGTGACTTCTGCGAAGGATACGATGAACCGGCTCTACGTGGTCGAGAATCGCTACACGCTGACGGGCGCGCTGGCTGATCACCGGTTGCGCTGTCCGGCCAGCCAGATCCCGGCTTTCACGTATGCGCTCGCGGGCAAGATCGCCGCGGCCACGCAGGACGCGGGGCTGGGGTCGGTGATAGCCACCCTCACCCCGCCGGCGGGTGGGATGTCATTTGATGAGAAGTGGCTGACGGAGTGCGCGAACGATTTGATCGCGAAACCCGGCGCCAGCCTGGTCCTGGCCAGTCCGCAACAGCCGGTCGTGGTCCAGTTGATGGTCTACGGGATCAACGCCGCGCTCAAAAACGTGGGCACGACGCTTCTGGTGCAGGAGCAGGCGCGCAACCCGCGCACGAACAGCATTCTGCAACTGGCCGCGGAGATGAATTCCGGCCGGGTGAAACAGCTTTTCATCATCGGTGGCGACCCGGTTTACAATGCGCCGCGTGGGTTGGCGCAGGATCGGGAGACGAAGGAAACGCTGAACTGGGCTGACCTCCAGCAGAAGGTGCCGGAAGTGGTGCGGGTTGGCTATTACGAGGATGCCACCTCAGTTTTGAGTAACTGGCATGTGCCGGCTACCCATTACCTGGAAGAGTGGGGCGATGGCTTGACCGGCGAAGGCAGCTACGTCGCGACGCAGCCGATGATTCTGCCGCTCTTCGGCGGGGTTTCGGACCTGGAATTACTGAATGGAATGCTGGGCGGTCCGAATCTGGAAGGACCCGAGCTGGTCCAGGAAACATTCCGCGCCACGAATCCGCCGGGAGAATTCGAGGGGGCTTGGGCGCAACTTTTGCGCGATGGATTTGCCACTCATATCCCGGTGCGCGACAAGCCGGCGGTCTTCAATGGCAATACCGCGGGCGGGGTGGCGCATACTCTCTGGACTTCCGCTCCGGCGCCGACGCTCGATTCGCCGGAGATCGTGCTGACTCGGAGCTATTCGATCGATGACGGCCGTTACATTAATAACGGCTGGCTCCAGGAAATGCCCGACCCGGTGACGAAGCTGACTTGGGATAATGCGGCTTTGATGAGTCCCGCCACGGCGAAGCATTACAAGGTCGAGACCGGCGACCTGATCGAGATCACGGTCACTGAAACGACCAAGATGGCGGACGGAAATCCGCTCCAGCGGCAACTGGTGATCGCGGCTCTGGTCATGCCGGGGCATGCCGATCATTCCATCTCGATCGCGCTCGGTTACGGTCGCGTGCTGGGTCCGGTCGGTCCGCTCCCGTATTCCGGGCTGGGCGCGGTGGTGCATCCGCCCGCGGGCGACGTGGCCGGGTTCAATGGCTACCTGCTGCGCACGAGCACGAACCCGCATTTCATCACCGCGGATGAGAAGACGGTGAAAAGCGTGCAGGTGGCGAAGGTGGCGGGCCACTACCAGCTCGCTATCACCCAGGATCACTGGAGCATCGAAGGTCGTGGGATCGTGCGAGAAGCCACGGTTGAGCGATACCGCGCGGACAATGATTTCGTGAAGAAGATCGCGGGCGACGATGAGTTGCCGCCGAAGCTGCCGACGATTTACAGCCATCCGAAAATGACCGCCCCGCAGCAGTGGGGGATGGCGGTGGATTTAAACACCTGCACCGGTTGCAGCGCCTGCGTGATCGCGTGTCAGGCGGAAAATAATATTCCGATCGTGGGCAAATTGCAGGTCACCCACGGCCGCGCCATGCACTGGATGCGGATCGATCGCTATTTCGCGAGCGAAAAACCTTTCAATCAGGATCGCGGCCAGTATCCCGAGGATCCCGAGATGGTGCACCAGCCGATGATGTGCCAGCACTGCGAGAACGCGCCCTGCGAGACCGTCTGCCCGGTCAACGCCACTGTGCATAGCGAAGATGGCCTCAACGTGATGGCCTACAACCGCTGCATCGGCACCCGCTATTGCGCGAACAACTGCCCGTTCAAGGTGCGGCGTTTCAATTATTTCGATTACAATCAGCGACCCGTCGGGAAGAAAAAGATCGCGGGCGTGCTCGGAGTTTATCAGGAATACCTCGGGCCGCTGACCAAGAAGGGCGCGCCGGACACGATGAAGCTGCAGAAGAATCCGAACGTCACGGTCCGGATGCGCGGCGTGATGGAGAAGTGCACCTATTGCGTGCAGCGGATCGAGGAAGCGAAGATCGCGGCGCATGTCCATGCCGGAGCTTCCGACAACACATTAATCCCGCGGGATTCATTCACGAGCGCCTGCGCGCAGGCTTGCCCGACGGAGGCGATCGTCTTTGGCGATGTGGCCGATCCGGAGAGCCGCGTTTCCAAATTGAAATCGCAGGACCGGAATTACCGGCTGCTGGAATATTTAAACGTGAGCACCCGCACCAGTTACCTGGCGCGGCTGCGGAATCCGAATCCGAAAATGCCGGACGCGGGGCTAATCGGGGTGGCCAGCCAGGTGGGTCACCAGGAAGTGCATCAAAATGTGGGTGAGCGACAGCACGTGGAGGATCATCGTTGATGAACGGCGGAACCACAGCTCCAGACGTGATCCAGGGCGAGGCCTCGGCTTCGGTCGAGCGGCCACTCGCGCGGGTGCCGTTGGTCCTGAACAAGCGCAATTTCAATTGGATCACGGAGCGAATCACGGGCGTGATCGAAGGCGATGCGCCGCGCTGGTGGTGGGTCTCGTTTGCGGTCAGCGCGATGGTGGCCGGCATCGGTCTCTTCTGTCTGGCCTACCAAATTTCCACGGGCGTGGGCGTCTGGGGTTTGAATCATCCAGTCGGTTGGGCTTGGGATATCACCAATTTCGTTTTCTGGATCGGTATCGGTCACGCCGGCACTCTGATCTCCGCAATTCTGTTTTTGCTCCGCCAAAAATGGCGCACCTCGATCAACCGGGCGGCGGAGGCGATGACGCTTTTTGCGGTCATTTGCGCGGCGATCTTCCCGGGCGTGCACGTGGGCCGCGTCTGGATGGCGTGGTATCTGGCGCCGCTCCCGAATAACTACGGCATCTGGCCGAACTTCCGCAGCCCGCTGCTCTGGGACGTCTTCGCGGTTTCGACTTACTTTTCGGTCTCGGTCCTCTTTTGGTACACCGGGTTGATTCCCGATCTGGCCACGCTCCGCGATCGGGCCACGACCCGGATCAAGAAGCTGCTTTACGGCGTGTTCGCGCTCGGCTGGCGCGGCTCGAATCGGAACTGGCGCCATTACGAAATGGCGTACCTGCTTCTGGCGGGCCTCTCCACTCCGTTGGTGCTTTCCGTGCATAGCGTGGTCTCCTTTGACTTCGCCACCTCCGTCATCCCAACGTGGCACACCACCATTTTCCCGCCTTACTTCGTGGCCGGCGCCATCTTCGGCGGCTTCGCGATGGTGCTTACGCTCCTCATTCCGGCGCGCGCCATTTACAAGCTGCACGACATCATCACTCCGCAGCACATCGACAAAATGGCGAAGATCATTTTGCTCACCGGCTCGATCGTTTCCTACGCCTACGCGATGGAGTTTTTCGTGGCCTGGTACAGCGGCAACCAGTTCGAAAAATACGCCTTCTACAACCGCATCTTCGGTCCCTACTGGTGGTATTGGTGGGTGGGCATGCTCTTCTGCAACTTCGTGGCCCCGCAGCTTTTCTGGTTCAAGAAATTCCGCTTTAACATCTACGTCGTTTACTTCGTCTGCATGTGCGTGAACGCGGGGATGTGGTTCGAGCGTTTCATCATCATCGTGGGTGGTTTGCACCGCGATTTCATTCCCTCGTCGTGGGGTATGTTCTACCCGACCTGGGTCGATATCTGGACCTTTGTCGGCACCTTCGGCATCTTCATGTCGCTCTTCCTGCTCTTCATTCGCTTCCTGCCCATGATTGCGATGTCGGAGGTCAAGATCGTCCTGCCGGAAGCTGATCCGCATCACCCGTCGCCGATGGGGCATCATCCGGTGCAAGCGGGAGGAGCCGAGCGCACATGAGGGAGCGCATGTCGAGCTGTAGCCGCCTCGCTGCGTCGAGGCTCTGGCTTGCACTGCCGCCGGTCGCGTCTGGCACGGCGACGCAGTGCCGTGGCTACAGGGCAATCTTTGGCGGAAAGGAGTGCACATGAGAACGCCTTCCGGAAATAAAGTCTACGGAATCGCGGCCGAATACCCGACCGCGGGAGCGCTCTTCCACGCGGCTGAAAAGGTGCGCGATGCGGGTTTTAAACGCTGGGACGTGCATTCGCCTTTCCCGATTCACGGGATGGATGACGCGATGGGCTTGGGAAAATCCTGGCTGAGCGCGCCGGTCCTGATCGGCGGCATCACGGGTTTGCTGAGCGCGGCCACGCTGACCTTCGGGCCTTCCTGGTTCATCTATCCGCTGGTGGTGCACGGAAAGCCGTTTGATTGGAAAACGGTGCCCGCGTTCTTCCCGATCATGTTCGAGCTGACGGTGCTTTTCTCGGCTTTCACCTGCTTCTTCGCGATGCTGATCATGAATGGGTTGCCGCGCTGGTATCACCCGATTTTTAACTGGAACCGATTCGCCCGAGCCAGCAACGACGGCTTCTTCCTCGTGATCGAAGCGCGTGATCCGCGGTTCACGGAAAACGAAGCGCGCGACCTGCTCGAAGGCAGCGGCGGCCAACACATCACGGTGGTGCACGAAGACTGACCGGCTCGGATGAACCGGAAATGACGAAACCAGAATGACGAAACCCGAATCAATGATGAATGACGAAACGCGGATTGCGATGACGGATTTTTTCTGTCATTCGGACTTCGTCATTGTTTCGGGCTTCGTCATTCGAGATTCGTCATTCCTAAGCGCCTCACCAAAACCGGCGGACGATTAATCATGCTGCGCGGCTTCTTTCTCATCTTCCTGCTGGTCGGCATCGCGATGGTAGCGTTCCTCGGTTTTCGTGGCCAGAAAAGTACGGGTGCGCCGATCGAGGTTTTCCCCGACATGGTGCGTCAGCCCAGAGTGAATCCGCAGGCACCGCTCGGTTTCTTTGCCGATAATCGCGGTCCGCGAGTCCCGGTGGCCGGCACCGTGCCTCTCGGCTACGAAATGCCGCAGCCTTCGCAGGAGGCTTCTCCGGGGACGGAGCCGCTCCCGACCGGGCACGAGGCGCAACGGATAACCTTCGGCACCGGGATGGATTACTACAGCACCGGGAAGATGGGGTCCAATTGGGGCACCGGCATTCCGCTGCCGGTGACCGCTGAGTTCATGGCCCGCGGAGCACAGCGTTTCACGGTCAACTGCGCGGTCTGCCACGGCGCCACTGCGGCCGGCAATGGGATTGTGAAACAGTATGGCCTTGCCACCGTCGTCACCTTGCAAGACGACCGCATTCGCAACATGTCCGATGGCGAAATTTTCAACACCATCACGCACGGGAAAAATACGATGATGTCCTACGGACCGAACGTAACTGTGAACGATCGTTGGGCGATCATTGCTTATCTACGAGCTCTGCAGCGGAGCCAAAACGCCACCGAAGCCGACGTGCCGCCTGAGAATCGCGCCGAGCTGAATGCCCCGCCCAAGGCCGACCCAGCGGCGCCCGCGCCCGCTGCCGCCACCCCGGAGACGCCCAAGTCATGAGCGAAAGATCCCACGTCCTGCCGACGCCGGAAGGCGAGTACTTCGAGAAGAGCCGCTTCGCCGGTCTGTCGGTCGTGCTGGGCTTGATCGCGCTGGTCGGGTTAGGCTTGAGCGGGCTGGGCGCCTTTCTTGCGCCCCAGCAGTTTGCCTATTCCTGGCTCTTCGGCTTCGCCTTCTTCTTTACGCTTTGCGCCGGTTGTTTCTTTTGGACGATCGTGCACCACGCGGTCGATGCGGAATGGTCGGTCGTGATCCGGCGGCAGTGGGAGAACATCGCCTCGTTGTTTCCGTTGCTGGCGCTCTTCTTCATCCCGGTCTTTTTCTTGCGCAATTACCTCTACGAATGGCTCACCGTTCCGGTGGGTCAGGATCATTTGCTCGATAGCAAACGGGCCTACCTGAACTTGAACTTCTGGGTCATCCGGGCGGTCCTCTTCTTCGCTTTTTTCAGCATTGCCTCGTTCCTCTACCGCCGCATCTCGGTCAGTCAGGATAAGGACGGCAATCCCGCTTCCACGCTCTTGATGCGGAAACTGGCCTTCGTCTTTCTGCCGCTCTTCGCCCTCTCGCTCACCTTTGGCGCCTTCGATTGGCTGGCCAGCCTGAACTACAAGTGGTTCTCCACCATGTGGGGCGTTTACATCTTCGCCGGGGCCGCCGGCAGCTCCATGTCGTTGACCGTGCTCGTCATCTTCGCGCTCCGGAAAGCCGGTTATCTGCGCGAAACGGTCACGGTCGAGCATTTCCATTTCATGGGAAAATGGATGTTGGCCTTCACGGTTTTCTGGGCCTACATCGGCTTCAGCCAGTACATGCTCATCTGGTACGCGAACATTCCGGAAGAGACGGAGTACTTCATCCTGCGAAACACTGAGTCGTGGAACGTGCTCAACATCATCCTGCTGGTGGGACGGTTCTTCATCCCCTTCGGTCTCCTTTTGTTGCGTGCGACGAAGAAAAAGCCGGAAAAGCTTTGCCTTCTGGCCGGCTGGATTCTTTGCATGCAATTGCTCGATATCTACGTCGTCATCCTGCCGGAGCTGCACACCGCCGGAGTCCATCTCAGCGTGCTCGATCTTCTTCCTTTGATCGGGATCGGCGCCACCCTGGCCTTTTTCTACCTCCGCATTCTAAATACGAGTTCTCTTTTCCCGGTGCG
>JBBSLZ010000151.1:0-7897 GCA_038233435.1 Chthoniobacterales bacterium
ACGCTCCACCTTGCTCAAATGCGCATCGAGCGCCTCCGTGGCGGCATTCTGCACCGTCGGGTCGAGCGTCGTATAAATGTAGAGCCCGCCGAAGTCGATCTGCTCCGGCGTCAGGAGCACGTTCAGATCCCGCTGCACCGCGTCCATCGCATAGTTCTCCTGAATCTGCGGTAGCCGCCGCGGATTCGAGACGATCCGGGTCCCTTTCGCCTCCCGCGCCTGCGCGGCGGTGATCTTCTTCAAATCCAGCATCCGCTCCAGGACGGCGTTCCGTTGCACCGCCGCGCCTTCCGGATTCTTCAGCGGCGAAAAACGGTTCGGGCTGCGAATCAACCCCGCCAGCACGGCGGCCTCCGAGAGATTTAACTTCGAAGCATTCTTCCCGAAATACGCCTGCGACGCCGTCTCCACCCCGTAGCAGCCCGAGCCGAAATAAATCCGGTTCACATACGCCTCCAGGATCTGCGCCTTCGTAAACTGCCGCTCAATCCGCAGCGCCACCATCGCCTCCAGCATCTTCCGGCGCAGATTCCGCCCTCCCAGCGGGAGACTGTTCCGCGCCAGTTGCTGGGTAATCGTACTTGCGCCCTCCTTCACCGAGCCGCTGGTCAGATTCCGATAGACCGCGCGCAAAAGTCCGCGCGCATCCATTCCCCCGTGCTTATAAAACCGGGTATCCTCCCGCGCGATCAACGCATCCAGAAAGAGCGGCGAGACCTCGCTCAGCGGCACGATCAGGCGGTTCGCGCCCGCCAGCCGGCTATAGATCTTACCGTCCACATCGAAGACCGTATTCCGCTCCGGCATTTGTCCGACCTGCTTCATGTCGAACGTCTGCGCCCAAAGCGCATAAAACGTGATCAACCCAAAACCGGCCGCCAAAACGACGGCGGCCAGCATCAGCTTCAGGCCCCAGCGCAGCTTGCCCTTCTTCTTGCCGGGCGACGACACGCGACGCGCGAAAAGCTTCTTCATTAAAGAGACGCCTATCCCCGACGCTGCTTACCGTGCCGTCAGCCAGCCGAAACTAGAGCCGCATCCGCACCGCGCCGGCCTGCCGCGCATGCTCGTCATCCGAGCAAGGCGCATCGATCGGCACACCCGCGTCGGCACCGCTCGGCTGCACCAGTTTCCGGCTGATCAAATACTGCTCCACGTCTTCTCCGCTCACATCCGCCACCATCTCGCCATTAATCTCCACGCAGGGCGAAAGCGGCTGCCCGCTCTTCGTCTCCATCTCCCAGCGGAAAGCGGGATTTTGAATGATGTCCTTCTCCGTAAACGGAAGATCGTACTTAGCCAGAACCGCGCGCACGCCGCCGCTCCAACCGCATTGTGTTTTCAGGTAGGCCGTGATCTGTGGTTTTTCCATGATGCCGGAGTCTAGCACGAGAGCGAAAGCTCTGCACTGCCGGGTCGCATCCCCGAGGTACAAATCACCACACGGGTTCTGCATGCGCTCTCGCGGATCACCCGCGCGGCGAAGAACAGCATGGTGAAACTCTTGCCGCTGCCCTGCGTGTGCCAGACCGCGCCCGCGTTTTTCTGAAAAATGGGTTGCATGAGGGCCAGCCACCTTGTATCTAGCCAAACAATGGCTAGACACAAGAAAGCAACCTGCACTGCGCCGTCCCAGCGATTCGGGGAATGGCTTCGTGGCCTACGTGAGGCTAAGGAACTGCCGCTGAGAGTCATCGCCGCCGCTGCCGAAATGGATCAGGCGCATCTAAGCAAGGTTGAGTTAGGGCAGCGTTTGCTCACGGCTGAGCAAGCCGCGGCGATTGCCAAGTTTTTCTATCTCGACGCCAACGAAATTGAGGCGCGCCGGATCGTGGAGAAATTTCGCCTCGAACACGCGGACAACCCTGCGGCAGAGCAAGCAATCCACATGCTCCATGAGGATCCCGCAGCCTATGGAGTAAAGAAGTGACCGCATCTAAGACGTAATGAACTTCATCGAATTTGAGTCAGCACAGAAACTTCGTGGCGGGTTCTACACTCAACCCGCAATCGCGTCGTTCTTGGCGCGCTGGGTTAAAGTACTGAAGCCCAAGTCAATTCTTGAGCCGAGTTGCGGAGACGGAGCTTTTCTGGACGCGATTGAGGACGCTCGGATTTCGAGCGTAAAGCGGGTTACCGCTTGCGAACTAAATGGAGAGGAGGCGGAAAAGGCAGCTGCCCGAACGAGCCTGCGGGTCACAATGCAGAGGACGGATTTTCTGCGCTGGTATCTGTTTTTTGCCCAAAACGAGGAAGGCTTCGACGCCGTTGTCGGCAACCCGCCGTTCATTCGCTACCAATATTTGCCAGCCGAGCAGCAATTGCTCGCCGAGAAAATATTCGGCCAGCTCATGCTGCCTTTCACAAAACACACCAATGCGTGGGTGCCGTTTGTCTTGGCTTCAATCCGGTTGCTTCGCCCCGGTGGTCGGCTCGCGATGGTGATTCCGTCGGAAATCTTCCATATCCCCCACGCCCAATCACTCCGCCGCTACTTGGCCGAGCAATGCTCGAAGATTCTCATTCTCGACCCGGAAGAAATTTGGTTCGACGACACCTTGCAGGGAACAGTTCTTTTGATGGCTGAGAAGAAACGGGACGTGGCGGAGAAGAGCCGAGGCGTCGCGATTGTCCCGGTCAAATCGCGCGATGCACTCGCAGGTAACCCGGAGGACTACTTCCAGAACGCCGCCTACACGAACGGCGTTACGATTGAGGGAAAGTGGATGCCGGTCTTTCTATCGCTGCGCGAACGTGCGCTCCTTGCCGAACTCAAAGCCCGCGATGATGTGAAAAAGTTCGCTGACATCGCTTCCGTGGACGTGGGGATTGTGACGGGGGCAAACAAGTTCTTCCTCGTGCCCGACGCCACGGTGTTAGAATTTGCTTTGCAGCGTTGGGCGCACCCGATGTTTGGACGGAGCGATCATGTCAAAGGCCTCGTGTATTCCGACTCGGATCATGAGGTCAACAAGGAGACTGGTTTGCCGGCGAATTTTCTGTGGTTCGAAGAAGAGGATATCGAGAAGCTTCCGGCAAACGTGAGGAGCTATCTGGAGATTGGACTCAGCCAGAAGCTCCACACCCGTTTCAAATGCCGCACAAGGAGGACGTGGTATAAAGTGCCTTCAGTTTATTCGGCACCCATCGCGATGCTGAAGAGAGCCCACCACTATCCTCGTCTTGTACTTAACAGTGCCGATGCCTACACGACCGATACGGCTTACCGGATTCGGCCTCTTGGTATCCAACCGGAGGCACTGGTGCTTGGGTTCGTGAATAGCTTAACCTGTCTCACTGCTGAACTGGAAGGCAGACACTACGGCGGTGGAGTTCTTGAACTCGTTCCATCAGAAATCGAGCGACTTCTGGTGCCTGTGATTAAGGCGACGTCTGCCGAACTCAAGGTCGCCGACAAAAGATTTCGCGACGCAACGAACGACTCTGATTTTCTGCGAATGCAGGACGCGCTCATCTTGGGAAAACTAGGCGTAAGCCGAACCGACCAAGAGTCTCTACATGAGGCATGGGTAAAGCTTCGGGACCGACGGCATCGAGTGCCCTCAGAAGATCCCGCAGACAACGGCTGTCCAGTGTTGGTCTAGTCGATCTCGATGAGAAACTGCGGTGGAGTATTCCCATTTCGGTAAAGGGACATCGTCCGGCCTAAGAGATCTCGCTTCCCAATAACTTCGGCAACAGGCCCCCAACTGACCGAGGTCATCGCATTCTTTTGCTGGTAGGTTGTCGAAGTCTTGCTCGTATTGTGCGAAAGCTTCAACCTGTAGGTTCCGTAATTAAGACCTTTGATGACGAGGGCGAAATCGGCTTTAGCTCGCCGGTAGTGGGCGAGTTTTGGGTCCTGTTTCCAAGCGATTTTCGCAACACTTCGTCACGGAAAAAATGTCGCTGGTCAATGTCTTCTGCCGCACCTTTCTTCCACAGCATCGATCCAGTGGCGTTAGTGCCTGCTCCGGTCGGAATATTCAGGTCACGCTCAGTCAGCGCTTTGCTTTCCCAGATCAAGACGAAATCTGCGGATTGGCTGTCTCCGTTTGGCGTCGGTCCCGGCGGCTTTGTTGCCGCAGCAGCGGTGACCTGAGCTTTGAGAGATGCGCGAATGCGCTTGCCGTGTTTAGGCGAGAAATGTCGCGGGAGCTTGATCGGCCTCAGCTTGTCTCGCTCTCCCTTTCTGATCGAAGAGTGGGGCGGAGTCGCAACAATCATCTCCTCGTCCGCAAGGCGTCCCTGATCGAAAAGAACATTCGCGGCTGCTTTCGTCTTGATCTGAAATACGTGGTCTGGAAACCGGGCCGGGAGTTCATCAATGGAGTCAAGCGACGCCTTGAGGAACTTTGCGTCATCGCCATCCGCGGGATCGAGATGAATGACGGTGCTGGCCTCGACGTTGTTGTGGAGTCCGCTAAACGTCACATTGGCGCTGCCAATGACCGCGATGCCTTTTCCGGGACCGACGCTCAAAAACATTTTCGGATGAAACAGTGTGGACCGGGACGCAGTATCCACGGCAAATACTTTGACTCGTAATTCAAGCAATCGACGCACAGACTGAACAGATGTAATGCCGTTGCGGATTCCGACGAAGAACGCACATGCTTTGTGGTTCGATTTCAACTCGGGTGCAATTGCGTCAACGCCTTCTTCTCGAACAAACGCTACACTTGCAACAAACCGCGTAAGACCGGGAATCGATAGCAATTCTTTGAGTGCCGTAGCATGCACGCCGGCCCCAAAAGCTTGGAGTAACAGTTCAATTTTCGCCATAGTGGTTTGATAACCTAATCAATTCAGTGTGCAGGAGTATTTCCAGTTCCTCCACAGCAGGGCTTTGAACTTGGTTGTTTCGCCTTCGCCGGACTGGTTGGAGGATATGGTGCCGTTGGCGAGAACGAAGCCGGCCATGCCCGCGGGAGTTCCGGCTTCCCCTGACGCGAGGTGGTGGATGAAGCGCTGCGTCCAAATGAAGTTGGTCCCGCTCGGCTCGGGATTGAAGGGCGGGTTGGCCAGGACGTAGTCGGCGTCCCGCGAGGCGGGATCGGGATGGAGGTCGCGCCGGAAGGTGTTCGGTCCCGCGGCTGCCGGAGGGCCGAAGTCGGCCTCGATGCCGCGCAGGCGAGATTCATGACGGCAAGGCGGCGGGTGGATAGGTTGATGGCCGGCTCCAGCTCCGCGGACTCGACGCACATGATCTGGCTAATCCTTCGCCTCGGTAGCGGCGGATCGGAGAAAGATGATGTATTCATTCTGCACATCGAGCGCAACGGTTTGCCCGGCTTGGAAGGCCGCAATGTGTCGGGAGGAAAGTTTGATCACATCTCCGCCCGGGCGCTTGCCAAACGGTGCTCCGCGCCTTCCGTCGCGTCGAAAGTATCAGGGACGGTCACTGCTACGGGCGTTTGGCTGATCATCAGTAAATCCAGGGGGCAACGGCCAACGATAATGACTACGCGAAGGCGGTGACTTCGACCTCGCGATGCTGCGTGCGCGCTTCGTTCACGATCTTTTCCAGTCGCTGGGCGGTCGCGTCGTCCACCCATTCTTCGCCACATTGAGTGCAGACGGTGGCGCTCACCCGCCGCACCACCACGATCCCGGTCCCCAAATCAGCGGTGAAGGTGATTTGCCCCGGTCCTTTATTCCCGCCGCAGAGCGGGCAGAGGCCAGCTTGAGAGTTGGTCATTTTCGTTTGGTTTTGTAGTCGGCTTCAAAACGTCGAGGCAGGGTTCGTAGGCGGTGATGACAAAAGCGCGCTTCTTCAATTCGTCACAGGCGGCGACGACGTGGAGTGGTCTGCCGGAATGATAACTTAGGAAGAGCGCACTGGGAAAAGGTTTCATCGGCGTAGTCGCGAATCCGCTCGCCACGGAGCATTGCTTCGCGAACTGCTTGCAGCGAAAGGCCCCGTTCCACGAGTTTCTGCAGAACATGTTTACGCCATTCGATCCTTCCGTTTGAGACGGCTTCGTGGAAGATGACCAAGTCGAATGGTTTCATTGCTCTCGGACCGGAGAAGGGTAAGAGGGGGAGGCTGACCGGCGGGGGCGCCGGTCACAGCGGGCGGGGCGCCCGCGCTCCCCAGAGCGGAAGTCGGCGCGCGATCGATCAGGATGATCGTGCCGGCGAGGACGGTGAGTTTGCCTAAGCAATGCTTGTCAGCGCTGGGCTCCTTAGTGAGCTCGGCGTGTTTGTCCTCGAAGCTGTCGGAGATGTATTTAAGGAAAATGAGACCGAGGACGGTGTGCTTGTACTCCGCCGCACCATGTTGCTGCGGAGCTTGTCGGCAGCGAGCCAGAGCTTGGCCTCGAAGCCGAGGTTGGCGGTCGAGTTGGCCTTTGAGGAGGAACGATTGCGGGGCATGAGTGCCGTTGTTTTATCCGGCTCATTGGGAAAAGGCCATCCGAAAGCCAGCCGTTCTTCGCCAGTCGCTCCCGGGCGGTCGGCTGGGCAAGTGCTTAGTCCCGCTTCGGCTTGAGAAGGGGGAAGAGGATCACATCGCGGATCGATTCCGCGCCGGTCAAAAGCATGACCAGGCGATCAATCCCAATCCCGATCCCGCCCGCGGGCGGCATGCCGTGCTCGAGGGCGAGGAGGAATTCTTCGTCCAGCTTCTGCGTTTCTTCGCCGGCTTGTTCGAGGAGACGGCGGCGCTGCACGACCGGGTCGTTTAACTCGCTGTAACCGGGCGAAATTTCCTGCCCATTGATGATGAGTTCGTAAACGTCGACCAGGGAATCGTCCTCCACGTTTTGCTTGGCCAACGGGACGAGTTCTTTCGGGCAATGGGTGACGTAGAGCGGGTCGAAGGTTTTTTCTTCGACCAGCTTTTCGAAGACTTGCTGGGTGACTTCGTAATCGGCCATCTGCGGGCTGATCTGGACGCCGAGTTCGGCGCAGCGGGCGCGGCGTTCTTCGCTCGTGTAATCGAACCATTTCGGGTCGATCTCGCGCAGGAGATCGCGGTAACGGGCGCGGCGCCATGGGCGTTTCAGATCGAGCGTGCGAATGAGCGTGCCGTCGGCATCGTGGTGCTCGATCTGCAACCCGCCGGAAACTTTCTCGGCCAGATGGCAGACCAGTTCTTCGACCAGATCGGCCATCATCTCGAAGTCCGCGTAAGCCCAATAGGCCTCCAGCATCGTGAACTCGGGATTGTGCCGGCGCGAGATGCCTTCGTTCCGGAAGTTTCGATTCATCTCGAAGACTTTGGTGTAGCCGCCCACAAGCATGCGCTTGAGGTAAAGCTCGAGCGCGATGCGCAGGTAGAGGTCGAGTCCGAGCGCGTTATGATGGGTGGTGAACGGCTCCGCCGCCGCGCCGCCCGCGACCGCTTGCAGGATCGGCGTTTCCACTTCCATGAACCCGCGGTCTTCGAGAAAGCGGCGAATCTCGCGCACGATGATGGTGCGTTTCTCGAAGACGGCGCGGGAACGCTCGTTCGTGATCAAGTCGAGATAACGCTGGCGGTAGCGCGCCTCCACGTCTTGCAGGCCGTGCCATTTCTCGGGTAGTGGCCGGAGCGCTTTCGCGAGCACCCGGAGCGAGGTGACCTTGAGGGTGGGCTCGCCCGTTTTAGTCACAAAACAGGTGCCTTCCACTCCCAGGAAATCGCCCATATCGAGCAGTCCGAAGACCTCCATCGTCTCCGGCCCGAGTTCCTTCGTCTGCACATAAATTTGCAGGCGCCCGGTGGCATCGCGCAGATCGACGAAGTGGCTCTTCCCCATGTCGCGATGCGCGGTCATGCGTCCGGCGAGGGCGAAAACGGCGCCTTCGGCGAACTTCGCCCGCACCTCGGCGATGGTGCCTGAAACGGGAAACGCGGCGCCAAAAACGTGCACGCCCAGTTTTTGCAGCGCCTGCAGTTTTTGGCGGCGCA
>JBBSLZ010000152.1:0-7849 GCA_038233435.1 Chthoniobacterales bacterium
CGCCATCCCCGCCATCCGGCCCGCCCCGCGGCACAAATTTCTCCCGCCGGAAGCTCACACAACCGCGCCCGCCATGACCGGCTTGCGCAAAAACTTTGATTCGATCGACAAACATAAGAGGGCCCGCTCGTGAGCCTCCCAAAATGCCACCTTTCCGCCCCCTGTCACTCACGGGCTCGCCAAAAGGCTGTCGTAAAGCGCCTTCGTCTCCCGCGCGATCGCCGCCCACCCAAACTTCGCCTCCGCCCGCTTCCGGCCCGCCCGGCCGAAACGCTCGCGCAACGCCGGATCGCCGATCAGTTGATTCACCCGCGCCGCCAGATCGCGCGCAAACCGCTCCGGCTCCTTCGCCTCGAACGGGCTCTCCTCCATCTGCTCCAGCGGCACCAGAAAACCC
Source organism: Chthoniobacterales bacterium (assembly GCA_038233435.1). GTDB lineage: Bacteria > Verrucomicrobiota > Verrucomicrobiia > Chthoniobacterales > UBA10450 > JACCTI01. The sequence goes on from JBBSLZ010000152.1 coordinate 398, forward strand.
GTCTCGCCCTCCACCACGACCTCCTTTATTCCGCCCACCGCGCTCGCCACCACCGCCGTCTCGCATGCCATCGCTTCCAGATTGATGATCCCGAACGGCTCGTAAATCGACGGACAACAAAACACCGCCGCGTGCGAGTAGAGCTCGATTACGCTCGGCTTGTCCACCATCTCGCGAATCCAGATCACGTTGCCGTGTTTCGCCTGCGCGTCTTGCACCGCCGCCTCCATCTCCCGCCCGATCTCCGGCGTATCCGGTGCCCCGGCGCAGAGCACGACCTGCACGCCGGGCGTCATGTGTTCAATCGCGCGCACCAGATGGATGATCCCCTTCTGGCGCGTGATCCGGCCCACAAAAAGCACGTAAGGCTTCTCCGCGTCGATCCCAAACCGCCGCAACGCAGCCGTCGTCTCGACCTTCCGATATTCCTCCAGGTCTATCCCGTTATAGATCACATGCAGCCGTTCCCGCTTGATTTGAAAAAGCCGTTCCAGATCCGCCTTCGTCTCGCGCGAGACCGCGATCACCGCGTCCGCCATTTCCAGCGCCGTCTTCTCCAGCCAGACCGTGAAATCGTAGCCGCCGCCCAATTGCTCGCGCTTCCACGGCCGCAGCGGCTCCAGAGAATGCACCGTGATCACGAGCGGAATCCCATAGTTTTGCTTCGCCAGAATGCCACCCCAATGACTGTACCAAGTATGGCAATGGACCACATCAGCCTCGATTTCGGCCGTATTGAAGTCCGTGCAGCGCTGCACCGCGCCAAAGACCGGCCGCAAAGGAGCGGGACAAGCGAACGCCGCTTGATCCACCGAAAATCCCCGCACCCGCAGATTCCCCTCCGCCCTGTTTTGTTCGCCAAAACAGCGCACCTCCACTGGCATCGTCTTCGCCAACTCCCGCGAAAGATAATCCACATGTACGCCCGCCCCGCCATAAACGTTCGGCGGGTATTCGTTCGTGAGGAAAAGCGCTTTCACAGAGGGCGGGGTAATGGAGTGTTGGAGTGAAGGAGTGATGAGGCAAATTCGTTTTCCCAACACTCCTTCACTCCACTACTCCATCACTCCTCCCTCACGCCTGCGCCTCAAGAACCGGGGCGGCCGAAGGCCCACGGTGATGCGCGCCCCGAACAAACTCAGGGCAGAGCCATTCCGGAGGACGCTTTGACCAACGAGACATCGGTGGAATTGATGCTGCCGTCCACATTCCCGTCCAGGCGGAAGCTGGTCGCATCCACCGACTGTCCGCTGCGCGATTTGACTAACGAAACGTCGGTGGCATTCACGGCTCCGCTCCCGTTGCTATCGCCAGTCAGCACCCCCATCGGGATCGTCACGTTGGTCGAGCCATTCACATTACTGAGCGTGACCTGAATGGTTTGAGCGTTAGCGACATTGGTTAGTGGAATGGTCAGGACATTCCCGCTGGTGAGAACCATCCCGCCATTGCCGGTGCCGCCGCTTCCGATCGTCCCGATGCCCGAGGTGACTGCGGCTTGCGGATTTCCGTTCACCGAGACGTTAGCGAGGAAGGTAATGACGATGGTGTAATCGCCGGTGGCGCCGCCGCTGCGGCCTTCGATTCCCGGCGTCCCACTCAATGGAAGATCAACCTCAAACGTCCCCACACTGCCGTGCGTTTTTCGAGAGACCGCCCCCTGCACGATCGGCGCTGACGGTTGCGCGCAGTATCTCCCGCCAGTGTTCAAATAATGAGAGCTGCCGTCGTAAAAGAAGCCGCCCCAGACGATCATTTCGCGGCCAGTCCACACCGCTGTGGGAGACTCTCGGGGTGTAGGCGCGTTGGTCGTCGTCATAGCAACCCAACCATCTGTGCTCGGATCATAGCTTGCGCCGGTGTTTAGGTAGGTAGTGCTTTGGCACATCGGGCTTCCGGTACACCCGAAGCCGCCCCAGACGATCATTTCATTTCCCGTCCACACGGTGGCGTGATCCCATCGCCTGGTAGGCGAATTCTGGATGCTGGTCGCAGTCCAACTGTCGGCGCTGGGATTGTATCTGCCGCCGGTATCGGTCTGGCTAGAGAAAGTAAATCCGCCCCAGACGATCATTTCACTCCCAGTCCAGATGGCCGTGTGGTCGGCTCGGGCGGAGGGCACGTTGGCGGTGCTCGTCGCGATCCAACTGTCCGTCGTGGCGTTGTATCTCCCGCCCGTATTAACCCATTGGCTGTTGGCGATTGCTCCACCCCAGACGATCATTTCCGTGCCCGTCCATATTGCGGTATGAGAATCCCGGCCAGCGGGCGCGTTGGCGGTGTTCGTGGCTGTCCAACTGTCCGTATAGGGATTGTATCTTCCGCCCGTGTTTACGTAGCGATCAGTCGCCGGCGGAGCTTGGAAGTATCCGCCCCAGACGATCATTTCGCTGCCAGTCCACACCGCAGTGTGCTTTCCACGTGCTTCGGGCGCATTGGCCGTGTTCGTAGAAATCCAACTGTCTGCGCCTGGATTGTATCGTCCTCCCGTATCGAACCAGACGCCGGGAGTGTCTCCGCCCCAAACAATCATTTCTCTGCCGGTCCACACGGCGGTGAGATCGGCCCGATTAGTGGGTGCGTTGAAGGTGCTCGTCGCGGCCCAACTGTCCGTGCTCGGAGTGTATCTCGATCCCGTGTTCGAAAAGACGTTCAGCCCAATCGCCCCGCCCCACACGATCATTTCACTACCAGTCCACACTGTGGTATGCCGACTGCGGCCAGGGCTTTGGATCGCGGTGCTCGTCCAGCTATCGTCACATCCGGCCGCTTGCTCCAGCATCTGCGGAAGAGTATAGGCCGCGCCCGGCATCGCCATCGCATCCAGCGTCTGATTTTCCGCCTTGGCCACCCACGACTCCAGCGACTCCTTTGGCCATGTGACGGTCGCGATCGTGACCCGGTCTTCGCTTTTCTCAAGCACCGCCGTCGTGTAGTAGCACAGTTCGTCCTCTCGCAGGGCGCTCAGTTTTCCGATCGTTATTCCCGCCAGTTTTTGCAGGGTCTCGTCCCATTCGCCGCGGGTTAGCGTCCTTTCCCGATCGACCCTGGCGGTGTTCTCCCGGTGATCGCCGCGGGCGCTCTTGAAATATTCCATTTCGCGATACTGGCCGCTCAGCTGCTTCATCCGCTCGGCGCCGGGATGCAGCCTCAGCTCAGCTTCCGCGCGCTCCTTCAGCTCCCCGTGAATTCGTTGATCGTAGCCATACCAATTCGATAACACGCGCTCGGCCAAAGCCGGCCGGGCCAGACACTCCGCGATCACGAACGGATCCTGGCCGAGCGCGGCAAAGAGCTCGCGCAAGACCTCGGGCTGCCTGCTCTGCTGCGCCATGCGCTCCATCTCAGCCTGCAGTTGCGCAGCCTCCAACGGCCGCCCCCAGAAACCCGAGAGTGCTTCCGAGCGACGCAGATAGTCTCCCACTCTCTTCTCCAGTTGCGCCGCTGACATCACTCCGTCGAGCGAGGGCTTGGATCCCGGATTTTCCTTCGGCCAGATACGATGCCGCCAGAGCACCTCTTCGATCGCGCGCTGATAGGCGACGCGCTCCGCAAAGCTGAGCGTTCCCTTGGAAACTTGGTTGGCTGCTTCGGGAAGGACGGCGGCGCGCAATGTCCCAGCGGCGAGCAACCATCCAGCAACCGTGAGAAGAGCCAGACCGCTCCATCCGCGACAAGGAGCGGCGCTCTCCCGGCCGCCGCGTTTCGAAACAGGACAAGGGGCGGCCTGGAGAGCGCCCCTCCTTGGTCGAGCCAGCTCGCATGGCTTTCTCATCGCAGCACGCTCCCCGATTGTGCTTTCACCAGCGCCACGTCCGTGGCGTTGATGCCGCCGTTCGCATTCACGTCGGCGCGGAAATTGGTCGCGTCGCTTGCCTGCCCGCTGCTCGCTTTGGTTAGGGTAACATCCGTTGCGTTCACCGCCCCGTTGCCATTCACGTCGCCCATTAGGACGCGCATCGGAATCATCACGTTGGTCGAGCCATTCACGTTGTTGAGCGTGACCTCGATGGCCTGGCCATCGCCCACGTTGGTCAGCGGGATCGTGACCACGTTCCCGCTGGTCACGACCGCGCCCCCGTCGACCGCTCCGCCGCGGCCGATCGCGCCCTTGCCCGAAGTGACGGTTGCTTGCGGATTCCCCTGCACCGAGACGTTGGCCAGAAAAGTGACTACGAGGGTGTAATCGCCGGTGGTGCCGCCGCTCCGGCACTCTACTCCGGCCGGCCCGCTCAGCGGCAGATCGACCTCAAAATTGCCCGCGTTGCCGTGCGTCTTTCGAGAAACCGCGCTCTGCGCCAGCGGGGTGGAAGGCTGCGCGCAGTAGCGACCCCCGGTGTTGAGCAAGAATCCCGTGTCGTAACTGATGCCGCCCCACACGATCATTTCATTGCCGGTCCAGACCGCGGAGTGATTGGCTCGGGCAAAAGGTGCGTTCAGCGTCGTCATCGGCCTCCAACTGTCGGTGCCGGGGTCATATCTGCCACCATCATTGAAATCGGTCGCTATGGAGGTGCCGCCCCAAATGATCATTTCCCGCCCGGTCCAGACCGCGCTATGCGAATCGCGCGGGGCGGGCGCGCCGTCGGCCGCGCCCGTCGCCATCCAGCTATCCGTGGCAGGGTCGTACCGCCCACCGGTATTGGTTTGGTTAAACATTTCATCCACTCCGCCCCAGACGATCATTTCATGGCCCGTCCAAACTGCGGCAAAAGAGGTTCGGCCCGGAGTCGTACCCGGGTCAGCCACAGGGTTCCACGCATCCAGGTAGGGATTGTATCGGCCGCCGGTGCGTAAATAATTTGTCTGGTCGGTGCCACCCCAAATAATCATTTCGCTGCCAGTCCATATGGCCCTGTGGTTCCATCGCGCAACAGGCGCATTCAGGGTGCTGGTCGAAATCCAACGGTCGGTCGCAGGATCATATCGCCCGCCGGTGTTCAGCCGGCAGTTGCCACCACATCCGTATCCAGCCCAGACGATCATCTCGCTGCCGGTCCAGACCGCCGTGTGCCGTGTTCGTGCCTGAGGTGCGTTCGCGGTGCTGGTAGTTGCCCAACTGTCCGCGGCTGGATTGAAACGGCCGCCAGTGTCTACAATAGATCCAGCCCAAACGATCATTTCGCTGCCGGTCCATAAGGCGGTGTGGCTCGATCGGGCCGTGGGCGCATTAGAAGTGCTGATGGCAACCCAACTGTCGGTGGCGGGATTGTATTTGACGCCGGTGTTCAAAGTCCCGGACGAAAGATTGAACCCGCCCCAGATAATCATTTCGCTCCCGGTCCACACCGCAGTGTGAGACGCGCGTTCGTCCGGCGCGTTGAGGTTACTTGTAGCGGTCCAGCTGTTGTCGGCGCCGTTTTCGGGCATCAAAATGTCCGGCAGCCTATACATCTTTGACGCTAAGCTACTCCCTGCGCCGGCCATCCGAACATTCGAGACCGACGTCCCCGCATGAGCGCCCATCGACGCCTCGCTCAGAACTCGCCCCACGAGGAGCGGTCTGGCCAAGCACTCCGCGATGACGAAGGGATCGTTGTCGAGCGCGGCAAAGAGTTCGCGCAACACCGCGGGCGCTCTAGTGTCGCGCGCCATGCGGTCCATTTCTTGTTGGAGCTGCGCGGGACTAATCGGCGATTGCCGGTCATCTGCCAGGGTCTCTGACGCCCGCAGATAATCGCTCACTTTCTTTTCCACGCCCTCCCGCGAAATCAGCGCCTCCAGCGGCGGCTTCGGCCGCGGGTTATCCTTCGGCCAGATGCGATGCCGCCAATAGACCTCCTCGATCGCAAACTGGTAGGCCACTCGCTCCGCGAAGGTGAGGCTGAGAGTGTCCGAGCCCCCCGCCCCGGTCTTCCCCGGCAGCCACCCGATTCCCGCGCAAGCAAGACAAGCGATCAATATGCGCCTGCCCAAAAATCGACGCTGCCACCTGCCGGGAGATCCTTTCAACTCTTGGCGAGGATCGACTTTTCCAAACTCCGTCGCATTCACCTCACTGGGTGAAATCGAGATCAAGATAAACATGGCTCGCATCGTAACTAATCTTCGGAGTGAAGTGTTGCTTCACCGGATATTTGATGGAAACGCTCTGGAAAATGCTGTCGTCGACGCGGCCGCCTGCCGCCTCTAGGAGCGTGTATCTCGTCACAGCGGGCGTAAATGTGCCGGTCATCGTGACTGAGAGGCGTCCGTCTAGGATCACGAATCCTGCCACGGTCCCGGTGGCGTTCTTGACGTCAATCCTATCCGAAGCCTGGGGTGTAACATTAAAGAGCGTCATCGCGGATGAGGCTAGAGCGAGATTGCCAACGAATGGAAGGGTTCCACTCGCCGCCAGCGTCCCTTTGATAGCCGCCAGGCGCGAGACAAAAGAGTCGCCGGTCAGAGTGATCGTTCCGTTACCCGTCAAGGTGCCGGAAACTCCCACGCTCAGGCTCACCAGGGCTTGAGTGTGATTGGTGATGTTAATGGCTCCACCACTCGTGACGCTGAGCAGGGCGATCCCACCAAGGTTTGCCGCGGTGTTGTTTCCGCCCACGAAGAGCCGGGCGTCGGGGCAGCCGGCGAACGTCCAAGCGGAACCCGCGCCCTCGATGGTGACGGCGCCATTCGAGGCCTCGTTCGTTTCGTCTTTCGGCAGGAGAGCGATATAGCCGTAGCCGCTCGTCACCGTGCCGCCGTTGGAGATGCTCAACTCACCGCTGCCTCCATACCCGACATAAATGCCGAGGCCAATATAGTTTGGATCCTCCGTGTTGCCGCCGCAACCTACGGAAACTGTCAAAGAACCGCCATTAGTCCCATCCACGAACAGTGCGCCAGAATCTCCCGGATTCGCCCCAATCGTGACCGTGCGTGCCGCGGCCCCAGGGCTTTCAATAAAGACCTTGGTCCCATTATTGATATAGGCATCGGTCGAAGCCGTCGGCACAAAGTTGGTCCAGTTCGCGTCATTGAACCAGTTGTTATCGCTCGCGGCGGTCCAGGTGGTGGTGGCCGCACGGAGCGGCGAACTCAAGGCCGCGAAGGCCAGCACGATACTTAGACAGATTAGGATGTGTTGCGGGGGGGGGGGGGTTTTTGTTTTCATTGGTTTTTGTAGGGGTTGATGAGCGGAAAATTTCGCGCTCTTAGCCCGCTTGTATCCGAAACCGCACAAACGCGTCAACACCTATTTTACCTTTTTTACGCGGAATTCCTGGAGGCTTCGACGCGCACATTCGTATCCACGTATCTCGACCAGTTTTACGGCTGGATAGTTGACCGTGCGCGCGCCGTTTTTTCACCTTCAACGGCCGCTACACTCACGGCAGCACGCTCCCCGATTGTGCTTTCACCAGCGCCACGTCCGTGGCGTTGATGCTGCCGTTCGTATTCACGTCGGCCCGGAAATTGGTCGCGTCGCTTGGCTGCCCGCTACTCGCCTTGGTTAAGGCAACGTCCGTCGCG
>JBBSLZ010000153.1:0-7848 GCA_038233435.1 Chthoniobacterales bacterium
CGCCTCGTTTCAAGCGGCGGCGGTGGAGGTGTTGGTGAGGAAGGCGGTGGCGGCGGCGCGCTCCAGCGGGATGACGTTGGTGACCTTGAGCGGGGGCGTGAGCTGTAACGGGGAGTTGCGGCGGCAAATGGAGGCGGGCTGCGCGGCGGCGGGGTTACGGTTGTTGGCGGCGGCTCCGGCGCTCTCGACCGATAACGCGGTCATGATCGGGTTTGCCGCGGGTTTGCGTTTTGCGGCTGGGTTTTCCTCGCGGGTGACGGAGGAGATCGATCCGAATTTGGCGCTGGGGTAGGTCGGCGCGAGGCTCAGTATTCCCGCTCGAGGAGATGATGGGCGAGCGCGCGCAGGAGATCGGCTTTTTTGCCGAAGAGATCGAGGGCGTGGTGGGCTTCCTGGGTGAGGCGCTTGGCTTCGGCGCGGGATTTTTCCAGACCGAGCACGGCCGGATAGGTGGCTTTTTGCGCAGCCGCATCCTTGCCGGCGCTTTTGCCCAGTTTCTCGCTTGTCTGGGTCACATCGAGGATGTCGTCGATGACCTGGAAGGCCAGGCCTAACGAGCGGCCGAAATCGCTCAGGGCCTCCAGTTGAGGGGCGGTCGCGTTGGCGCTCATGGCGCCTAGCCGGACGCCGGCGGTGAGGAGGGCGGCGGTTTTGTTGAGGTGGATGTAGCGCAACTGCGCGCGGGTGATGGGCCGGCCTTCGGCCTCGAGATCGGCTACCTGGCCGGCGATGAGCTTCCGGCTGCCGGCGCCGGACGCGAGCTCGTGAAAGATTTTCCGAAACGGATAGCGGCGGGTGGGCTCAGCTCGGGCGGCGATTTCGAAGGCGATGGTGAGGAGGGCGTCGCCCGCGAGGACGGCGATGCCTTCGCCGAAAGCTTTGTGGCAGGTGGGCCGGCCGCGGCGGAAATCGTCGTTATCCATGCTCGGCAGATCGTCGTGCACGAGCGAGTAGGTGTGGATGCACTCGACCGCGCAGGCGAAAGGGAGAGCGGCGGCGGTCTGGCCGCCGCACGCTTCGGCTGCGGCCAGGCAGAGAATGGGGCGGAGGCGCTTGCCGCCGGCGAAAAGGCTGTAGCGCATGGCCTGGTGAATGGTGGCGGGACGGACGGTGGCGGCGGGCAGGAAGCGACCGAGGGCGCGATCGACCGCGGCGCGGCGCTGCTGTAGATATTTCTTCAAAGCCATCGGAGCGAAATGTGGAAACTTCGTTTGCGCTTAGCAACGGAAAAGCGCGCGCGGTGGGCGGCGCCCGTTTTATTTTGCTGGCTTGCAGGCGAATCCTCGCGCACAAACGAGGTAACCGAGAAGACTGGAACTTTACTTATGATGACGAAAAAACTGAGTTGGCTGTTGGTCGCGCTGTCGTGCGTGGCGTTGGCGGAGACGAGCCTGGCGCAAAAGAAAAAAGGCGGCGACAAAGAGGCAATGGCGGAGGCGGCGAAAGGCGTGCAACTGGCGCAGCAGGGGCAGCTCCAGCCGGCGATCGATGCTTTCACGAGAGCGATCGAGGCCAGCCCGAAGGACTCGCGGCTCTACATCGACCGTGGCGGAGTTTATCTATCCGGGCTGCAAAAATTCACGGAAGCGGCCGCGGATTTTACGAAGGCGATCGAGCTGGCGCCGAAGGATTACAATGGCTATTCGCTGCGCGGGGCGGCGCAGGTGGAGTTGAATCAAATCGAGCCTGCGATGGCGGATCTGAACAAGGCGCTGGAGTTGAAAAAAGATGACCCGCGCACACTGGAGCGGCGCGGTCTGGCGTATTACAAACAGAAGCAATACGACCTGGCGGTGGCGGATTACAGCAAGGCGCTGGAAGTGGCTCCGGATAGCACGCTGGCATTGAGCCGGCGGGCGGACGCCTATGCGGCACAGGGACAATATGCGCCCGCGCAGGCCGATCTGCAGGCTTACCTGAAGATCCGGCCGGAGGATTTTAACGCGGAGGAACGCCTCCGTTTCGTGAACGCAAAGCTGGCTCCGCCAGTCGCGGCCACACCCGCCAAGCCGACCCCGGTGCCGACGCCGGAGCCGATGAAGCTGCTGACGCGGACGAACGTGTTCATCGCTCTGGGCGCGCTTTTGTTGTTGTTTATCATCGTCATTTTGATCGCAAAAAAAATGATGACGCGCTCGCCGGACTGAGCGGGCATTTCAATTAATTGGGACGCGGTGGCGGGGCTGGGCACGATCTTGAAATAGCATGAACGCAAATATTTATAAACGAGCAGCATTGATCGGTTGGGCCGCGCTGGCGCTGGGGGTGACGATGCCGGCGGGAAAACTCTCGGCTGAGGACGATTCGGATTACGCGCGGAAAGCGGTCGAGCTGGCGAAAAAGAAGGATTACGCGGGCGCGATCGAGCAATTTTCGCTCGCGATCAAGGCCAGCCCGAAGACGGCGAAGCACTACAGCAACCGCGGCAAAGCCTACCGCGCGGAGGGCAAGCTGGCGGAGGCGGGAGAAGATTTCACCAAGGTGATCGAGCTTTCTCCGGATAACGCCGACGCCTACAGCGAACGCGGCAAAGTCAGGGTGTCGGAGAAGAAATACGACGAGGGGATCGAGGATTTGACGAAGGCGATCGAGCTGGATGAGAAGGATGTGGATTCGTTTCGCTTTCGCGCTTTCGGCTACGTCGGGAAGGGAGATTTCGAGAAAGCGCTGGAGGATTACTCCGCGGTTTTGGAGCAAAAACCGGGCGATGTGCAGGCCTTGGAGCGGCGTGGTTTTGCCTACCGGAATCTGAAGAAATACGAGGAGGCGATTGCGGATTTCACGACCTTGATCGAGAAATCGCCGAAAGACGCCGAAGGCTATCGCCGGCGCGGCTTCGCTTACAGCTTGATGGGCGATGCGGAGAAGGCGATTTCGGATTTTAAGATGGTCTTGAAGTTAAAGCCCGGAGACGCGGACGCGACTACCCGTTTGAAGCCGCTGGAGGCCAAAGTGGCTTACGAGGCAAAAATGAAGGCCAAGGCCAGCCCGGCGGCCGGCATGCCAGCACCGGCGGCGGCCACACCAGTGATCACCCCGGCGGCGGCGAGTTCCCCCGCCGCGATGGTTCCGCCGCCTGGCCGCTAACGATGCCTCGCAGACGCGCCAGATTGCTCCGGCGACCAAGCGAGATGACGTTGGACTCCAGGCGAGGAAATTGCTTTGACACCGGCAAGCGCGCTGTTAGCTTGCCGACGCTTTTTGCTGGAACGAAAAGGTCCCACGGTCGTTCAAATTGCGAAGTTTGACGCGGCTCTGGGACTTTTATCTTCTGGCAGAGGCGACCGGTTCGCCGAGAGGCTCTGATTGTTGGCTGGATTTTCGGATTCAGCGGAGAGAGCGCGGTGAGCAGCGAGATGACGAAACGCCGCCCACATAGCTCAGTTGGTAGAGCACGTCCTTGGTAAGGACGAGGTCACCGGTTCGATCCCGGTTGTGGGCTCCAGATTTGGGCTCGCGATCGGCCAGTAAAATTCAAACCCACACAGACGCAGTTCAGTTAAAAAAGGAGAATCGAGATGGCTAAGGACAAATTTGAACGGAAAAAACCGCACGTAAACGTCGGCACTATCGGTCACGTCGATCATGGCAAGACCACGTTGACGGCCGCGATCACCACCGTGCTCGCGAAGAAAGGCTTTGCCCAGGCGCGCGCTTACGATTCGATCGATGCCGCTCCGGAAGAGAAAGAGCGCGGCATCACCATCTCGACCGCGCACGTCGAATACGAGAGCGATAAGCGCCACTACGCGCACGTCGATTGCCCCGGCCACGCCGATTATGTGAAGAACATGATCACCGGCGCGGCGCAGATGGACGGCGCCATCCTGGTCGTTTCCGCGGCTGACGGTCCGATGCCGCAAACGCGTGAGCACATCCTGCTCGCCCGTCAGGTCGGCGTGCCTTCGGTGGTCGTGTTCCTGAACAAAGTCGACATGGTGGACGATCCTGAACTGCTCGATCTCGTGGAGATGGAAGTGCGCGATCTGCTCACGCAGTATGAATTCCCGGGCGATGCCATTCCGATTGTCAAAGGCAGTGCGCTGAAGGCGCTGAACGGCGATGCCGAGCAGGAAGCGCAGATTCTCGCGCTCATCGCGGCGGTGGATGACTACATCCCGATTCCGGAGCGCCCGATCGATCAACCGTTCCTGATGCCGGTGGAAGACGTGTTTAACATTGAAGGCCGCGGCACCGTCGCGACCGGTCGCGTGGAACGCGGCATCCTGAAGAAAATGGAGGAAGTCGAGATTGTCGGTATCACCGATACGGCGAAGACGACCTGCACGGACATCGAGATGTTCCGGAAGCTGCTCGACGAAGCGCGGGCGGGCGATAACGTGGGCTTGCTCCTCCGTGGCACGAAGAAGGACGATATCTTCCGCGGCCAGGTGATCGCAAAGCCGGGCTCGATCAAGCCGCACAAAAAGTTCAAAGCGGAAGTTTACGTCTTGAGCAAAGACGAAGGGGGTCGGCATACGCCGTTCTTCACCAACTACCGTCCGCAATTTTACTTCCGCACCACGGACGTAACCGGGACCGTCAAGTTGCCGGAAGGCGTCGAGATGGTGATGCCGGGCGATAACGTCTCGGTGGAGGTGGAATTGATCACCCCGATCGCGATGGAGAAGACGATCCGCTTCGCCATCCGTGAGGGCGGCCGCACCGTGGGCGCGGGACGCGTCGGCGATATTTTGGACTAAAGGAATTGCTGAGGGCAGAGTTCCGATTGCTGATTGCGAGTGGCGTGCGAACGTTGCCCCCAATCAGCGATCAGCAATCTCAGATCAGAAGTTTCAGAGGTCAGTAGCTCAATTGGTAGAGTAGCGGTCTCCAAAACCGTCGGTTGTGGGTTCGAGTCCCTCCTGGCCTGTATAAACCCGTTGATAACTTTCCCGAATCGAACCTGCGTCGCATGATCACGAAGACAAAAAGCTTTATCCACGAAGTGAAAGTGGAGCTTCAGAAGGCCTCCTGGCCTTGGGATCCCAAAGAGAAGGGGATGAAGAAGTATAAAGAGCTGACCGATTCCACCCTCGTCGTGATCATCGCCATGCTCCTCCTCGGCGGCTACGTGGCCCTCTTCGATTTCATCCTTGTTAACGTGATCCAGTTTTTCACCCGCCTGCACTGATATGGCTCAACTTGCGGCAAAAGATCAGTGGTTTGTGGTGCATGTCCTCTCCGGGCAGGAGAACAAGGTGCGCGACAACATTTTGAAACGAGTCAAAACCGAAGAGATGAGCGACGTCGTCTTCGACGTCCTCGTCCCGACGGAGCGGGTCTCGGAGATCAAGAAAGGCAAGAAGAGCGAGACCACGCGGAAATTTTTTCCGGGTTATCTGATCGCGAATATGCACCTGCTCGACGAGGAAAATCAATTGGTCGGTCGCACTTGGTATTTCATTCGCGATACGCCAGGCGTGATTGGCTTTGCCGGCACCAAGGACAAGCCCATCCCGATGCGGCAGGCGGAGGTGGACAACATGCTGGCGCAAATGCGCGAGCGCGAAGAAAGCGTTAAACCGAAGGTCAGCTTTGAAGTGGGCGAAACCGTCAAAGTGGCGGACGGCCCCTTCCAAAACCAAAACGGCGTCGTCGAGGAAATCGATCCGGACCGCGGCAAGCTGCGCGTCTCGGTCACGATCTTCGGCCGGGCCACGCCAGTGGAGCTGGAATACTGGCAGGTCGAACGCGGATAAATTTTTAAGAAAGGGTGTCAGAGTTCATATTCAGGGTTCAGAAGTGAGCCGCTGATCTGAACCCGGAACCCTGAAACCTGAATCCTTTTTATGGCCAAAGAAATCATCGCTCACATTAAATTGCAGATTCCCGCCGGTCAGGCGAATCCGGCTCCTCCTGTCGGCACCGCGCTCGGGCCGCGCGGCGTCAACATCATGGCGTTCTGCAAAGAATTTAACGCCGCCACCCAGAAACAGGCCGGCGATATTCTGCCGGTTGTGATTACGGTCTTCAAAGACAAGTCGTTTACTTTCATCACGAAGAGCCCGCCTGCGGCCATTCTGCTGAAGAAGGCCGCGAACATCGCGGCCGGTTCGAAAGAGCCGAACAAGACCAAGGTCGGAAAAGTGACGCGGAAACAGATAATGGAGATCGTGAAGACGAAAGCGAACGATCTGAATTCGCGCAACGACGAAGCGGGCTTCCGGATCATCGCCGGCACGGCGCGGCAGATGGGCCTCGAGGTCGTTGATTAAACTCGACGGGTATGACGGCGCCTTGCGCCGTCCAAGCGGCGATTCGGCTCGGGAGCTCTCGAATCATTTCTGTCGCAGGCCACGCGTGCTGGTCGCCGCAGCGCGGCGACCCTACCCAGGGTAAACGCGGAGCCAGCTCCGAAAACGCTTTTCGAAGTCGGAACGCTCTCGCTTCCTCGTTTGGCGGCAAGACCGACCGGCGTTGTGAGCCGACCGGAAGAGGGTTAAACTTCTGGCATGTTTTCGGTTCTTAAACTGCCAGTCGCGGATCCGATCAGCCTCTCGCTGCTTTTGCTAGAAGGCGCCGGGTCAGCCGCCATATTATTCGATGACTTTGTCGATCTCTTTCATCAGCCGGATGGTTTCGCTGAGGGCATGACGGCGTTGCTCATTCGCCTTAAGGCTTCATCGACGCAGCGCCCGTCATCGTCGCGGCGGGGAGAGAAGGGGGATGATTTGGCGGTTGTTCTTTCGATAGACAAGGAAGTCGCGATCCAACGTGAAGACGCCGCTTTTTCATCCAGCTCGGTCATGCTCACGAGGCAGGCGTCGGCAAACGACATCGGGAGATCGGCGTAACGGCGGAGGAGCCGGGCCAGAGCAGGCATCTGGTCATTGGCGGTGAAGTCGAGCCGGAGAAAAGCCGCGGTCGAGCATTTGGAGGAGGCGGTCGGGGCCACCGCGTGTTTGTTCGAGCAGGTGAAGCGCTTCGGAAAGGACGGCTTCACAGGTCAGGAAAGGCGCGCGGTGCTCTTTGATTTGAGCGGCCACCCAGGCGTGGTGGGCGTCCGACGCGTTGAGCAGGGCGACGATGGGACCGTATCGATGATGTAGCGGCGGCTCATTTCCGCCGCGCGGCGCGTGGCTTGCCGTCTTCAGACAAATATTTCGGATTGGCGGCGAGATCGCGCGGGCCTTTCACGCTGCCAACCAAATCCGAAATCAAGTCGTAGGCCGAATCCTCGGCATTTCGCGGCTGCTTGTTCAGGAAAGCGTCGCGCAAGACGCCCGCTTTAGAAGTGCCCCGCGCGCGAGAGCGGCGAATTGTGCTTCGGTCATCTTGATGGTCACCATGGGCATGGCAAGGATGGTAATCCCACATTGGCGAGACAACTCTCTTGGTCGTGAACTCTACCGAGGCTCTACAATTTTACCGCCTTGAGGCGCAGTGCATTCGTGATGACGGAGACGGAGCTTAGGCTCATGGCGGCGCCGGCGATGATGGGGCTGAGGAGCCAGCCAAAGACCGGGTAGAGCAGGCCGGCGGCGATGGGGATGCCGACGGCGTTGTAGATGAAGGCGAAGAAGAGGTTTTGCCGAATGTTTCGCATGACGGCGCGGCTGAGGGTGATGGCTTTGGCGACTCCGCGGAGGTCGCCTTTGAGCAAGGTGATGCCGGCGCTTTCCATCGCCACGTCGGTGCCGGTGCCCATGGCGATGCCGACGTCGGCGGCGGCGAGGGCGGGGGCGTCGTTGATGCCGTCGCCGGCCATGGCGACGACTTTGCCGCTGTGGCGAAGCTGTTGGACGCGGGCGTGTTTTTCCTCGGGAGCCACGCCGGCTTCGACGCGGTCAATTTTTAGCTGGCTGGCGACGGCACGGGCGGTTTTTTCGTTGTCGCCGGTGAGCA
>JBBSLZ010000154.1:0-7841 GCA_038233435.1 Chthoniobacterales bacterium
CGCGTGCTCACGATGGAATACGTGCACGGCAAAAAGATCACCGACCTGAGCCCGCTCGGCCGAATGGAATTCGACGGCGCCGCGCTCGCCGAAGAACTCTTCCGCGCCTACCTCGAGCAAATTCTCGTACACGGCTTCTTCCACGCCGATCCCCACCCGGGCAACGTCTTCCTGACCGACGACTACCGCGTCGCCTTGATCGACCTGGGCATGGTCGGCCGCATCATGCCCGGCCTGCAGGAACAGCTCCTCCAACTCCTTCTCGCCATCGCCGAAGGCCGAGGCGACGACGCCTGCGAGATCGCGATCAAAGTCGGCCAGAAAAAAGAAGACTTCGACGAAACGCAGTTCCGGCGCCACATCGGTGAGATCGTCGTCCGCCAGCAGGGCGCCACGGTTGAGCGAATGCAGGTCGGCCGCCTCGTCCTCGAAGTCACCCAGGCCTCCGGAGAAAACGGCATCCGCGTCCCGTCCGAACTCACCATGCTCGGCAAAACGCTGCTCAATCTCGACCAGGTCGGCCACGCCCTCGCCCCCGACTTCGACCCGAACGCCTCCATCCGCCGCAACGCCGCCCAGATCATGCAGCAGCGCCTGATGAAGAGCCTCTCGCCCGGGAACCTCTTCAGCGGCGTCCTCGAATTAAAAGATCTTCTCCAGCGCCTCCCCGCCCGGATCAACAAAATCCTCGACGCCGTCGCGAATAACGAACTCAAAGTCTCCGTCGACGCCATCGACGAGAAAACGCTCATTGTCGGCTTCCAGAAAGTGGCCAACCGCATCACCGTCGGCCTCATCATCGCGGCCTTGATTGTCGGTGCCGCCATGATGATGCGAGTGGAAACCACCTTCCAGATCTGGGGTTATCCCGGCCTGGCCATCCTCCTTTTCCTTGGCGCCGCCGGCGCGGGCGTCACGCTGATGATAAACATTTTCTTCTACGACGAATCCGACAAAGACTAGCGACGAAGAGCATGCTTTCCGGGGAGCGCACGCCTCCAGGCGTGCTGGTTTTGGCATTTTGCCAAAACAGGCTTCCGAACCGCCGCGCCAGAGAAACCGCATCGTCCCGGAAGTTCTGTTTTCGCAAAATGCGAAAACCAGGTCGCCGCGGCGACCGCTACCCAGCCTGCGCTACCCGACCGCTCGTTAGTCCGGCTTGATCGGCGGCGGCAGGATATCCTCCGTATCACCCGTATCGATCCCGTGCTGCAAACGGCTGTGATTCTTCCCATAGAGAAGATAAATCACCAGCCCCAGCGCCAGCCAAATGAAGAACCGAATCCAGGTAAGGATCGGCAGGCTCAACATCAGAGCGGTACACATTACCACCCCCAGGATTGGAAATAACGGCACCAGCGGCACGCGAAAAGGTCGAGCCCGGCCCGGATCAGTCCGCCGCAAAATGATCACCCCGATGCAAACCAGACTAAACGCAAAAAGCGTCCCGATATTCGTCAAATCCGCCAACGAACCGATATCAGTAAACAAGGCCACCCCGCCCACCACCAGCCCCGTCCAAATGGTCGTGATGTAAGGCGTGCGATACCGCGGGTGCAGCCGCGAGAAATATTTCGGGAGCAGACCATCCCGCGCCATCGCCATGAAAATACGCGGCTGCCCCAGTTGAAAGACAAGCAACACCGACGTCATCCCCGCCAGGGCCCCCGCGCTCACCAGTGCCACTGCCCACGGCCGCCCCGCAAAAGCCGTCGCCACCGCCGCCGAATCGCCCAGATAAACTGTGTAATTCTTGATCCCCGTCAGCACCCCCGACATCAGCACGTAAAGCAGCGTGCAGATGGCCAGGCTCGCGATCATTCCGATCGGCAAATCGCGCTGCGGATTCTTCGTCTCCTCCGCCGTGGTCGAGACCGCATCGAAACCGATGAAAGCGAAAAACACAATCGCCGCCCCGCTCATCACCCCGCCAAATCCATTCGGCAAAAACGGAATCCAGTTCGGCGGATTGACCAGAAACGCGCCGAAAGCGATGAAGAACACCACCACCGCCAGTTTGATGATCACCACCACCGTATTCACCCGCGCACTTTCCCGAATCCCGTAGATGAGCAGAATCGTCACCGCCATCACGATTAGAAACGCCGGCAGGTTCAGCGCAAACGGATGCCCCGCGATGATCGGTAACGTCGTCGACGAATAGCCCATCAAAGCGTCACCGCCCGTGCTGACCAGATTCGCCGCCGTGGTCCGATCGCTCACCAGCCAGAGCGGAAACTCCAGCCCGAGCGCGCTGTGGCAGAGCTTCACAAAATAACTCGACCAACCCACCGCCACCGCCATGTTCCCGACCGCATACTCGAGGATCAAATCCCAGCCAATCATCCAAGCCACGATCTCGCCCAACGTGGCGTAGGAGTAAGTGTAAGCCGACCCCGAGACCGGAATCATCGCCGCCAGTTCCGCGTAACAGAGCGCCGCGAAACCGCACGCGATCGCCGCCACGATAAACGAAAACACCACCGCCGGTCCCGCCCCCGGTCGTCCCATCACCACCTCCGCGCCACTCATCCACGATTGGATAAAACTCAGCACCGGGGTGCCCAGCTTCGAGGTAAAGACCGCGCCCTGCTCACCCGCCGCCGCCGTTCCGGTGAGCGCGAAAATGCCCGTCCCGATGATCGCGCCAATCCCGAGCGCAGTCAGATCGAGCGCGCTCAGGGAGCGCTTCATCAGCCGATCCGGCGCCTCCGATTCGCGGATTAGGAGGTCCGGACTTTTGGTTCTGAAAAATGAAGAAGCCATCGCGTGTTTTTCCGGATTTTTTAAATGAGTGGCGGCCAGTGGGAAGAAAGGCGGCGCATCGTGTCATCCCCGCGCCAGCCAGGTCAATGCTTTCTTGGCCCCGGAGACGGCCAGCCCTCAGAGCGAGTCCCTCGTCTCTGGCCCGCCATTAGCTGTAAAAAGCAGCCATGCCCAGCTTCAGCGCTTCCCAGATCATGGCCAATCTGCTCTTCAGCTCGGTTGGCTTCGTCGCTTTCCGGTATGGACGACGGATGAGTCTGGTCAATCCGATGATCATCGGCGTCCTCCTCATGGGCTACACCTATTTCGTCGAGAGCACCGCGCTCCTTTTCGGTTTCGGCCTCGTCCTGACCGCCGCCCTCTTCTTCTTCCGCGAATAAATGCCTGACGAACTTTTGCCGCATCTGCGGCAAAAGTTCGTACCCGCAGCGCGCGCCCCGCTCACCTCGCCGCCCCGCTCCGGATAAACTTCGGCCCGCTCGGGCACAGGTGCAGCACCTCGCACTCGCGGCAATCTGGCTTCCGCGCGAAACAGCGCCGCCGCCCGTGCCAGATCAGCCAATGGCTCCACAGCGTCCAGACCGCGCGCGGCACCAGCTTCATCAAATCCGCCTCGATCTTCTCCGCCTCCGTCTGTTTCGTGAGGCGAAGCCGCTCCGAAAGCTGCGCCACGTGCGTATCCACCACCACGCCTTCATCGATCCCAAACGCATTCCCCAGCACCACATTTGCCGTCTTCCGCCCCACCCCCGGCAGCCCGTGCAACTCGGTCATCGTCGCCGGCACTTTCCCGCCATGCTTCTCCACGATCGCCACCGCCGTCGCTCGGATGCTCTTCGCCTTGTTCCGGTAGAACCCGGTCGAGCGGATCATTTCCTCCAGCTCGTGCGGCGCAGCCTGCGCGAACTCCGCCGCCGAGCGATAGCGCTTAAACAAAGCCGGCGTGACCAGATTGACCCGCTTATCCGTGCACTGCGCGGAGAGAATCGTCGCCACCAGCAACTGCAACGGCGTCTTAAAATCCAATTCGCAATGCGCGTCCTGATACACCTTCGGCCAAACGCCCAACAACTCCGCCACCCGCTCACGCGCCGTCATAAATTCTCGCGGCGCAGCCGCTTTGGAGTGCGGCGCGTCACCGCGCCGCTTTTCAGCGACTCTCGATTCATCTCGACGGCCGACCAGAAAACACCGCCGGAGAAAAGCGGTGCGAAGACGCACCGCACTCCAAAGCGCTGCGCGCAAAATAACAACCGCCGAGCGTTCATTTCCTCATCCTCCCCGGTCTACGCGGTTTCATCCGCCGCCCTACAAACACCCGCCCGCGGCGAATGATCCGCCGCGCCCACGCGAACTCGCTCGCCAGAATGGCCAGCCCGATCGGGATCACGATCACCGCCGGCCCCGGCAGCACGATCATCGCGATCCCGATCAGCAACACCGTCATTCCGATCACCGAGTAGATTAGCTTCCGGATCACCGGCATGCGATCCAGCTTCAGACGTTCGTTTAAACGCTGTTGCCAGGCACGTTTCCGCGCTGCCAATCGGGGACGCGCAGGAGCTTCGGTATTCATCACCATCACACTCGCCCGCCGCTCACTTCTCTGCGAATGCCGCCAGCCGCTGTTCCAGGCTCGGCGGCACATGCGCCAGGACCACGGCCGACTCGCCTTCGTAGCGCAATTCCAGCACCCGGCCGACCCGATGAATCTCCGCAATCAATCCGGAATCCATCAGCGGGATACGAAAGCGCAGATTCAAATGCCACGAGGTCACCTTCTCCTGAAGAGCCTGCACCAGTTCCCCCACGCCCTCGCCCGTGCGCCCGGAGATCGCCACGCTCCCGGGGAACCGGTGCCGATAAGCCGCCACCACATCGCGCGCGGGGAGTGCGTCCACCTTGTTGAAAACGAGCAGCGTTTGCTTGCCGAACGCGCCCAGTTCCTTCGTCACCTCGTTCACCGCTTCGATGTGTTCCTCCACCCGCGGATGGCTCAGATCGACCACGTGGATGAGGAGATCCGCCTCGCTCACTTCCTCCAGGGTGGCTTTGAAAGACTCGATTAACATGTGCGGCAGATTTTTTATAAAACCGACCGTGTCGGTGAGCAACATCCGCTGCTTGTTCGGCAGGGTAATGCTGCGCGTCGTCGGGTCGAGCGTGGCAAATAACCGATCGGCCGCGATCACATCCGCGCCGGTGAGCAGATTAAGCAGCGTCGATTTCCCCGCGTTCGTGTAGCCCACCACCGCAGCCACCGGCCACTGATGACGTCGTCGGCCTTCCCGCTGCACCGAGCGCACCTTCCGCACCCCTTCGAGTTCCCGCTCCAGCTTCGCGATTCGCTCCTGCACCCGACGGCGGTCCACCTCGAGCTGTGTTTCCCCCGGCCCGCGCGTGCCGATCCCACCCGTCTGCCGCGAGAGATGCGTCCACATCCGGGTCAAACGCGGGAGAAGATACTGCAATTGCGCCAGCTCGATCTGGAGCCGGCCTTCCCGGCTCCGCGCCCGTTGCGCGAAAATATCGAGGATGAGCTGGGTCCGATCCATGACCTTGCGCGAAAACAAATCCTCCAGATTCCGCCCCTGCGCGGGCGAAAGTTCGTTCTCGAAAATCACCGAGGTGACCTGCTGATTCCGGAAGGAATCCTTGATCATCTGCGCCTTCCCTTTGCCGATGTAATAAGGCGCCGTCGGCTTCTCCAGGCGCTGCGTCACCGTATCCACCACTTGCGCGCCCGCCGAGCTGGCCAGCTCCCGCAGTTCCTCCATCGAATCGGCCAGATCCCATTTCGAGACGCCCTCCTGCTCGAGCCCCACTAGGAGCGCGCGTTCCGGTCGCTGTTTCGATCGGACGTCGATCATCGTTCCGGCGCGAAGGAAAGACGGGCCTTGCGCGCGATCGAGGCGATCGCTTCCGCCGAGCTTGTGCGAGAGAGGTTCAGCGGTTCGAAATTAGTTTGGCGCTGAAACCAGGTCAATTGTCTTTTCGCATAGCGCCGCGTGCTTTGTTGAATGGAGGCGATGCAGTCCACCTCCGAAAGCTCGCCCGCCAGCAACGCGCGAATCTGCCGCCACCCCAGCGTCTGTCCCGCCGTCGCGCCCACCTCTCCGAGCGCGCGCACTTCCTCCACCACCCCGTCCGTAAACATCTTTTCCACCCGCACATTGATGCGCTCGTAAAGCTCCGCCCGCTCGCGGAAGAGAAAGACGCCCGCCGGCGCCGCCCCGCCAGGAGGGCGTTGGCGTGCTTCCGAGATCGGTCGCCCACTGAGAAGACAAACCTCGACCGCGCGGATCAGCCGCCGTTTATTTCGCCGGTCGATCCGCCGCGCCGTTGCCGAATCCAGCCGGGCCAGGCGCACAAACAGCTCCTCTTCGCTGCACTGCTCCAGCCGGGCCCGCAGCCCGGAGTGCGCCGGCGGCAAAATCGAAAGGCCATCGGTTAAGGCACGCAAGTAAAGTCCGCTTCCACCCACGATCAGCGCCACCTTCCCGCGCGCCGCGATCGCTACCAGCCGTTCCTGCGCGGCGAGCAAAAACTTTTGCGCATCCAGCACTTCGCCTAACGAAAGCTCATCCACGAGATGATGCCGCACCCGCGCGCGCAAGGCAGGGCCCGGCTGCGCGGTCAGAATCGGCAGCCCGGCGTAAATCTGGAACGCGTCTGCGCTCACGATCTCGCCCCCGAGTTCCGCCGCCACCTCCGCCGCGATCTCCGATTTCCCGACCGCCGTCGGTCCCGCGATGTAAAACACTCCAGCCATCAGAAAATTTCGCGCGCAGCGCTTTGGAGTGCGGCGCGTCCCCGCGCCGCTACCCTCCCGCGCGAAAATTATGCCGCCCCACACCCCGCCCAACCCCCCCGCCACAAGGCGGCGCGCGCCCGCGCCGCACTCCAAAGCAGTCTGCGCCTCCGAAACAGCCTGCCACCGTCAGAAAAAGAAAACGGGAGACGGGCAGCCCACGCCACGTCGTCTCCCGTTTTGATAGGCAATCGCAGCTTTGGCTAGCTCGCGGAATGATGATCGCTCGATTTCGCGCCGCTCACGAGCAGCTTGCGACCGAGGAAATCCTTGTCATGTAGTTCGGTCACCGCGCGCTGCGCTTCTTCCACCGTGTTCATTTGCACGAAGGCGAAACCTTTCGAGCGCTGGTTGTGCTTGTAAGTCACGACCTCGGCATTTTGCACCTCACCCACTCCATTAAAAAGCTCGAAAAGATCGCTCTCCGTCGCTTCAAAGGCCAGATTCCCCACGTAAAGACGGGGGGTCGTCACTTCGACCGCTTCAGGCTTGCTGCGGGGCGAACGCGTCGCCGAAACGCTGCCATTCGAGCCATTGCGTTCTTCCGGGACACGGGCGATCGGCGGATTGCCGTTCGAGAAAAAGCCCATGATTTTTTCCCAGAGCGTCTGCTTGACCGGCGCTTTGGGAACTGATTGTGGCCGATAGGAGGAGCGTTCGCTGCTCCCGCGGCGTCGGGAAGCGCCGCCGCGCGGACGCCGCGGACCCCTCCCTGTTGATTGAGATGCCATAAGATGGATCCTCTGTTTTAACCGAATTGTGATATGGGCGGAGCGCATCCATGGATGCCCGATCCCCAGCACGCCGATCCCGAAGAATCCGTTTCAAAAGCTCGAAAGCCGTTCGCGTGGCTGCGGGAAACTCCGCCGCTTTCCGCCGGGAAAACATTCGAAAAAGTTGGCGCACCGCACCCCACCGAATCAGCAGAGCTACTAACGCACGCTTGAGAAAGCGGCTGATTCGTGGCGAAAAACGGAGGGCCGGAGATTCGAAAACAATTCCCGACATCGACCGATAACATGGAGGGCCGGGAGGGATTTGCAAGGTTGGTTCGTGGGGAGCGTCGGAGTGGATCGCACCCAGTGCAGAAGCGGAGAAACGTCGAACGTTGGACGCTGAACGTCGAATTCAGAACTCCGAAGTTCGGCGTTCGACGTTGGGCGTTCGACGTTCGGCGTTCGCTTGATTTTGGCGAAACCAATCCACAAACTTCGGCAGCCCCACCGCCAGCGGCGTGCACGGGTTGTAGCCCAACAATCGGCGC
>JBBSLZ010000155.1:0-7839 GCA_038233435.1 Chthoniobacterales bacterium
GACCCGGCGACCTGGAGGTCGCCACTCCTTGAAATGACCGCGAGCTGGAGGCGTTTCACTTCCTGGAGCGCCATGCCCTTGAAGAGGGTGCGGCCGGTCGCGGTTAGATAATGCTGCACCGGGTCGCTGAAGGCGAAGAAACTGCGGCCCGCCTTCTTCAAGCCATTCCGCAGCGCGATCAATTCCTTCCAGCTCTCGACCGTGACCAGCCAGTTGTAACGCAACTCGCCCGCCAGCTTTTCCGCATTGGTCAGGCCGAGATCGGCCACGTCGCCTTCTGCCCAGACGAACGGACGAAACGGCTCGGTCGTAACATCGGTGCTCTCGTCTTCCCGACGGCGGTAAACGCGCACCGTGCCCGTGTCGCCGAGTTCGATCGCGACGATGCGCTCGGTCGGATCGGAGCCAAACAGCAGAGTGTTTTCCTCGAAAGCCACCGAGCAGTTTTCACGCGTTCAATCCGACTGACAACCAGCGCGCGACGGCGTGCCTCGCTCAGGGAGGAGTGAGAAGGCGGTAGTTCAAGTAGGCGATGACGAGCGCCGCCGCGAAAAGCGCTAGCGAGGGCAGCATCTTGAAAAGCGGGTTCTTCACCCGCAGATGCGTGATGAAGGCCGCCGCCATCAAGAGCGCAATCCCGATCCCCCCCGCGAGCGCCGCGCGCGGGCGATCGATTCCCAACAAAAGCAAGATCGCAAAGGTGATTTTGAGGATACCCACCAGATCGCGCAGCCAATCGGGCAGCCGGTACTGTTTAAACTCCTCGATGATGTTCGGATAACGGACAGCCCAAACGAAAAAGATGGAGGCGGCCACGAACGCTTGCAGAAAGATTGCCATGCGATGCATGGAGGTAGGCTACACAATTCCGCCGCCAGAAAGCATTCGAAAAAAATGCCGGCTGCCGGTTAGTAGCCTGCACCGCCGGCGCAAGGCTCGGGCGAAGTCACAAATAGACCCTGGCTTGAATGGCGAAAGCGGCGAAAAAAAATCACCTCGACCAGCGCGAAGTCCGGGGTCCGGTCTGAAGTCCGAAATGTCGGAAATTGGACCCAGCGCCGCCGGTCCTTTTTCACCGATACTGGAATCCGGATTTTCGTGGGCGGCGCCGGTTCCCTGACGGGGATCAGATTTCTTGTCACGACGCGTCTCCGGTTTGACCGTAGCCAGGATGAGCCACGCCAAAGGCAGCCAACCGGTCGCTCCCATTGATCCATTGCTGCGACCTTTTCAGTATTTCGTCCGGATGGAGGCATCGGGCGGCATCCTGTTGCTCGTGGCCACCGCGGCGGCGCTGATCTGGGCGAACTCCCCCTGGGCGGCTTCCTACACGAGCCTCTGGCAGACGAAGCTGACCGTCGGCGCGGGCGATTTCGTTTTGTCCAAACCGATTCTCCTCTGGATCAACGACGGATTGATGGCGGTGTTTTTCTTTGTCGTGGGACTGGAGATCAAGCGCGAGTTCCTGGTCGGCGAACTGGCTTCGGTGAAGAGCGCCGCCCTGCCGATGGCGGCGGCACTCGGCGGGATCGTGGTGCCAGCCGGCATCTATCTCGCGATCAATGCCGGAAAGGAGAGCGCCTCTGGCTGGGGAATCCCGATGGCGACGGATATCGCTTTCGCGCTCGGCATCCTCGCCCTGCTGGGCGACCGGGTGCCGCTTGTGCTAAAGGTATTCCTGACCGCGCTCGCCATTGTGGACGACATCGCCGCCGTCCTGGTGATCGCCGTTTTCTATACGGCGGAGATTTCCGGCAGTGCGCTGGCCGTGGGCGGCGGAGCGCTTGTGCTCTTGATCGCGGTGAACGCGCTCGGGGTGCGGCGGCCGCTGGTTTATCTGGTTGGTGGACTGATTCTGTGGCTGGCGTTTCTAAAATCCGGCGTGCATCCGACCGTGGCGGGAGTGCTTTTGGCCCTGACGATCCCGGCGCGCCCGCGGATCGACGCGCCGAAGTTTTTGCGACGCGCGCGACGGCTGCTGGATGAGTTCGAGCAAAAGGATCCGGATTCCAGCGAAATCCTGACCAGCGAGGCGCGGCAGGCGGCCGTGCTAACCCTCGAGCAGGCCTGCGAAGAAGTGGAAACGCCGTTGCAACGTTTCGAGCACGGACTGCTCCCGTGGGTGAAGATCGTGATCATGCCGCTCTTCGCGCTGGCTAATGCAGGCGTGGCTTTGCGGAGCGAATCGCTGGCTGGCCTGCTGCATCCGGCCAGCGTGGGCGTGGCCGCAGGATTGGTCCTCGGCAAACCGATCGGCATATTTCTCTTTGCCTGGCTGGCCGTGCGCTTGCGCCTTGCCGCCTTGCCGGCTGGAATGACCTGGAGCCGCCTGCTCGGTCTCGGGCTTTTAGGCGGCATTGGCTTCACCATGTCCATCTTCATCGCCGGCCTCGCCTTTGAAACGGCCCAACTTTTGGATTTGGCCAAAGCCGCGGTGCTCGGCGCGTCGCTCCTAGCCGGCCTCACCGGCTTCCTCCTTCTGCGACGCTCGCTCTCATCATCGGGCGCGGACGCGGGCACGCCCGGATGAGCCAAACAAGAATGGCTCGTTAGCCCGCCCGCCCCGACGGGTGATCAAGAAAGCGCCGCGCTTCCGCATCAGCGCCGTTCGGCATCGCGGCGAGCCCACATTGTCCGCAGTTCGTGGCCAGCACGGGCTCCCGCTCTCCCAGCGCCGGAGGCGCGACGGAATGAAGCCCGGAGTGGATCCCGCCTCGCGGGAGGAACTCCGGGATGTCATCCGTTACACTCCCTCAAACCCGTGAAACGGGTGACGGAAAACACGCGTGGACATCACCCTCACACTTCCTTTCCGTCGCCCCTTTCAGGGGCTTGGGATTTGGTATTGCGAAACCCGGAGTTCCTCCCGCCGAGGCGGGATCCACTCCGGGCTTCATTCCGGCGCGTCCTTCGGGCGCTCGGACTCGCGGCGTCTACGCGGGCAGTCCAAAAGACGCCTCGCAGCCGTTCCCACTCGGCCGCCTCCACCATCGCACGAGGATCTTTCGCCATTTCCGCAAAGGATTCGGCCAGGCTCAATTTCTTCGAATGCAACGGCTGCAAGAGCAGGCCCGCCGCGGTCTCAGTCACGCGCACCGTGCCTCCGAGTTGATGCCGCTGGATCAGCTCCAGCTGGATGCGAATTCCCTGCGAATCACCGATGCGCACCAGCTTCAAGGTCTTCGTCATGGTAGTCACCGTAAGCACCGGCCAACCGGCTGCATTTCTGATCTTATGCCGATCGCGCGATCAGTCAGCGCGCGCCTCGCTGGGCGAGGTCCGCTGGCTTGCCTCCCTTCTGAAAGTGCAACTGCCGCACCCGCCGCGGGCTGGCTTTGGTCACCGTCACGAGATAATCCTCGATCCGCACCGTCTCGCCCGGGCGCGGCAGATGCCCGAGCAGTTCGGTCACGTAGCCGCCGATCGTGCTCACCTCGGCGCTCTCCAGATCGAGGCCCGTCCGGCGGCGCAACTCGTGCAGCGCGAGCGATCCGCGGGCCGAAAATTCGCCGGCACCGAGCGCCTTGTATTGCGGGCTCTCGGCGTCGAATTCGTCCTGAATCTCACCGACCACTTCTTCGATCACGTTGTCCAGGGTGACGATGCCGACGACCCCGCCGTACTCGTCCACCGCGAGCGCGAGGTGCGCCCGTTTGGCGAGGAAAAGATCGAGCAATTTTTCCAGCGAGATCATTTCCGGAACCAGGAGCGGTTCGCGTTTGATCGCTTCCAGTTCGGGCGCGGGCTCGTCGGGCAGCGCGATCATGTCTTTGACGTGGACAATGCCGAGCACCTCGTCGAGATGCCCGCGGCAGAGTGGGAAGCGCGTGTGACGCGAGGCTTTCGCGCGGCGCAGACTGCTCGCAAAAGAATCCTCCACGTCGAGGAAAACCACCTCGCGCCGCGGCGTCATGATCTCGCGCGCCGCGAGCCGCCGCAGGTTGAAGGCGTTGACGGAAATCTGCGCGCTACGCGCGGAAAGTTCGTGGGCCTGTCCGCTTTCCGCCAGGAGGAGCCGCAGTTCCTCCTCGCTGTGAGCCCGTGCGCTTTCGCCCACGGGATCGATGCACAGTGCATGCTTCAGGAGCCCATTCGCCGCGCCGTTGAGGACCCAGATCGCGGGCTTGAAGACGGTGTAGAAGAACCCGAGCGGCCGGGTCACCCACAGAGTGGTCGGCACGGATTTTCGGATGGCGAGCGATTTTGGCGCGAGTTCGCCGAGCACGATGTGGAGGAAGGTAATGGTGGCAAAAGCCAGCCCAAAGGAGACGCCGTGGATGACGGCCGGCGCTGTGACTCCGATGAGAGCGAAAAATGGCTCGATCATGCGGGCGAGAAACGGTTCGCCCAGCCAGCCCAGGCCGAGACTGGCGAGCGTGATGCCCAGTTGGGTGGCGGAAAGATACGCGTCGAGGTGCGCGACGACGTGGCGGGGAAACTTCGCGCTCTCGCCGAGCGCCTCGAGTTGCGATCCGCGCACTTTCACGATCGCAAACTCGGAGGCGACAAAAAATCCATTCAGCAGCACCAGAAAAAGAACGGTGCCCAGCTTCAAAAAGATGACTCCGGGCTGCTCCCACTCCGTCGCGGGGGCCGCGTCCACGAGCAGGAGAAGGGGCGGAGGCGTCACGCACGCTCCTCTGGGGCGAGAGCCGCTGGCGGCAAGGGCTCACCCCCGCCGGCAGGGGCGGGCGGGTCACCTCCGTCTGGCGGCGGAGGACGAAGCAGGGAAGCCACAATCGAGAGGGCGAGGATTCCCACCACCACGCCGAGCGCGGCGATGGTGGGTATTTTGTAAAACTCTCCGAGCAACATCTTCGCGCCCACAAAGACCAGAATGGCCGCGAGCCCATAGTGCAGGAGATGAAAGCGCTGCATCACGCCCGCGAGCGCGAAGTAGAGCGAGCGCAGGCCCAGGATGGCCAGGATGTTTGAAGTGAGAACGATGAATGGATCGCGCGTTACGGCCAGCACCGCTGGGATTGAGTCCACCGCGAAAACCACATCTGTCCACTCCACAAAGATCAGCACCACGAAGAGCGGGGTGACGGCGAAAGCGCCCTTTTCGCGCACGAAAAAGCTCTGCCCGCGCTCGCCCTCGGCGACGGGAAATATGCGTCGCAGGAACCGGAGCACCGGGTTCGCCTGCGGGTCGATCTTGATCGCATGGCTCGTCCACATTTTGAAGCCGCCGAAAATGAGGATGGCGCCAAAGACATAGATGACCCAATGGAAAGCCTCGAGTAGCGCCACCCCGGCGAAAACCATCGCCGCCCGCATGACCACCGCGCCGAGGATTCCCCAAAATAAAACGCGATGCTGATAACGCGGCTCGATTTGGAAATAGGCGAAGAGCAACGCAAAGACAAAGACGTTGTCCACGCTAAGCGAGAGCTCGATGACGTAACCAGTGAGAAATTCCAGCGCCGCTTCGTGTCGCTCCGCGGGCACGCCGTAGGACCCGATCCAGCCGAGATAGATGCCGAGGTTAAAAAGCAGCGCCAGCGCCACCCAGACGCCCACCCACGTGACCGCCTCGCGCATTCTCACCGTATGCGCCTTGCGGTGAAAAACGCCGAGATCGAGCGCGAGCATCGCGCACACAAATCCGGCAAACCCTACCCACCAGAGTGTTTCAGAAGCAATCATTCACGTCTTCAGAGGCCCCTTCCCGGCCGCCCGTCAATTGCGGTCAGTGCCGGTTTCACCGGGGGCACGAACTCGTCACAAATCGTGCCGCCGGTCCCCGGCGCACTCCCAGATTGCTCTTGCTCCGCGTCAGCCGCTTCCGCATCCGACCTTTGATCCCATCGGCGAGTTGCTTCATCGCCTTGCCGAGCGCGGCAGCGAGGGTGTGATCGCGCGCTTCCGCAAACACGTCCGGCCCCGGGGTGACAAGGTGCGCCTGGACACAGAAAGCCGGGCTGGTCTCGTCTTCGCGCGTGATCCGCACTTTCGCCTGGTCGATCTGGCGCATCGGCGCCAGCAGGGAGATTTTTTGATGCACAATCGCCCGCAGTCCGGTGGCGGGGTGGATGCCGAAATGTTTGAGCATGAGCTTCATGGTTTTGTTTTGTTCGTCCGGCTAGGTGGGGTTGCCGGTCAGACAAT
Organism: Chthoniobacterales bacterium; assembly: GCA_038233435.1. Classification (GTDB taxonomy): domain Bacteria; phylum Verrucomicrobiota; class Verrucomicrobiia; order Chthoniobacterales; family UBA10450; genus JACCTI01. The sequence continues at coordinate 6,112 of JBBSLZ010000155.1, forward strand.
CCAAGGTTGTCGACGCTTCCACTAATACGAAAAAGTTTCTCTATCGTTCGGTTTGCTGGAATAGTGACCGCAGCGATGGAATGGCTCAACTATCATCACCTGCTCTACTTTTGGACGGTGGCGAAGGAGGGCAGCCTGCGGAAGGCGTCCGAAGTCCTGCACGTCTCGCAGCCCTCCATTTCCGTGCAGATCAGCGCACTGGAAAAGGCGCTGGGCGAGCCGCTCCTCCGCCGGAGCGGACGGAGCAAAGTGCCGACCGAAACGGGGCGGATGGTGATGGGCTACGCGGAAGACATTTTCTCGCTCGGTCGCGAAATGATGAACACGGTCAAGCATCGTCCGGGGGAACGACCCGCGCGGTTTCACGTGGGCGTGGCGGATTCCGTCCCGAAGTTCATCGCCTACGAAATCCTGCGGCCCGCCTTTCAGGTCGAGCCGGCGGTGCAGTTGATCTGCCGCGAGGGCAAGGTGGACAAGCTGCTCGCGCAGTTGGCCGCGCACCGGCTCGACATCGTGCTGGCGGATGAGCCGGCTTCGAGCGCGTTGAAGTTCAAGACGTTCAATCATCCGCTCGGCTCGAGCGACGTGACCTTTTGCGCGGCGGGGACACTAGCCAGCCGCTTGCGGCGGAAGTTTCCGGAGTCGTTGCATGGCGCGCCAGCCTTGCTCCCGGCCGAGAACACCGCTTTCCGGATGGCGCTGGAAAGATGGTTCGACGCGGCGGGAATCCGGCCGCGAGTGGTGGCGGAATTTGAGGACACTGCGCTCATGCACCGCGCGGCGGTGGATGGCCTCGGGTTGGTGCCCGTCCACACCGCGATCACCCGTCCGGCGACGAAACAATACGGCTGGAAAGTGATCGGTCGGGCGAAGCAATGCACCGGCCACTTTTATGCCATCACCGCCGAGCGCCGGCTCAAGCATCCCGCGATCCTGGCCATCACCGCGCACGCGCAATTCAAGCTCTTCGCCTGACGTGCCTACGCTGGTGAAGCCGGCTCTCGCTTCCGTAGAAAGCTTGCGTATGCTCGCCCAATGAAGCTCCGCCTTTTCCTTGCGTTCACCCTCGTTCCCGCCTTCTCGGCTTTCGCGCAACAAACGCCGCAACAACTAACCGAAGCGGAGCTGCCATCTCTGCTCACGATTTACAAAGACCTGCACGCGCACCCGGAATTATCCGGCCACGAAGAGAAGACCTCGGCGTTCGTCGCAAAGGAACTCAAAGCCGCCGGCGCCGAAGTGACGGAGAAGGTCGGCAAATACGAAAAGCCGGAATCAAAACCGTTCGGCGTCGTGGGCGTGATGAAAAATGGCGACGGCCCTACCGTGATGGTGCGGACGGATTTGGATGGCCTGCCGGTGGAAGAGGAAACCGGCGTGCCCTACGCGAGCAAGGACACGCAGAAGAACGACGAGGGCAAGGAAGTGCGCACGATGCACGCCTGCGGGCACGACATTCACATGTCCACCTTCATCGGCGTGGCGCGGAATCTGGCCAAGCTGAAGGACCAATGGAAGGGCACGATCGTCTTCGTCGGCCAGCCGGCGGAAGAAACGGGTTCGGGCGCGAAGGCGATGATCGCCGATGGGCTCTTCACGCGTTTTCCGAAACCTGATTTTGCGGTCGGCCTGCACGACAGCGCACAGATGGAAGCGGGCAAGGTGGGCGTGACCGACGGCTACATCTACGCCAACGTCGATTCGGTGGACGTGACCGTGAAAGGCCTC
>JBBSLZ010000156.1:0-7834 GCA_038233435.1 Chthoniobacterales bacterium
CACTCGGAAAGGAACGCTGCTTATGGAAACCGCATCATTCAACTGCGCGATGGCTTTGTGGTCTGACGTAGCACGGGCTTCCAGCCCGTGGGGACATCGGGCATCCTGCCCGGTGTGGGGCGGTGGCTTCGATTCACCGGGCGAGACGCCCGGTGTCCTCACAGGCTGGAAGCCTGTGCTACCGCTATGATCACCGACTTCAAATTCGCTCTGCGGATGCTGCTGAAAGCGCCTGCTTTTACGAGCATCGCCGTGCTCACCCTCGCGCTAGGGATTGGTGCAAACAGCGCCATCTTTAGCGTGGTCGATACCGTGCTCTTGCGCCCGCTCGCGTTCCCGCAGCCGGAGCGACTCGTGACGATCTGGGGCAACACCGCGAGCGCGCCGCAATTGCGCGAGACGGATTCGTTTCCCGATTTCTTCGATTACCGCGATCAAAGCCAGAGCTTCTCGGCAATGGCGGCTTACTCGGGTGCGGGCACGGTTTTGACCGGCGCGGGGGAAGCGCAGGAACTCGATGGCGTGGCCACGAGCGGCGACTTTTTTGGCGTGCTCGGCGTGCAGCCGATGCTGGGTCGCGGGTTTACGGTGGAGGAAGCAAAGGTAGGCGGACCGAATGTGGTCGTGCTCAGTCACGGGCTCTGGCAACGGGCGTTCGGGAGCGATCCGCGCATCGTGGGCCAGGAGGTGACGCTGGCGGGACGGGTGCATACTGTGCTCGGCGTCATGCCGCCGGGCTGGAAGTTCCCCGTGGCGGAGGAGCGGAGCGATTTCGTGATGCCGCTCGAGCCGCTGGTGGCGGCGGAGGTGCCGCAGCGCGGAGCGCATTTTCTGAGACTGATCGGTCGCTTGAAACCGGGAGTCACGGTGGCGCAGGCGCAGGCGGAAATGGAGCCGATCGCGGCCCGGCTGCGCGCGCAGTATCCAGGCACGAATCTCGAGCGCGGGGTGAAGTTGATTCCGCTTTTGGAGGACATCGTAGGTGGCGTGCGACCGGCGTTATTGATCTTGTTAGGCGCGGTCGCGCTGGTGCTCTTGATCGCCTGCGCGAACGTGGCCAATCTGCTCCTGGCGCGAGCGGCGGCGCGGTCGCGGGAGATCGGGATTCGCGCGGCGTTAGGCGCCAGCCGGACGCGGATCGTGCGGCAGTTGCTGGCGGAGAGTTTTCTGCTCGCGCTCTTGGGCGCGACCGGCGGCTTGCTCCTAGCTTGGTGGGGGTTGGATTTGCTGCGCGCTTTCGGACCACAGGAGGTGCCGCGGTTGGGCGAGATTCAGATCGACGCTGGGGTGTGCGGTTTCACGCTGGGCTTGGCGGTTTTAAGCACGCTCGCCTTTGGGCTTGTGCCCGCGCTGCAAGTTTCCCGGATCAATTTGAATGAGTCGCTCCAGCAGGGGTCGAAGGGCTCCACCGGCGGATTGCACAGCTCGCGGGTGCGGGCGTTGCTGGTGATCTCGCAGGTGTCGCTTTCGCTGCTTTTGCTGGCGGGCGCGGGGTTGCTCATCCGCAGTTTCTTTAACCTGCGCACGACTGATCCCGGTTTCGAGCCGGCGCGATTGCTCACGCTGGATCAGGCGATCCCGCGCACGAAGTATGCGGAGCCGGAGAAGCAGCGGCTTTTTTTCGAACGGCTCATGCCGAAGCTGGCGGCGCTGCCCGGTGTGCTGGCGGTGGGCGGCGCGAATCCGTTGCCGTTTAGTGGGAACGATAATAACTCGTCGTTCCGGCTGGCGAGTGAGCCGGAACGCGGGCCGGGGACGCATCCGGATGCGTCCAATGCGGCGGTGATGCCGGGACATTTCCGGGCGATGAAAATTCCGCTGCGCGCGGGGCGCGACTTCGAGCTGCGGGACAGTCACACCGCGCCGCATGTAGCGCTGGTGAACGAGGCGTTTGTGCGTCGCTTTTTGCCTAACAAGAGGCCGATCGGCGAACGCATTCTGCGCGATCAAGAGGGCGGAGCGGATGCGCTGGAGATTATCGGTGTGGTGGGCGATGCCAAGCAGACGGACCTGGGCGCGGAAGTGGCGCCGGAGTTTTACCAACCGTTTGCGCAGGCGCCGAGCCGGCGGGTTTGGCTGACCTTCCGGACCGCGACCGAGAACCTCACTGGCCTGGACGCCGCCCTCCGTCGGATCGTGCATGAGCAGGACGCGGATGTCTTTGTCGGCAATTTGAAACCGATGGAGTTCCTCCTCAGCCAGAACCTCGCGCAACCGCGCTTCAACATGATGTTGCTCGGAATTTTCGCGGGCGTCGCGATGATTCTGGCCGCGATCGGCATCTATGGCGTGATCGCTTACAGCGTGACGCAACGAACGCGGGAGATTGGCATCCGGATGGCGCTGGGCGCGCAGCGCGGTGAGATGCTGGCGATGATCATGCGGCAGAGCCTCACCGTGGTTGCGATCGGTTTGGGCGTTGGCTTGGTGGCGGCCTTCGGCGTCACGCGCTTGCTCTCGGGCCTGCTTTACGGCGTGGGCGCGAATGATTTTTTCACCTACGCGGCTGTGGTCTTCTTGTTAGGCGGAGCCGCGCTGCTGGCCAGTTACATCCCCGCGCGGCGCGCGATGAAGGTCGATCCGATAGTGGCGTTGCGTTATGAGTAGCACAGGCTTCCAGCCTGTGTGGACAGCGGGCATCTTGCCCGGTGTTTGACGGCGTGGATGGAAGCACCGGGCAAGATGCCCGGTGTCCACACAGCCAGGATGGCTGTGCTACCGCGCGGGCGAACGCGGCGTTGCGCCGTCTCGAAGGTCGCGCGATTCTCGAAACTTGCAGCTTTATCACCGTGCCAGCTGGAAGCTGGCGCTACTTTGCGCTTCAGCGTTTTTTTTGGCGACTCGACCTTTGGCCGCGGGCGCGATTCTGGAAGATGTGGTGCAGCAGAATTATGCACTGAGCCCGCGCGCACGCGTTTCGATTCACAATACGGATGGGCGGATTTTTGTTTTTGGGTCGGATGAGGCGCGGCTGGAAATCACGGCGGTGCGGCGGGCGTTTTCGAAGGAGCGGTTGGAGGCGACGAAGGTGGCGGTCTCGATCGAGGGGGAGGTGGCGACGATTGATACCATCTACCCGCGGCCTTCCGGCGACTCGTTGTTGGCGGATCGGTCGGGGACGGTGGATTACACGATCGTGCTACCGCAAAACTGCCCGCTGGTAGAGGTGACGCTGGCGAATGGGGAGGTGCTGCTGGAAGGGCTGCGCGGGAAGCGGGTGGAGGCACGGCTGGACCGTGGTTTGATGCGGATGCGGAATTGTTTTACGGCGGCGCTTTTGAATCTGGCGGAGGGGAAGATGAATGTTTCTTATGATTGGTGGGAAACGAGGGCGTTTTCGGTTTCTGCGGAGGTGGGGAAGGGAAGTTTAAACGTGGCCGTGCCGACAGGTGCGGCGTTGCATCTGGAAGCGGCGGCGGCACAGGGAACGATCCGGAACGCTTTCGGGATGGGAGGTAGGGGGCGGATTCAGCGTCTGGAGCAAGCGATCGGGGGGGAGAGCGAGGTGGAATTTAATTTACGAACAGAGGCTGGGAACATCCGGATGGAGCGGGCCTATTAGTCGGGGGGAAGGGTTACTTGAGCGCTTCGATGGCTTTGTGATCGGCTTCGGCTTTTTCGAGTTGGCCGAGCTTGATGTAGCACTCTTCGCGCTTTTGGAGGGCGGCGGGGGTTTGATTAATGGCGAGGGCGCGGCTGAGGGAATCGACGGCGGCTTCGAGTTGGCCGCGGGCCAGCTCGAGTGCGCCGCGGTAATGCCAGGCGGTGGAGAAGTTCGCATCCAGCTCGGTGGCGCGTTGAATCTGGGCGAAGGCTTCGTCGGTTTGGCCGAGCTTGGCCAGGGCGTAGGCCAGTTCGGCGTGCGCGCCGGCGTTTTCGGTATCGAAACGAAGGGCGCTCTCGGCATCCTGGCGGGCGAGCGCGGGCTGGCCGATATCGTTTAACTGCCAGGCGCGGGTAACGTAAAGCTCGGGGTTGGAACGCTCGACGGAGAGATCGGAATCGATCCGGCTGATTGTTTCAAGAAACTCGGGGGTGAGTGTTTCGAGCCGGGTTTGACTGGTTAGGCCGAGCGCTTCGGCGGCGGGGCGGCGATCGAGGGCGAGAAGGGCGAGGCCTTGAAAAAGGCGTGGGCGCATCGCCCAGGGCGCGAGGCGGGCGGCGGCTGCGCCATCGGCCAGGGCCAATTCGGGATCGCCGGCGCGGAGGAAGAGAAGGGCGCGGTCGCCGAGCAATTGGTCATCGGCGGGAGTGATGGCGAGGCGGGCGGAGAGGTCGTGAATGGCGGTGAGAAATTTGCCGACCCGCTCGAAGAGTTCGGTGGCGCGGCGCACTTCGGGGGCGTTGGGCTGCAGCTCCTGGGCGCGGCGGAGATCGGCGAGCGCTTCAGTCCAATGCTGCTGGCGCCGGCGGATGAGGGCACGATCGATGAAGGTGGCGGCGGTCTCCTGGAGGGCGAGTGATTTGGTCAGCGCCTCTTCGGTTTGGCGCCAATCTTGGGCGGCTTCGTGAAGATCGGCGATCTTTTGCAGGAGGCGAGGCTGGCGCGGGCGGAGGGCGAGGGATTTTGCCCACGTCCCCAGGGCAAGCGGGGAGTTTTTTTGTGCCAAGGCGAGGTCGCCTTCCAGCTCCCAGCGGCGCGGGGATTCGGTGGGGATGGCGGCGCGCCATTTTTTGAGAGTGGCTTGGGCAGCGGTGAAATCTTGCAGGCCAATCTCTGCCTGGACGAGGTCGTCCCAGGCGTCGTTTTGGCGGGGGAGAAACTCGAGGACGCGGCGGGCGGACTCGGCGGCCGGGCGGTAGGATTGGGCGAGGAGCGCGGCGCGCGTCTGGCTGCGGAGGGCGCGTTGCTCCGGGGTCAGGCGCGGTTGGCAGGCGGTCGCGAGGACGAGGACGAGAAGGAGGACGAGGACGCGGGGCATGGAAAAAGACGCTTGGCCTGGCGGGGAGGGCTCCGCATCATAGCGCATCATGCCTTCGTTCGACATCATCTCGGAAGTGGACAAACAGGAACTCGATAACGCGCTCAATCAGGCGCGGAAAGAGCTGGCGACGCGTTTTGATTTTAAAGGGAGCACGGCAGAGGTGAAGCTGGAGAAGGAGGGGATCGTGCTGACGGCGGAGGATGGGAACCGATTGAGTGGGTTGCGCGAGATTGTGATTACCAAGCTGTCGAAGCGCGGGGTGGATCTGCGCAATGTGAAGCAGGAGGACCCGAGCATTTCCTCGATGGGGCACGCGCGGCAGGAGTTGAAGATTCAGCAGGGGCTGGAAGGGGAGAAGGCGAAGGAGATCATCAAGGCGATCAAGGCGCAGAACTTCAAGGTGCAGAGCACGCTGCAGGAACGGCAGATTCGGGTGACGGGGAAGAAGCGGGACGATTTGCAGGAAGTGATCGCGTTTGTGCGGGGGAAGGATTTCGGGGTCGCGACGGGGTTTCAGAATTTTCGAGACTGACTTTGGGGCGTTTTGGTAAGCGCCCTGCGGCGGTTGCAAACCGCCGCTCCTTGGGCTCAACCGCCCTGCACCGGCGGCATGATCGCGATCTCTTCGTTAGGCTGGAGGAGGTGATCGCGTTCGACGAATTCCACGCCGGCGCCGATGAGGATGCTTTTGTCCCAGGCGCGGAGGGCGGGAGTTTGCTGGTAAAGGTGAGCGAGCAGATCGGCCACGGTGGCGCCGGTGGGCATTTCGATTTCGCTGGCGTGGCCGGCGAGGTCTTTGAGGTGGGAGAAGAATTGGACGCGCAGTTTCATGATTCGATGAGGTCGCTGCGCAGCACGCCGATGTGCGGGAGATTCCGGTAGCGCTCGGCGTAGTCGAGGCCGTAGCCGACCACGAATTCGTCTTCGATCTCGAAGCCGACGTAGTCTGCTTCGACGGGCCGGGTGCGGGCTTTCTTTTTCTGGAGGAGGACGCACACGCGGATGCTGAGTGGGCCGGCGGTTTCCAGTTTTTGGCGGACGCCGGCGAGGGTGGTGCCGCTGTCGAGGATGTCGTCGAGGATGAGGATGTGGCGGCCGGCAATGTCTGGGAGGGCGACTTGGCGGAAGATGAGTTCGCCGGTGCTTTCGATGCCGCCGTGGTAGCTGGCGACGCTGAGGCAATCGAGTTTAAGCGGGAGGGGGATGCGGCGGAGGAGATCGGCCATGAACATGAGGCTGCCGTTGAGGATGGCGATGACGGTCAGTTCGCGATCGTGGAAGTCGGTGACGATCTGGGCGGCGAGCTGGTCGAGCCGGGCCAGGATGGTGGGCTCGTCGAAGAGAATGCGTTCGAGGTCGTCCTGCATGCTTGCGATGTAAGCGGAGGGGGGAGGCGTGTCGAGGCTTTCAAGGAGTGACGCCTGCCGAGGCGTCGTGGATCGGAAACTTGACGGCTGGGAAGCCGTCACTCCTTGAGCTGGGCGCGGATCTTGGCGGTGAGGGAGGGATCGTCGGGATGGGTGAGCGCTTTGTGCCAGAGGAGGGTGGCGCGGGTGGTGTCGCTGGCGGCTTTGGCGGCGAGGCCGGCCTGGTAATAGATGATCTGGAGGTCGCCTTCTTCGAATTTTTCCGGCTCGGTTTCGGCGGACTGGAGGAGAATTTCGAAATCCTTCCGGCTGGTGGCGCGCTGGCCGAAGAGGGCGGGGAGGGCGTCGGTGGTAAGGGCGCGGGCGAGACGGATTTTCGGGTCGTTAGGCGCGGCGGTAACGGCTTCGTTCATGAGGGCGATCCCGCGTTGGAGGGTGGATAGTTTGGCGGGACCGAAGCCGAGATCGCGGCTGCGGAGGGTGTAGGCGCTGCCGAGGTAGACTTTGGCGAGTTGATTGGTGGGGTTGGCTTGGAGGGCTGATTCCAATCTTTCGATGCACTGCTCAACGGCCGCTTTGTCGCCGGTGAGGCCGCGGCGGTAGAGGGCTTCGATTTCTTTTTGGTCGTTCGGCAACGCCTGCGCGGAGAGGAGGACGAGGACGAGGACGAGGACGAGGACGAATTGGAAGCGATTATTCACCGAGGACAGTTACCACGAGGGTGCGGCGATGGGGAGCGCGGCGGTGTTCGAAGAGGAAGAGGCCTTGCCAGGTGCCGAGTTGGAGTTTGCCGTCGGCGATGGGGATGGTTTCGCTCGTTCGGGTTAGGACCATCCGGATGTGGGAGGTGGAATCGTCGGGGCCTTCGGAGGTGTGGGTGAAGTAGTCGGCAGTCTCCGGGACGAGGCGTTCGAAGTAGGCTTCGAGGTCGACGCGAGCGGAGTGGTCGGCGTTTTCGAAAATGATGAGGCTGGCGCTGGTGTGCTGAAGGAAGACGGTGGCGATGCCGGTGCGGACTTTTGCGGCGGTGACGAGGCGGGCGACTTCGGCGGTGATTTCGTAGGTGCCTTTGCCGCGGGTGGGGACGGTGAGGGTGGCGGAATGTGCCTTCATGATGGCGGCAGGCTAGAGATTCGATTTGGTCGGGCAACGGGAAAACTGTTCGTTTTCGCGGACGAATCGGGAACATTCGGAGCCGATGTCGGAGATGAATTTGAATTCGAAGCCGGAGGAGGGGAGGAGGCGGGGCTGGTTGCCTTGGGCGATCGGTGGCGCGCTGGTGGTCCTGACGCTGGTGGTTTTTGCGCAGACGGGGCGGTTCCAGTTTCTGAATTTCGATGACAATCTTTATGTGAGCGAGAATCCGCGGCTGGCGCAGGGGTTAAGCCTGCGCGGGCTGGCCTGGGCCGGGACGGCGAACCTGACGGAGCGGGAGCCGCATGCGGAGTATTGGGCGCCGTTGACGTTGATCAGCCGGCTGGCGGATGTGCAATTTTTTGGTTTGGACGCGGGGGCGCATCATCGCACGAATGTGTGGCTGCA
>JBBSLZ010000157.1:0-7825 GCA_038233435.1 Chthoniobacterales bacterium
AGCGTGCAGGCGGCGTGGAGGACAAATAGCTGCACGGCGGTGAGACCGATTCCGGTCAGGGCGAGGGCAGCAACGATTGCCCCGTAGAAAAGGACCAGCTTGTGCGCCAACGATCGGCGCCACCGAGCAGCGCCACGATCAGTTCCAAGCTGTAGCCACCAGCGCCGAGGGCCGCGTCCGGCACGGGCAGGAGCCGGGAGAGGAATGAATGCAGAACGCGCTCGCTCCCTTGGCCGAAGAAAGGCTCCCAAACGTAGGCGACCAAACCGAGCTGGTAAGCAGCGAGATAACTAGAGATGCCCAGCCCGAGCAGGACGAGGCCGGCGATGGCCAGGCGCGCTGGCCAGCGCGAAGGATTTTCCGGAGGCATGCGCACACATTTACTTCGCGAGCGGTCCCGGAGCACGATGTAGAAAAAGCATCTTCACCTTCAATCGTGCTCTCGAGAGAGGTGGGAGACAGGCCTCCGCGCCAGGTAAAGATTGTAAAAAAGCGGGGCCCGCTCCTGCCCCATGTGCTGGTGCTCAATCCTGGGCCGCATGACTTAGCCCATCGTTCCACGACCACCCGGCTTCGCGGACAAAGCCGAGCACTCGCTTTCGTCGATCGCGGCGCTGGGCAGCGGTTTTCTCCAAGGTCGGCTCCTTGGCCAAGGGGACCCCGGCTTGCCTCAGCCCTTCGAGCGGAGGCAGAGGCGGGTCTTCTGCCGGCGAGTCCAGCGCATGCCCGCCTAGCAACTTGAGCAAATGAGAGATTGGCGCTGCGACCGCATCGAGTTTCGCGCTCCGCGGCCGCGCTTCCTCCGCGACCGCACTACGCAGGAGCATCATGGCTTCATCCAGGCTGGCGAGGTTCAGCGAGAGCGAGGTGTTCCGGGTCGCGGCTGTGAAAATAATGCAGGACCGGGTAGGCGAGATGCCGTTCGGCATGCAGATGGAGCTTCGGTCCGATGGAAAGACTCAACTGCGACATCAGATCATCGAAGCCTTCTCCATCCCAGCTATTTGCGACGATCTCCGTCGGAGTGACGCCGAGGTCGTGAATAACCGCGGCCAGTTGCCGCTTATCCATCGTGGCCGAGAGCACCGGGGTGAGATAGGTGATGGAAAGGGTGACGAAAAGAGGCCGCTCAATGAGGCCAGCGCCGTCGCCACCTGCCAGGGTCCGCCCTGTGGGGACGAAATCACCATTCCCGAGCGTAAAGAGGGTGAAGCCGATGAAATAAACGCGCTCCGTTGCGCTGGCCACCGCGCCGGTGGAGCTGTGGACGATGCTGGCGGGGTGGGCAGTGAAAAGCAGCCACCAACCCAGCCAGAGCAAGGCGATCCAGCTCGCGCTGATGGACAACAGGCAAAGGCTTCCCATGTCTGACCCGGCATCCATCCGCGGCACCGGTGGAGCGAGGACTTCGGCGTCGTCTGGTATGATTTCGCACGGCATTCCGATGGCGCGGACCGCAGCCACTAATTTCATTTCGTCGCCGGACTCGTGCACCACCGTCACGCGACGCGCTTCCGGCTCGACTTTGACGTCCTTCACCTCGGGCAAGGAGCGGATTACTTTTTCCATCTGGGTCGTGCCGCCTACCGAGGGCACCTCACTTAGCTGGATCTGCGTTGTTTTCATAAGAGGGTTGCTGCTACGTAGCTCATGGAAACAATGCGCGCCGGATTTGCTCGGGCTCCTGTTCAAAGACGGGAAGCCAAACCATGGTCGGGCCGATTTTTTTCTTTTTTCCGAATAAGAGTCGATCGGCTGGGACGCGCAAACGAGTGCCGCCGAGCTCGATGAAACCGAGCACGTCCTGCTTCCTGAGGTTCAATTCGAGCTGGTCTCCATCGGCTCCTTCCACTTCGCCGATGGGCAGACCGAGTGCATTCATCACCGGCGCGCCGTCGTAGACAGCCAGATCCGAGGGCGGCAGCGGTGCGGCTGGCGGCGCGGCGCTGAAGGCCGCGATCGTTCTTCGCAGGATTTCGGGAGCGCGTTCCGGCGCGCCATTTTGGACCGCACGCCGAATTTCTTCGATTCCCTTGAAGGCCTGCGCGAACCTTCGCCTGCCCCCCGGCCGATCTCGGCCAGATGTTTTGCGCTGTTGAGCGCGTGCATCGCATCGGGCACGGCGGCCGTTTTCCAGATTGACCGCGGGATGGACGTTCATCACGTCGGTCAACACGCTGAAACCATATTGCGAAAGATTGATCCACCATCCGGTATTGCCTTCCTGGTGGGCCCTGACCGTGAGAGGGAAGAGCGAGGCGAGGAGAAAGAAGCCGCGAAAGAAAGTTGGGACCGAGAGCTTGGTTCCGCTGCTCATACCTTCGGATCGCCGCTGAATCTCTCAGTAGATGGGTGATTCTGAGCACGCGATGACGCGCGTCATAGTCGAGCGATTATTTGTTGGTCCGCCGTTGCAGGAAAAAAAGGAGCCGGAACACGCGAGGCGTTCCGGCTCCGTCCATTGCCAATAAGGTTCGGCCTAGTTCAACTTAAAGGACTCCACCAATCCGATGCCGACGCCGCTATTATTTCCCCTCAGCACCACGGTATAGTTGCCGGGCCGGAAATCGGCTACGATGGCCGCTTCGCGATCGTTGGTGGGCGCGAGGGTGGTCGCCTCGATCTCAGCGCGCTGGGTGTCTTTCCAGTCGTTGTTCGATCCAATCAGGGTGCCGTTTTCGTTGTAAAGGGCCAGCGTGGGATCGGCCAGCGTGCCGGCCAGTGGCGTTCCATTGACGCTGATGGAAGGGCCAAGACCGCGGACAATCGCGCGGGCGGAGTCCGGTCCGCCCACGATGAAGCCGGCGATCATGACGTTGTCGCCAGTCTCGACTTTGCCGCGAGTGGCGATGTTCCGCAGCTTGCTATCCATCGAACGATCGTTGTCGTAGACCTCCACCAAGCCGACGCCGCTGGTGCCGTTCTTTCCGGCCAGGATGGCGGTGTAATCGCCCGGCGCGAGGGTGGCGAAGATGGCGGATTCACGGTCGATGTTCGGGGCCAAACCGGTGCGGCTCAACTCAGATTGCTGAGTGTCTTTCCAGTTGTCGTTCACGGTAATGGTGCGGCCATCGCTGGCGTGCAACTCCAGAGTGGGGTCCTGCAGCGAGCCTGAGATCAGAGTCTGGTTCACCGCCAGGGAGGGCCCGATGCCGCGAATGACGACCGTCTTTGGGATCGAGCCGCGAATGATGAAACCGGCGATCATGGAGTCAGCGCCAGGCCGAGTGACGAGGCGAGTCGAGCTGTTCAGGAAAAGGTTATTCGGCCCGACGACGCCGCTCGGGATCGGCAAGGGCGCGGGAGCCGGTGTCGCGGTGGGCATGAGTTCCGCGGAGGCGACCGGAAGGGTGGCCTTGTAGCCCGGGGTGCCGTTGATCTCGCCCGGCGTGCCCGCTCCCGCGGTCGAAGTGACGAGGAGGCCGTGAATGACGATCTCGCGCAAATCGAGCGGGAGGAGATTGTGATACTGGCGGCGCTGATCTTGATTGGTTAGGTCAAAGACATAGAGCTGGTCGAAGGTTTCGATGCCAGCCGGGGCGGTCGGAAAGGTGGCCAGGTTAAGGGCCGGATTATCGATCGGCGCGGTCCCGTCCGGCGGAGCGGTCGTCTGCGGGGAGGTCAGATTAATCAAGACCGGACCGTAGGCCGCCTGCCCTTCCGCTACTTCGATGAAGCCGTCGCCATCCCGGTCGGTCGCAATGGTCGGGCTGAACGAATCCGTCGCCGTGCCTCCTTCGCCGGAAAAGAAGGGACCGTTCATGCCCATCGTGGGCTGGACGGTAAAATTACCATGGATGTGCTGCGGATGAGGGACATCGGGAGTCAGCCCGGTGGCATTGATCTGAACGCGGATGGTCGGCCGCATGGCGTCGGTATCGTCAAGGGTGACGACGGCGCTGCCGGTGACGCCGGAATTGTTTAACTCGTTAAACCGAGGGATTTCGTAGCGGGTGATGCCGGCGAAAGCGATAGCGGGAGCCAGGAAAGCTCCAGCGAGGAGCGGAATGAAAAAATTACGTAATATCATGTGTTTTATGTTGTTTACAGGAGACGCCAGGAAGAACCGATCAGTGTAAGATGGAGCAACCTTTGGCTTCGTCCTTTCCACGTTATTCGCGGGTGATCGGGAGAGAGGATGCTTTTTAAACGGAATGTCTATGACGCGCATCATAGATCCCTCGATTAAATGCAGTAAAGCTGGCTGGAATTATTTATTTCCGGCCGCGATCAGGGAGCGCGGGTTTCGCACCGGGGCCGGGCGACTGATTTCGACAGCCCCCGGCCCCGTGGTTGTGTCCAAAGGCTAGGGAGAGATGATCACGCGCGTGGCCATCATGCCGCCGAAGCCGCTGGAAAGATTGTTCGCGGCATGGTGGGCGATATGGCAATGCAGGGGCCAGATGCCGGGATTGATCGCATCCAGTTCAAACGCCTGCGTCTTCCCCGGCGCCACAACCAGCGTATTCATTTTCATAGGCTTCTTGATCTCGTTTCCGTCTTCCTCGCTATGCTCAAAGTCCTGCCCATGTAGATGAACCGGATGCGCGGTCAGCCCCACATTAAAGAAGCGCACGCGAATGCGGTCACCCAAGCGAGTGCGAATGGCCGTCGTCGAGGGATAGCATTTGCCATTCATGCTGAAGAAATTCTGCATGTTAGACGCCCACATCGGCATGGCATCGACGCTATTGACGGTGTCGGTCGGGGAACCCGTGCGCGGAAGATCGTTGATCTGCTCGGGCTTCAGAGTTTGCGGTAAGGCCCATTCGTGCAGGAAGTAAACGTAGTCCGCCGTGACGTCGGAATTATCGCGCTTCGGCAGAAAAATCAACCCGCCGGCAGATCCGAGCATCTCCTGTTTGGCCCCGTCCTGATGAGCGTGATACATATGCGTGCCGACCTGCAGCACCCGGAACCGGTAGGTGTAACTTTCGCCGGGCTGAATGATCGGGGTCGGCTCGCCCACGGCCGGGACGCCGTCCTCACTGTTGGGCAGGATGACGCCGTGGAAATGCATCGTCGTCGGTTCCGGTAAATTATTGACCACTGTGATTGCAGCCCGGTCGCCTTCGTAGAAAACGACTGTCGGCCCCGGGGAGGAACCGTTGTAACCATAAGCTCGAGCCGTCACGGTTTTGCCGTCGGCGTTGAGGAGTTGTTGCGGAACGATCGAGGCGGTGAGGGTGACATGCTTTTGGCCATCCGAGCTGACCGTCGGGACGATGGTTGTCCCATCAAGGGTCTGCGGGATGACAGGGCTGCGCCCTCCCCCATGATCCCGTTCGTTGGTGGCGGCGGACGCGTCGGGTGCAAGCATTCCGCTGCAGACGCCGATGCAGAGAAGCGCGCCGGAAACGTGCGCGAAGCGTTTCTTTTTAGCAAAAGTTGAGAGCATTTTTTTTGATTCCTTTGTGGTTGAGTTTGGAGCGAGCAGGAACATGCGGCCGGCTTCTCTCTCTCTTTCGCTTCTCCTCCAGGGCGAAGATGCCAGGAAATATGAGGTTCTATGACGCGCGTCATAGAGCGCCACGAGCAGTCCTGCCTAACGAGCGCTCTTCTTGCGGCCAGCGGGCTTGTGTGCAAAATCCTTTAGCGCTTGCAAGGAGGCGATCTCGATCCGATTGCGCTGCGTTTCGAGAATGCCGCGCTGGCCGAGCACGCGTGTCGCTCGAATCGCTGATTCAACCGTCGTTCCGGCGAGTTCCGCCAAAGTCGCTCGGCTATGCGGAATCGTGTCGCCAAATTTGTCCTGAAGATAAACCAAGGCGCAGGCCACACGCCCGATGACGTTCTCCACCGAAAGGCTGCGCATGTGCTGCGCTTGGTGGAGACGCCGGCACGTATCTTGGGCGAGTGCTCGCATCAGATTCGGATTTTGCTCCGCCAGCCTTTCTAAATCCGCGATCGGGAAGTGCAACGCGGTCGTCTCTTCCATGGCGACAGCGGAAAACGTGAATTTTCCCTCGTCCGAATAGCAACGACCGCCGCAGAGTTCGCCCGCCGTAATGATTTCGATCAGGAGCCGATGGCCTGAGTGAGTTTCGCTCACGATTTTAATTTGCCCCGAGACAACCGCCCAGCCGTGATCCGCGTCGTCTCCGCTAAGGTAGAGCGTCTCGTGCTTTATAATGCGAAAGAGCGCGGAGGCGCGCGCCAGACGCTGGCGTGCCTCCGGCGGCAACTTGGAGAAAATCGGATTGCCCGAAATGCCGGCCTGCACTTGGTGGGCAAAGGCGATCTGTTCCAAAACGCCTATTCCTTCTCCAACACATTGATGGTCAACGTGGTGAAGTCGCTTTCCCAATCCGCATCGAGCTTGCTCGATTTCCGGACTTCCGTCCCGCGCAGGAGCCATGGACCGAATTTTTCCAAGGGCAAGCTGACCCGCCCCTCGGCGTCGGTCTTGCGCGTTTCGCCCTTGGTCTCGCCACCGGCGATGGCGTTGAGCGGAAAGACGGGGAACGGCTTGCCGTCTTTCAAAACGCGAACGGAGAACCCGCCGCCTGTTTTTAGCGTAGTCGGATCCTGTTCCGGCGCAATCTCGAGCGCGACTCCGAACGCTTCTTTCAACGACTGATCATCGGCCGTGGCCGTCCCGACGCGGATGAATGTCTTTTGATGTTTCGAATAGAGTTCGCGGCAGCGCGGTGGCTTCATTTCCGACCATTCCTTTCGCAGCGCGGCGGAGCCTCCGATCTCCTCGAGATACTCGTGCACCTGCTCTGGTTTTATCTCGATTTCTTTGGGCGGAAACTTTACCCAAAACGCGGCGACGCCCGCGGCCGGCACCTCCGTTTCAAAACGAAGCGATTGTGGGTCTTCGGAGATTTCCTTGATGTCGAAGGTCTCACCGGCAAGCCGGCAATTGGCGGCCTGAATGCGGGCACGCTTCGGTCCGGTTTCGAGTTCCGGAAACGCCATCCCGCTGGTCAGGTCGAGCGTTACTTCAGTTTTCGGCACAGTCTCGGAGTGATTGGGAAGCAGCCATGTGTCATGCGCGTCGGCGGATGAAATTGCGAGGAAGATGAGAAAGGCGGCGGCGAAGGTGGTGTTTTGTTTCATACCGGCGCCGGCCCCGAAAGACCGCGCTGGCGGAATCGTCGCGGAACTCGCCGCTGCCTGACAAGAATGTTCTTCTGAGAACGGAATTCAGAATTGAATCCGGGCGCCCTATGTCCCAGCCAACCGCCCATCCTTCAATGGCAAAACGAGAAGAGCCACGTGCGTGGAATGGAAGGCAACGCGGGGCGAGACGGCAACGGCTCGTCGCTCGCCTGGCGCATCCCCACCTTGCGATGGGGGACGCTTTCGCCATCCGATTGCTCGAGGCGGCAGGCGAGAATTTGGGGCCACCGCCCGCGAAGCTCCGGCGCGTTTTCAGGCTGCGAAGCGGCGGGATCGAACCGTCCGCTTCAAGGGCTACGCGAGTGTTACGGAGTGGCCGAGGGAGCAGGCGCCGCGGGAGTGGACTGGGCCGACTCAGCGGGCTCGAAAACGGCCAGCGGATCGTCGCTCTCCAAACCCGTCCGAACGCTCGGCCCCCAGAGGGCGAATTGGTCCATGTCGGGACTGTAAACGGCCAGCGTGCCCTTGTCGGAAAGGTGCGCCACCATTTTACCGATCATGGTGTACACCTTGCGCAGATCAGGTTGCTTTTCGTTCGTGACCCAATCGACCGAAATCCAGCCGCGATGATCGCGCACGGCGCGGCTCACGTTGGCGTCTTTGATCTCGTTCGCGACCTCGGTCGGCTTTTCAAAGTAGGGCTGCCCGATCGCGTTTATGACGAATTTATCGGAACCAATCGTGACCAGATGGTAGG
>JBBSLZ010000158.1:0-7580 GCA_038233435.1 Chthoniobacterales bacterium
GTAAAACTCGCCCGGCCCTCGGCGTTTGTCACGTCAAAGAGGTGCGCCTTCGCGCCATCTGGCACCAGCGCGATCGCACCCGGCGGCACCGGGTTGCCAACCTTGACCAGTCGCACGGAAAACTCCTGGCCAGCTTTCACCGTTACGGGATTACTCAGAGGAACCATCTCCAGAGGTGCGCCAACAGGTTCGGACCAACTCTCATCCCCGCCTCCGTCTCCCACCAGCACGACGGACTTCGCGCATTTCACATAACTCTCCGTCCACTTCGCACCCTTCTCCCGCTTGCTCCACGCCTCGCGGATCGAAGCCGGCGCGTGGATCTCGTCGAGATATTCGATCACCTGGTCGTCGGTCAATTTCAGTTCCTTGGGCTTGGCTTCGAGCCAGACGGTGACGATTCCCGCCTGGGCAAAAGTGGACCTCCCCCGCAACGCTTCCTTGTCGCCGGCCAGATCTTTCAGATCACCCTTTTCCCGAGCTGAACGAAACCCGGCCCGCGCGATCCTCTCGACTTTTGGACCCGTCTCGAGCGCGGGAAACTTCATTCCACTGGTCAGCGCGAAGGTGACCGTTTGGCCGGTGGTGGTCTCATAGACAGAGGGAGTAACCCAGGTATCGTGCGCGAAAATCGCACCAACGCTAAATAGAAGGATCACGGCGGTGGCGACGAAACATCGCCGCCACGTGCCACCGAGATAGACGAACGCTTTAGTCATAGCTTCTCCTGTTCACTTTCCTGCTTCTTCAGCTCGCCGCACTTGGACATGGCTTTTCCATAGTACGGATTGGAAATCTGATCCGAGGTCTGGACCCAGTCCTTCTTCGCCATTGGGCAGTGGACGACATAGTGATCAGGCTGACCTTTGGCCAGCCTCTCTGCCTTGGCGCTGAGCGCCGTGAAATCTTCCCGCGCCGCTTCGAGCGACTCGCTTTTGGCCAGGACGCTGCCTTCGTCGCCTAACGCTTTGGCAGCCTGCTGCGCCTGCGCAAGGTCGTCTGCCACCAGGGCAGCACGGATCTTTTCGTAACCGGCCAGATAATCCTTCTGCGCGGAGGTCAACGGCGCCGCCAAGAGCGAACCGAAAGCGAAACCTGCGGTGATGATGCTGAGAATGGTGGTCTTCATATCTATTTTCTAAATTTATCCTGAGTTAGTTTTTGGGAGCTTTCTGACTCGACCAGTGGATCGCTCGGATCCGCCAGCCTTCCGACGTCTTGGTCAGAATCATGGTTTCAGCGGCGAGCTCATTGATCTTCTTGTCCTTGTAGGTGCCAGCGACCCGGAATGTGCTTGTTACCCAGGCGACCTCACCATCCTGCCGGACGACCGCATCAAGCGGTTTGCCCGGGACGGCGCCGGCATAAGCAAGGTCAGCGGAAAGGTGTTCGCGCTGATATTCGTCGCGGGTTTGCACGGTGCCTCCTTCGACGATCAAGGCGTCGGGCTGGAGCAGCGCCATGACTGCGTCGGGTTTGGCGCCCGCCAAGGCATTGTGAAACTCTTCCGCCGTGCGCTTGATGGACGCCGCATCGGGCGCGTTTGTTTCCGCTCCTGCCGGGCGGGCTATCAAAAGAATGACGCCGCCTGCGAGCAGACTCGTTAGGTAAGTTAGTGCTTTTCTTTTCATGAGTGGTCGTGCTGCATCGGTTCTTTTGGTTTTTCGTTAGGTGAATCAGCCCCGGAGATGGAGGACGCGACGGTGCCGGGCGGGTTTTGATACCAGCCTGGATCATCATAAGTAGTGATCCCGTCGCGCACTTTTAGGATGGTGAACATGCCGCCCATCTCGATCGGTCCAAACTGGCCGTCCCCGGTCATCATCGGAAGCGTGTTCTTCGGGCCCTGCATCATCTCCGCCATCTGCGACATGTTACCCATACCGTTTTCCCCCATGGCCATGTAGCCAGGAACGACCTTGCCAATTTTACCGGCGACACCTTTCTGATCGACCCCGATCACGTTCGGAATGTCGTGCGCCATTTGGTTCATGGCGTGATGATTCTTGTGGCAGTGGAAAGCCCAATCGCCCGGATTGTCGGCCACAAATTCCACCGTCCGCGTGGTTCCCGGTGGAATATTCATTGTCGTCTCGGGCCACCAGGCGCTCTTCGGAATTTGCCCGCCATCTGTTTCGACGACCCACCAGCGATGGCCGTGGAAATGGATCGGGTGACTGTCCATGCTCAAGTTCGCAAAGCTGACTCGCACGCGGTCGCCGAGTTTTGCCACTAACGGATCTGTGCCCGGAAAGACCCGGCTGTTGAAGGTAAACATGTCGAAGTCGACCATGACCATGGGGTTGGGCGTGTAAGTGCCACCCGGGATCGCCCATTCCTGAAGGAAGATGAGGAAATGACGATCCACCGGCTCAGGATATCCGGCCTTGGGATGAATGATGAAGAAACCTTCCATCCCCATCGCCATCTGCGTCATCTCGTCGGAGTGCGGATGATACATTTGTGCGCCATACTGGATGAGTGGGAATTCGTAGACATAGGTCTCGCCTGGAGGGATATGTTTTTGCGTTACACCCCCGACGCCATCCATTCCGTTAGGCAGAATCACGCCGTGCCAGTGTACGGAAGTAGGTTCCGCCAGCTTGTTCGTGACCAGGATACGAACCCGGTCGCCCTCCACCGCTTCGATCGTCGGTCCCGGTGTCTGGCCGTTGTAGCCCCAGCAGTTGACGATCATGCCCGGGGCGAACTCACGTTTCACGGGCTCGGCGATGAGATGGAACTCTTTCACTCCGTCTTTCATGACCCAGGGAAGCGTACTGCCGTTCGGCGTGACGACCGGGTGATAGTTTACTCTGGCGCCCGGTGCCGGCGTCGGACTTGCCTGCGCCGCGAGTAGGTTTGTTCCACCGGCGATGCGTTGGGCAAGCGTGGAGGCGCCAACCAAAGCGGCAGCTCCTGAAAAGAATTTACGTCGTGTAATCATGGTGTTGTCAGAGTTTGCTTCGATCGATGTAAGTCTTGCCGCTCAGGCTTCCGCCGACGGCACGTTCCAGCTCAGCCCTTGCGATCCAGTAATCGCGCCACGCTTCGATGTAACTGCGCTCGGCCGCGACTTCGTTCTGCTTCGCGAGCAGGAGGTCGTAGGCGCCTTTGAGCATGAAGTTGTATTGCTGCAGCGTGAGGTTGAGCGCTTGCTGCTGGGTCGGGAGGAGGCGTTTCCCGATGTAGGATGTGAGTTCCCGCGCGGCGACTAATTGATCGCGGGATTCGCGCACCTCAGAACGGATATTCACCGCCATCGCTGCCAGCTCGTTTTGCGCCTGACGATACTGCGCGGCCAGTTTGGCGATTTCACCCTGGCCCTGATTGAAGATCGGTAACTCCAGGTCGAGGGTCGGTCCGGTTACGCGCGAGCCGTCGGTCTCTTTCTCGGTATCCACGCCGATTCGGATCTCCGCCGGCACGTAGCGAAACTTCGTCCGCAGGGCGAGAGATTGGCCGATGAGATCGAGCTGCATGCGGGCGGCTTGCAGGTCGAGGCGTTGCGCGATGGCGCGCGATTCCAAACGTTGGAGCGAGCCTTCACTTCCCGGCAACTCCGGCAGGTGATCGCCCATCGTCCAGTTGGTGTTTGTTCCCCAGACGCCCATCAGTCGATTGAGCCGTTCGCGATCGCGCCGGACTTGCAGTTCGGTTTGCGCCACTTCGAGACGGGATTGTTCATAGCTCCCCTGCTGGTTCGCCAGCTCGAGGTCGCTCGTGTTGCCGGCGTCGTGCAGGCGTTTGGTAAAGTCAGCGGCCGTCTCGTTCGTCTCGGAGATGACGCGCAGACGGTCGAGCAACTGCTGACGACCCTGAACGGTATAGAAGGCGATTTTGGTTTCCGCCGCGAGTTTCAGCACTTCATCGGCGACGCGGATTTCAGTCTGCGCGAGTTGCGCGTTGGCGATTCGCTTGCGCAGCGGCAGGATGAGCAATTCGAGGAAATTCTGCGCGATCGAATACTCGATGTTCGTCCCGCTGGGCGAGCGATTGGGAAAACGAAAACTCGCGGAAAAATTCGGATTGGTGATGAGGCCGGCCTGAATGACCTCGGCCTGCGAGATCCCGATTTCTTCAAAGCGCGCCTGTAGCTCGCGATTGTTCAGGAGCGCAATCTGCACCGCGCTCCCTGCGGTTAGCGGGCGGCGTAAAAGTGTCTGCACACCCTGCTGGATCTGCGCGTCTTCTGGACCGCCGCGATTCCAATGCACGCGTTTGCCGCTCCGTTCGGCGACCGTGCCCTGCACGCGCTCGAGCGAGCCTTTCGGCGTCGCGCAACCGGCGGCGAGGAGCGCGATCCCTGGTAAAATCGCTAGCAACTTCATGGCTTCGCTCCTTCCGGCTTGGCGGATTTCTTGATCAGAGTCATGCCACAGATTGGGCAGTTGCCTGGTTTGGTTTCTTTTATTTCCGGGTGCATCGGGCAGGTGTAAGCGCCCGAGGCAGAGGTGGCGGGTTTGGTCGCCGCATGGTTTTTTTCACTCGACTCTTCCGCGCGCTTGGCGGCGTCGGACTTCGCTTTCAATTCATCGGAAATTTTCTTCATTTCGTCGGAGGTCTGCTTCATTTCCGTCTCGAGGGCTTCCTTGTTAGGCGGCGCAGCCGAGGGTTGCTTCGCGTCCATGCCCGACATTTTCGAGTGATCCATGCCTTCCATCCCGCCAGATGCTGCGGGTTTGCTTTCCATTCCCTGCATCTTGGAATGGTCCATTCCCTCCGTTCCTTTCATCTTCGAGTGGTCCATGCCTTGCATTCCACCAGATGCACCGCCTTTGCTTTCCATGCCTTCCATCTTGGAGTCGTCCATTCCCTCCATGCCTTCCATCTTCGACATATCCATTTTGCCCGCTCCCTGACCGAGAGCCGGGTCCAGATAGGTTTTGGTCGTCGCGACCAGTCTCGGACGAAAACGCTGGGCCGACGCTTCCGGAGCGGACGGATTGCTCGGGTCAGGCCCGAAGCGATTTGCCGAAGGCGGCACGCTCATACAACCGCCGAGGAGCGCCGCCAGGAGCATGAGTGAGGCTATGGACTGGCGCATTAAATTCTCCGCTTAAGGTTTGGGTTTATGGTCATGGCCGTGGCCGTCCGCCGCGGGGCTGGGCTGAGTCTGTGCGGGAGCAGGCGAGGCCATTTTTTCCTTGGCCGCGTCCTCGGCTTCCAATTGTTTGCGGCTGGCTTCGAGCTGCAACCGGCTCGCTTCCAATTGCAGACGGCTGGCCTCGATTTGCTCCGTATCCGGTGCCGCGGCCTGCCCGGTCGCATCATGCTGCATGGACTGAGCCTTCCCCTCTTCACCGCCCATTTTCATCCCTGGCATCGCGCCGTGATCCATCGCCTGAGCTTCCCCGGCTTTTCCATGTTCCACGCCGTGCTCCTTTTCGCCGCTGCCATGATCATGCTCCTCCTCGTGCGCCACCGGATTCGGCGGCGGGCCTTCCCGAAATTCCGGGTGACGATCCTGGCCGCCCGCGTGACTGATCCAGCCGGCGACGGAGATGGAAGCGACAGTCATCGCCAGCGTCGTCCAACAGAGAGGCTTGAGCGCGCGCGGCCATTTCCAGACCGCGACGATGCCGGCCAGAGCCACGAGCGCGGAGGCGTAGAAAAGATATTGAAATTGCTCCGCGCGCTGCATGTGCAGATCGAGCCACTGCCGCGCCGCCGGGTCCGACATCGCGTAGATGCTCTCATAGGCCGCCTGGCCGTAATGAACCACCGGCCAAACGGAAACGCAGGCGATCACGACCAGGATGAGCGAGACCAACTGCGCGTGCTTTTGCAGTCATAACGTCGAAATGAAAAGCGCCGTAATCGCCGCGATGGACGCGTAAACCGGGAGCGGATTGATGAGGACGTGGAGATATTCTGGCTGCTTCAAATGTTGCAGCAGCATCTGGAATTCGGTCATGAGTTTTCTCCTGGATTGGGCGGTCTCTCGGGCAGCCTGAAAGTCTTTTCGTTAAGGCGCCAACTGGCGGCATTCCGCGGCGGACCTGGTTAGTGCGCAGCAGCGCCGAACCAGGATTTTTCCCAGTCCTTCATCTGCTTAATTTCCTTCGTTTGCTCAGCGATGATCTGGCTGGCTAGTTGCTTGAGGTCCGCGCGGTCGGTGCGGTCAGGGACTAACTTCGACATCGCGACGGCTCCCTCGTGATGCTTGCTCATCATGGCGAGGAACATCTTGTCGAACTCTGCGTCCTTCGCCTTCTTCAGGGCCTTCATCTCCTGCATCATCTTGTCCATTCCGGGCATTTCCTTCATCGACCCGGGTTTTTCGCCATCCTTTTTCAGCCAGTCGGTCATCTGCTGAATCTCTTCTTTCTGGCGGGTGATGATTTCCTCGCCCAGTTTGTTCAGCTCGGGGCGTTTCGTGTTGCTGGTCGCGAGCTCCGCCATTTCGACGGCGGATTGGTGGTGATGAATCATCTCCTTGAGGAACCTCGATTCGAACTCTTTACCTTTGAGCCCTTGAAGGCTGGCCGTCATCGGATCAGGCTCGCTTTTCTTATCGTGGGCCATGACGAGGCCCGCATTCACGAGCGCTAAAGCCGCGATCAGCGGCAGGATATTTTTCAAGTTTTTCATATTTTGGTTTTCGATTTGGATTGGATTTTGACGTGATTTTTGGTTCTGAAGGTGGATCCGCAAATATCGCCGGGATGGCGATCTGCGAATAAACGACGCGGAGTCGCGTCCGCAGCGGGAACGAACCTGATTTCCGCGCGTGCGGAAACGATTCGTCAGGCTAGAACGGGCGGAGCGTGAGCGAGAAGGCTCCGCTGTAGAACAGATTCCGCAAAGGTGCGCGAGTCTGGCGGCCCGGTATCGAGTTCGGGCCGTGGCGCATCAGAGGTCCTGACGACCAATTGAAAGTCAGATGCGAGATCGAGTAGGAGGATAAATTGGTTTGCGTCGTAGCCTGCAGAAATTTTTGCCGGAACCGTCGTCGCAACCAGCGTTTTGCAGCAGGGCGAGTCGCTTTGGCCCTGTTTTTTCTCCGGCTGCGAATGCCCGGGGCAGGATTCCTGAGCCAGCGCCACGGCGACGGGCCGGGGCAGCGCGCCGGCCAGCGCGCAATGATCGGAGGCAACAAGCCAGGCCACGATGGCCAGAAGGACGATGACGAGTCGAGCAAGCTGGGCTGCGAGGCGGGATCTCACGGCATACTTAGTCTCACAGAAGGCCCGCCTGTTCAAACTTTGTTCGCGTCCCCGAACATCCAGCGGTAAAATGCTGCGGCCGCAAAGCTTGACGCGTTCCTTTAAATTCTTGCGGCAAGGCATCCTTTCCCGTATGCCGGGCGTAACAAAATGCGCGCGAGCCCTTTCTTTCCAGCCGATGGAATTATCCGGCCCGGAAGGTCCTCTCACGCATCCGATCCGATTACCAAGCACACCACATCATCATCATGAGCACGATCAACGCCGAAGCCGCCGTCCGGGAACGTTACGCCGCAGGAGCCAAAGCCGCCGAGGCGAAGCTCTGCTGCCCGGTCGATTACAATCCGGAATACCTCAAAGTCATTCCGCAGGAAGTGATCGAGCGCGACTACGGCTGCGGTGATCCGAGCA
>JBBSLZ010000159.1:0-7564 GCA_038233435.1 Chthoniobacterales bacterium
GGAAGACTTCGCGGTTGTGCGTTTCGTGGCGGAATTCGAGGGAGCGGTAGGGCAGTTGACCGAAGCGGAAATCGAAGAACTCGTCGATCGGGCCGGTGTAAATCATCTCGCGGTAGGGGACGGTGTCTTTGATCGCGCGATAATCGGTCCCGAGCTGAAGGGTGATGTTCTCGTGGTCGAGCATGTTTTCGAACATGCGGGTGAAACCGTGCAGCGGCATCTGCTGATGCGCGTCGGTGAAATAGCGATCGTCGCGATTGGTGCGGGTGGGGATGCGCGCCGTCACTTGCGAGCTGAGCTCGGAGGGATCGAGGCCCCACTGCTTCCGGGTGTAGCCGCGAAAGAATTTTTCGTAGAGCTCGCGGCCCACGGTGTTGACGACGACATCCTCGGAGGTGCGGATCTCAGGCACGTGCTCGCGCACGGAGTCGAAGAACTTTTCCAGGCCCGCGGAATCGAGATCGAGATCGTAGAGCCGATTGATGGTGTCGAGATTGATCGGGATGGGGAAGAGACGGCCGTCGATTGATGCGCGGACGCGATGTTCGTACGGGCGCCATTCGGTGAACTGCGAGAGATAATCGAAAATCTCGCGCGAGTTGGTGTGGAAAATATGCGGCCCGTACTTGTGCACCAAGACGCCAGCGGCATCGAAATGGTCGTAGGCGTTTCCAGCGATGTGCGGTCGGACATCGCAGAGCAAAACCTTCTTCCCTGCGTCGCGGGCCAGACGTTCCGCCAGAACGCTTCCCGCGTAGCCGGCACCGACAATCAGATAATCGTACATAAATTATAAAATGAGCCGGTTTCCGACCCGGGCGAGACCATACGGAGAGCGGCGCGCCTGTCTTTTGCTTTTCTCTAGCGGGCAGAGGTCGATGGGCGCCCAACGATCGGCCCGCGCCCTCTCGGACGCCTTGATTCCGATCGCGCAGCACGAATTTCAGAATCGGGTCTTGCCGGCGGCATCGCGGATGACAGCGCAGTCCAACGTCATCTCTTCCAGCAGGATGGTCAGGACCCGCGGCGTCCATCGTTCTCCTTCCCGGATGAGACGGCTGCGGAAGCGGCATTCTGGGAGAAGGACAATGTCGACGCGGCGTCCGAGCCGTTCGGCTAGGGGACTGGGGAGCTGAAAGATGAGGTGTGGGCGGTGGAGGGGAGAAGGTCGTTGTCGGTAATCCTTCGGCCCGGGGGCGGGCCGGCTCCATGCGGCGGACGTGGAGTCGGCGCGCCCTCGCGCCGAAGACTGAATGGAATCAAGCGGGCGTCGGAGCTGGGCGGTGGGTTGGGACGGAGGGAAGAGGGTTGATCTGATCAAGTTTTTGATGGGGAGAGAGTGGGTTGTGGGTGAACCTTCGGCGCGCCGAAGGCTGAACTCTGACAAGTCGGGTTGGCGCGTTGCGCCGGCCTAGCGGTGCGGTGGCTTTTTGGGGTGGCTTGGAAGATTTCGATGTTGGCCACGCGGCTTGGTCACCGCAGCGCGGCGACCCTACCCTTCACCTCGGAGCGATAGGAGCACGGCGTCTCGTCTTTGCTCCCGAGACGCCCGCAGTTTGAGCGAGAGGCTTTCTGCCTCCTCCAGCCACTCGATCTTCTGCCGAAAAGTGCTCTGCAACCCGAGCAGGAGCGTATGCAACTCCGCGCCTTCGGAGGTGCACCATTGCCAACCGGGATGAGCGTAGAGTTCGGTCTTTGTCATCGATACGGATCGAGCTTTTGCAGGGCGGCAATATCGAGCAAATCCTTTTCCCGCGCCGCTTCTTTCTTCATCGCCAAGAGCGTCTCGTAGGAAACAATCGGTGCCTTGACGGTGGCAGAAATATTTTCCCACCTTGCCCGAGCGTACTCAGGTTCGAAGTCGAAGGGCTCGTAAACAAAAATATCCAAGGGCGTCCGGCGATGCAGATCACTCCAGAGTTTCAGCACCAGCATTTGTTTTTCTTTTCGCCACACCTCGCGCAGGGGAGCGTCCGCGAACTGCTCGGGAGTGACCGGAATGGCGGGATGATAGCCGATGGATTGAAGAGTGTGGAGCGCGCGGGTGATATTCTCCGGCTGGAGTCCGACGACCAGATCGAGATCGACGGTCAGGCGTTCGTAGCCATGCGCGTTAACGGCCACGCCGCCAACCACGAGGAAATGGACTTCCGCAACGGTCAACGCGGAGATAACGGCTTCTACACTGCGCAGCTCCATAGGGTTGGGCGGATCGATGCGGGGACTAGCAGGCTAACCGACTTCCTCAAATTCCCCGCGCTCCCGATTTTTTCGGACGCGATCCCAGGGGAAGCATTTGCCGTTCATCGCGACGTAAACGCCGGCCGGCAATGTCTGCACGAAGGACAAGGCGCTGCCGAGATTGAAGAGGCCATCGGAGCTGCCGAAAGCGTAAGGGATCATCGCTCCTGTGATGACGATGGTTTTGTTCGTGATCTCATGCGCGATCGCGGCCGCGGTCTCGGTCATCGTATCGGTGCCGTGCGTGATGATGATGCGGTCTTCCTCGCACTGCGCGCAGTTTTGCACGATGACGGCGCGGTCGGCATCGGTCATTTCCAGTGAGTCCACCATCATGAGGGTGCGAATGCTGACCTCGACGCGCGAGCGTCCGAGGCGCAGCATTTCGGCGAGGTGGGTGTCTTTGAAAAAGAGCTGCCCGGTGCGCTCGTTGTAATCCTTATCGAAGGTGCCGCCGGTGACGAGGATGCGGATGGGCATGACGTGGGCGTGCGCTGGTTTAGGCGTCGGCGGCCGTGAATCTGGCCAGAACTTTCTCGGCCTCGATTTGCTCGGGGCTTTTAGGAAGTCTGCCATGGTGCATGGACTTGGCGACTTCTTCCATGTCTTCGAGCATTTGGATCTTTTTGGTCAACGGAAGATCGGCGTGATAGAGCAGGTCGGCTAGATTTTGGCGCTCCCACATCTCTTTTTCCTGCGCGGCAGAGATTCCATACTTGGCCAGCAGGTTGCTCATGGTCGCTTTCCCCTGGCAATGGACTCTAGTTGTTCGATGTCGGTCAAGTCTTGAGGTCGCCCCGAAGTGCGTTTCAAGCGGATGAGCTCGGCGAACTGAACCACGGGACTGCGAATGCCCTCGACGTTCTCCCACCTGGCGGCGGCGTATTCCTCTTCGAAGGGGAAGGGTTCTTCCACGAAGACATCGAGCCGCGTGCTGGGTCGGTTCGGATCCAACATTTGGAACACGATCATGTGTTTCTCCTGGATCCAGCTTTCGCGGAGCGCGGGGTCGGCAAAGTCGGCGCCCTTCACTGGGACGAGAGGACGGTAACCGATCGCCTCCAGTGCGTTCATCGCACGGAGCACGTTCTCGCGTTCAAGATTGAGGACGATGTCGAGATCGGCGGTGTAGCGGACGTAGCCGTGGGCGACGACCGCGATTCCGCCGACGATCAGGTAGCGCGCCTCGGCGTCGTTCAGCGCCTGGAGAATGGCGCGGACGTCGTCGAGCTTCACGGGCGGAGCGTAGCAGCTTCCGCAGAGGCTGGCGAGAGGGTTCGGCCGGGAGGCGGGCCGGCTCCAACGGCTTTTGGCTCGGTTGTGGAGCGCGCGTGATTGGGGCTTGCGGATGCGGGGCGGGGCGGAAGAGTAGCGTCTCGAATGGATCGTCAACGCGTCGCCTTGATCACGGGCATCACCGGCCAGGATGGCTCTTACTTGGCCGAGCTGTTACTGGATAAAGGGTATGCGGTCCATGGGGTGGTGCGGCGGACGAGTAATCTGCGCCGCTCGCGGATCGAGCATCTGCGCTCGGATCCGGAGATCGCGGATCTGTCGCTCTTTTTGCACTATGGCGACCTGAGCGATGGGACGACGCTGCGCCGGATTTTTGCGGAGGTGAAACCGGCGGAGGTCTATCATCTGGCGGGGCAGAGCCATGTGGGTTTGAGCTTTGAGATTCCAGAGTCGACCTGCGAGGAGGTGGGGATGGCGACGCTGCGGCTGCTGGAGATCTGCCGGGACCAGGAGCAGCCGGTGCGGTTTTATCACGCGTCCAGCTCGGAAATTTTCGGGAAGGCGACGGAGGGTCCGCAGACGGAGGAGACGCCTTTCCGGCCGGCGAATCCGTATGGCTGCGCGAAGGCGTTCGCGACCCAGTTGGCGCGCGTCTATCGGGACTCGTACGGGCTCTTTGTTTGCAATGGGATTCTCTATAATCATGAGTCGCCGAGGCGGGGGGAAAATTTTGTGACTCGGAAGATTACGCGCGCGGTGGCGCGGATCGCGCGTGGGCTGGATCGTGATTTGACGCTCGGGAGTCTGGAGAGCCGGCGGGATTGGGGACATGCGCGGGAGTACGTGGCAGCGATGTGGGCGATGATGCAGCACGAGACGCCGGACGATTACATCGTGGCGACGGGGAAGACGCACTCGGTGCGGGATTTCGTGGAGGCGGCCTTTGCGACCGTGGAGTTGGAACCGGGGCAGTATGTGAAGCATGACCCGGCTTTCGATCGGCCGGCGGAGCCGGTGCATCTGGTGGGCTCGCCGGAGAAGATCGCGCGGGCGCTGGGCTGGCGGGCGGAGACTTCGTTTGCGGATCTGGTGCGTGAGATGGTGGAGGCGGAGCTGGCGGCGATCGACGCCGCGGCCTAACGAGGGGTGCGCTGGAGGCCGCTGGGTTGCTGGCTGATCTTCGCGTAAAGGGAGAGGGCGGCGCCGACTAGTATTTGTAGGAGGCGAGGCGGCCGACGAAGTGGCGGCCGGGGGTGTCGTGCACGAGGGCCTGGTATTGGGAGTTAATCGCGGCGTTTTGCGGGCGGGGAATGGGGTAGGAGGGGCGCCACGGCGTGAACTGGGAGAGGTACTGGAAGATCTCGCGGGAGTTCGTGTGGGATGTGGGGGCTGTATTTGTGGATGAGGACGCCGGCGGCATCGAGGTGATCGTAGGCATTGCCAGCGACGTGCGGGCGGACATCGCAAAGGAGAACTTTTTTGCCGGCGGCGCCGGCGAGGACATGCCGGCGTAGCCGGCGTCCACGATCAAAAAGTCATCCATAGGGTGAGGCCGCTCCGATGGGTTGCGATTTTAATCCTGCCTTCTACTATGCCGCGGCCTTACCGTTATGAACGATTTTCTTCTCTCTATTTTGCTCGGTGTGATCGAAGGCGTGACGGAGTTTTTGCCGGTGAGTTCGACGGCGCATCTCCGGATCGCGGAGGCGCTGCTCCAGGTTAATTTGCAGGATAATTTCTGGAAGATGTACAGCGTGGTGATTCAGCTCGGGGCGGTGCTGGCTTTGCCGGTCTATTTCCGGGAGCGCATCGCGCAGTTTATCAGCACTTTTCCGCGCGGGGAGCGGGGCGATCGCACCATTTTCACCCATCCGCTCAGCCTGACCATGATCGCTTTCGTGGTGACGGCGATCCCGGCTTATCTCTTGAAGAAGCAGATCGGGCAGAACCTGGAGAATCTGCGGGTGATGGCGTGGGCGCTGATCATTGGCGGCATTGTGATGTGGGTGGTGGATGCGATGTGCCGGCGACCGACGATCGAGCGGCTGGAGGAAATGAATCTGCCGCGCGCGGTCTGGATCGGGGCGGTGCAGATCCTCTCGGCGGTGTTCCCGGGGACCTCGCGTTCGATGTCGACGATCGCGGCTGGTCAGGTAGCCGGACTGTCGCGTGCGGCGGCGCTGGAGTTTTCCTTTTTCCTTTCGATGCCAACGATGGTGGTGGCGACGGGTTATGATCTGCTCAAGACGGTGTTGCCGCATCGGCGCGGGGCGGCGGAGGCTGAGCTGACGCCGTTGGTGATGACGGGGCACCATTGGATCGTGCTGGCGATCGGGTTTGTGGTGTCGTTCATCGTGGCGCTGGCGGTGGTGGCGTGGTTCATGCGCTGGGTGCGGGCGCGTGGTTTTGTGCCGTTCGCGGTTTATCGGATCGTGGCGGGAATCGTGGTGCTGTTTTTGATCGCGCGCGGGTTGGGGTAGGCGTGGGCGTTAGTGCGCGGCTCCGTCACCCGCTCCGCGGGTTTGGGAGTTGTGCGGGCTTTATTCCGTCGCGCCCTTCGAGCGCTTGGCGAGGAGTTGCGCTAAAGCATCCGGCACCGCGGCCAGCGATATTCTCAATCTGGGGAGCGCACGCTTGCAGCGTGCTGGTGGTCGCATTCTGCGACCACGAACTTTTCCCTTCGCGAGGAATGGGAAGCGAGGGTGTTTTGGGGTGTTTGGACGGGGACGAAAGCCTGTCTCGGCAGAATGCCGAAACCAGCACGCCTGGAGACGTGCGCTCCCCGGAGGAGATGCGCGCGGCGGCCTGCTCGGCTGGTCGGACGGTGTCGCCTGCGGGCCGCGCGTCTTGGTCACCGCAGCGCGGCGACCCTACCCCCGCGGTGAGTGAGGTTCGCGATTTGCGCCGTTTGTCTGGATCAGCAAAAAGCCGGAGGACAGGCCCTGTCAGGCTTTGACCAGAAGCAACACGATGATGATGAGGAGGACAAGGCCGCCGCCGGGGATGTAACCCCAACTGGAGCTGTAAGGCCAGAGCGGGAGAGCGCCGAGGAGGAGGAGGATGAGGATGACCAGGAGGATGGTGCGCATGGGCGGAGAGTAGGAACGAGGCGCGGGCGCTGACAATCTCTCTTTTTCGACCAACGCATTCCCCGGCGGACAGCCTTCGGCCCGGGGGGCTGGCTGGCTCCATCATCGGCGCTTCGGCTGAAATGCCTTGCGGCGGAATCGCGCCTTTCTATCGTCACCGCGGAGTCCCGTATGTGTCCTCTCCGGATGCGTCGGGACGATTTGTTGTCGGTTACTTTTTGATTTCATGGCGAACACTATTCTGATCGGCGCGCAGTGGGGGGACGAAGGCAAAGGGAAGATTATCGATTTCCTGACCGCGCGGATGGATGTGGTGGTGCGCAGCCAGGGCGGGAATAATGCCGGCCATACCGTGATCCATCGCGGGACGAAGTATGTCCTGCATTTGATCCCGTCGGGCATTCTGCGGCGGGGGAAGACCTGTGTGATCGGGAACGGGGTGGTGATTGATCCGATCGCGCTCGTGACGGAGATCGATGGCCTGCGCGAGATGGGTGTGGCGGTGGGGAAGAATTTGTTGATCAGCGACTGCGCGCACCTGGTTCTCCCGTATCACCGGGTGCTGGATGAGCAGCGGGAGATCCGGAAGGGGCGGGCGAAGATCGGGACGACGAAGCGCGGGATCGGGCCTGCCTACGGTGACAAGGCGGCGCGCACCGGGATGCGGATGAGCGATCTGATGCAGCCGGCTTTGTTCTCGGAAAAGCTGCGCGCGACGATCCGGGAGAATAACCGGGTGCTCGAAACCTATGGGGCCAAGCCGTTGAATTTCCGGAGCGTGGACGAGAAATATCTGGCGGCGGGGGAGCGGCTGCGGCCGTTCGTGGCGAACACGGTGGTGTGGCTGCACCAGGCGTTGCAACGCGGGAAGGCGATTCTTTTCGAAGGCGCGCAGGGGACGTTCCTGGATATCGATCACGGCACTTATCCCTATGTGACTTCTTCCAACACGACGGCGGGCGGCGCTTGCACCGGATCCGGAGTGCCGCCGCACCGGA
>JBBSLZ010000160.1:0-7546 GCA_038233435.1 Chthoniobacterales bacterium
GAGCACATCGGGATTCGTGGTGGAGCGGGCGATGTGCGGCTCGGCTTGAGCGCGCATATTGGCCGGGAGGATGGCGGGATCGTCGCCCAGGCGGATGTTGGCCGCGACGCGGGGATCGAGGGCGATGAGCGGCGCGGCGGCGTCGAGCGAGCGGGCCCGGAGCGATTTCGTCCGCGCGCTCCAGGCTTCCGCGGATTCGACCAGGTCGCCTCCGCGATCGAGACGATAGAGCGCGCCGGCGGAGAGATGGTCGAGCGGAACCTCGCGGAGAGCTTCCGGGAGACGGGCGCGGTCAAATGCCGGCGCGGCCGGGAGGATCGAGCTGAGGAGAGGAAAGAGAAGGAGCAGGGCGGCGCGGCAGGATGGCTTCATAAAGCGGGCGGAAGGATAAACCGAGCGAACGAAAAAATCACTTGTTAGTCTCTTTCGTCTTCATTTCCGGGTTTACGCGCGACGCGCCTGCGGCGCCTGTAGCGACGCCGCTCCGTCGGCGTGACACGCGTGGCCCCGTATCGACGCGTCCAAACGGCGACAGAGCGCCGTCGCTACACGTAACAAAAACCACGAGTTTTCTGGCGCAACTTGGAGGCAGCCGACGCTGACTAAGAGTGAACGACCGCGGGCGGCCGGTTGGTGGGCAGCCCGCATCGCCGTTGACCTGAGGGCGGCCTGACGTTAATCCCAACCTCGGTGGATTTACTGGATGAACTTCAGACGCGGCTGGTCTGCGGCGATGGCGCGCTCGGGACGGTGCTGCTGGAGCGGGGTGTGCCGCTGGAGCAATGCTTTGAAGAGCTGGCGGTGACGGAGCCGGAACTTCTGGAGACGATCCACGGCGATTATATCGCGGCGGGCGCGCGGGTGATCGAGACGAATACTTTCGGGGCGAACGCGGTGCGGCTGGAGCGTTTCGGTTTTGAAGGACGGGTGCTGGAGATCAACCAGGCGGCTGCGCAGGTGGCGCGGAAGGCGGCGGCGGGCAAGGACGTGGTGGTGGCGGGCAGCATCGGGCCGCTCGGGATCAGCGGGGAAGAGGCGGCGGCGCGCGGGATCGATCGCGCGCAGTGTTTCCGCGAGCAGATCGTGGGGCTGCTGGACGGCGGGGCGGAGCTGATCTTTTTCGAGACGTTCATGGATTACGAAGAGCTGGCGCTGGCTTTCGAGGCGAAGCAGGGAGTGGGCGAGGCGCTGGCGATTTGTTCTTTTGCCTGCGCGGCGGAGGGCCGGCTTTCGACGGGGGTGCCGCTGGTGGAGGCGTTTGAAAAGCTGCGCGGGGCGGGAGCCAAAATCATGGGCGTGAACTGCATGAACGGTCCGCACGGCATGGTCCAGCTCCTCGAACGAGTACCGGCGGATTACCCGCTCGCGGCCTACGCGAACGCGGGTTACCCGAAGTATCACGAAGGGCGTTTTCTTTATCACACCGCGCCGGATTACTTCGCGCAATCGGCGCGAGAGATGGTGGCGCAGGGGGCGCGGTTGATCGGGGGATGTTGTGGAACGAATCCTACTCATGTGCGCGCGATCGCGGAGGCGATCGCGGATTTGCAGCCGGTGAAGAGCAAGGTGGTGCGCGTGATGACGGAGCCTTTGCCTTCGCGCAATCGCAGTCACGAATCGGCCGCGGAAGCGAGCCTGGTGGAGCGGGTGACGCGCGGCGAGCGGGTAATCATTTGCGAGTTGGATCCGCCGAAGACGCTGGCTTTGGAGAAATTTTTTACGGGCGCGCAGGCTTTGGTGAAAGCGGGGGTGGACGCGATCACGCTGGCGGATAATTCGCTGGCCATCCTGCGGGTGAGCAACCTGGCGATGGGCGCGATGCTGAAGGAGCGGTTCGGGATTACGCCGTTGCTTCATTTGAGCTGCCGGGATCGGAATGTGTTGGGTTTGCAAAGTGAGCTGCTGGGGATGGCCGCGCTGGGGATGCGGCATGTGTTGCCTTTAACCGGCGATCCGGCGCGGGTGGGCGATCATCCGGGGGCGGCCTCGGTTTACGATGTGAATTCGGTGGAGTTGATCGGGATTATCAAGCGCTTGAACGAGGGCTTTAGCCAGGCAGGAAAATCGATCAAGACGGCGACGGATTTCGTGATCGGGTGTACCTTCAATCCGAACGCGCGGAACATGGAGGCACAGGTGCAACGGCTGGAGCGGAAGGTGGCGGCGGGCGCGCAATACGCGATGACGCAACCGGTCTTCGATGTCCGTTTGATCGAGGAGACGAAACGCCGGACGGAGCACTTGAATATCCCGATGTTTATGGGCGTCTGGCCGCTCTTGAGCGGACGGCAGGCGGAATTCCTGCACAACGAAGTGCCGGGCATCGTGGTGCCGGATCCGGTGCGCGCGGCGATGGCGGGGAAGGAAGGCGCCGAGGGCCGGGCGCGCGGTGTGCAGTTGGCGAAGGAGATGGCGGGCGCGGCGCTGGACCACTATGCAGGGCTTTATTTGATCACGCCGTTCCTGACTTACGAGACGACGGTCGAGCTGGCGGCATTTGCGCGCGGGCGGTGAAGTGACGAAGGTTCCGCGATGGTAGCCGTCCGTCGCGCGCTC
Organism: Chthoniobacterales bacterium; assembly: GCA_038233435.1. Classification (GTDB taxonomy): domain Bacteria; phylum Verrucomicrobiota; class Verrucomicrobiia; order Chthoniobacterales; family UBA10450; genus JACCTI01. Next base: position 2,557 of record JBBSLZ010000160.1, read on the forward strand.
GCGGTCCAGATCACAGGCTTGGTCCTGGTCGGGATTCTCTTTTTTGTGCTCTCTCGTTTTCTGCCTTTGGCCGATATCCTGGCCGCGGTGCAGGAACGGGTGATGCGCTGGGGGGCGTGGAGCGCGATTTGTTACCCGCTTCTTTATGCCGGCTGCAATGTGCTTTTGCTGCCGGGCGGTTTTCTGAGTCTGGGAAGCGGGTTTTTCTTCGGACTCTGGTGGGGGTTTCTAATCGCGCTGGCGGGGAATGTGGGGGGCGCGGCGATTTCATTTTTCATCAGCCGATGGATCGGAAACCGCTGGTTGCGGCCGCGCTTGATGCGGAATCCGACTTTGGAAGCGCTGGAGCCGGCGGTGCGACGGGAGGGCTGGAAGATTATTCTCCTCAGCCAGCTCCACCCGCTTTTTCCGACCAGCTTGCTGAATTACCTCTATGGGCTGACGCAGATTCGGTTCCGGACGTGCATGCTCTGGGTGGCGATCGGACAGGCGCCGGGATTGTTTCTTTATGCGTATCTGGGGACTCTGGGCCAGCTCGGGCTAAGGCTGATGCGTGGCCAGACTCACCCGCGCGGGGTAGAGTATCTAATTTGGGGCGGAGGATTGGCTACCTCGGTCATCGTCTTGCTCTTGCTCGGGCGGATTGCGCTCAGGCTTTTAAAAGAAGCCGAAGAGTCAGCGCGGGCGGCGGATATTCAAAACCCGCCCCCGGAAGCTCCAGTCGTGATTTCCGGGAGCGAGAAGGTGATCGTAAATGTCTGACTACGAATCTCTTGTTAATGCTGCAAAGTCCGTGCACGCACTCGCTTACGCTCCTTACTCGAATTTTAACGTGGGAGCGGCGTTGGAGGCCAACGACGGCGAGATCTTTTTGGGATGCAACGTAGAGAATATTTCCTTCGGGCTCACGATGTGCGCTGAGCGGGTGGCGGTGGGAGCCGCGTTAGCCAAAGGGGCACGGATCTGGAGGAGGCTCGCCATTGTGGCAGATTCACAGCAGCCGGTGGTGCCATGCGGTGCATGTCGGCAAGTTTTGGCTGAGTTTAACTCGACCCTGTCCATCACCAGCTCCACTCTGGGTGGCAAGACGGCTGAGTTCCGACTGGATGAATTGTTACCGCTCCCGCGGCAGGGAATTTTAGGATAGTTCCACGTAGAACATGGAAGGAAAACATTACGAAGTCGTGGTCGTCGGCAGTGGGCATGCGGGTATCGAAGCCGCGCTCGCTTCCGCCCGGCTCGGCTGCGCCACCCTTCTCTTGACCCAGAATTTGGACACCGTGGGCCAAATGTCCTGCAATCCCGCCATCGGCGGCTTGGCCAAGGGCCATATCGTCCGCGAAATCGATGCGCTTGGCGGTTTCATGGGTCGCAACACCGACGCCACCGGAATCCAGTTTCGCCTCTTAAACCGGACCAAAGGTGCCAGCGTCCGGGCCCCCCGAGCGCAGTGCGACAAAAAGGCTTATCAATTCCGCGCCAAAGCTTATCTGGAGTCCGTTCTGAACTTGGATCTGAAGCAGGCCAGCGTGAAAAGCATCTTGACCGAGTCCGGCCGCGTCACCGGCATTCAGACTGATATTGGGATGAACTTTTCAGCGGACGCCGTGGTCATCACCTCGGGGACCTTCTTGCGCGGACTTCTCCACGTGGGCGAGCACACCAAACCGGGTGGTCGAATGGGCGACACGGAATCCGGATTAAGCGGCAGCCTCGCTAAGCTGGGGTTCGAAGTCGGGCGATTCAAGACCGGCACTCCCTGCCGGATTAATCGACATTCAATCGATTTCACGCGTTGTGAACGTCAGGAGGGAGACGAACCAGCCCCCCGCTTCAGCTACCTTCCGTTGGAGCCCGCCCACGCCAACGAGATTTTCAGCTTGAACAACGCCGCGTTCCATGTGGAACAAGTGCCTTGTTGGATCACTCACACGACCGCAGCCACCCACGCGGTCATCCGCAATAATCTCCACCGATCGGCTCTCTATGCGGGTCAGATCAAGGGAACCGGTCCCCGCTATTGTCCTTCCATTGAAGATAAGGTGGTCAAGTTCGGTACCAAGCCGTCTCACCAACTCTTCCTCGAACCCGAGGGGCTTCATACCGATGAATTTTATGTCAACGGCATCTCCACCAGTCTTCCCTATGCAGTCCAACTCGAATTTCTGCGCACCATCCCTGGATTGGAGAAAGCCGAGATCATGCGGCCGGGATACGCGGTCGAATACGATTTCTTCCCGCCCACGCAGCTCCAGCGCACTCTCGAAACGAAGCGGGTCGGCGGACTATTTTTCGCCGGGCAGGTCAACGGCACCTCTGGCTACGAAGAGGCGGCCGCCCAAGGACTGGTCGCAGGGGCAAATGCGGCGCTCCAAACGCGCGCGCATGATCCGCTCGCTTTGACGCGCGACAAATCGTACATCGGCGTTCTGATCGATGATCTGGTGACGAAGGGGACGGATGAACCTTACCGAATGTTCACCAGCCGGTCCGAGGACCGGCTTTCGTTACGCCAAGACACCGCAGACCGGAGATTAACCCCTGTGGGCCGAGAAGCCGGCTTGGTAGGGAACCGGCGCTGGTCCATTTTTGAGGAGAAACACGCGTTGACCGAGCGCGTCCGGGCGGTCGCGTTGAAGACTCAAGTGGCAGGGGAGCCGCTTTCGAACCTGATGAGACGTCCAGAATTCGATCGCGAGTTCATTCCCAGCGAAATCCTGGCCCTAGCGCCCGACGCCATCTGGGAGCTGATCGAGACCGATTTTAAGTATGCGGGCTATGTCCGGCGCCAAGAAAGCCAGAACCGGAACATCGCCGGACGGAGCCTGCAACCGATACCGGATGGCCTTGATCTCACCGCGGTTCCGGGTCTCAAGCCTGAAACCCGGCAAAAATTGGCTCGGGCCCGGCCAGCTACCCTCGGGGACGCGCAACGTGTCAGCGGAGTTACTCCGGCCGATGTCGCGATTCTGTCCATCTATCTGCGCAAGAAGGATCTTCTTTATTCCTTGGCAACTGCTACTCCGTAGCCACTTCCACTTCTTCATTGATGTCGCTCTTCCTTCTTGTGACAGTCGTTTCGCTCGCGTATTTCCTAGGCTCAATCCCTTTCGGTTACCTTGCCGGGAAGCTGCGCGGAATAGATGTGCGCGAACACGGAAGTGGAAATATCGGCGCCACCAACGTCCTTCGCGTCATGGGAAAACCATGGGGCTTTGCCGTCTTCCTCGCGGACGCGTGTAAAGGCTTCGTGGCGGTCCGCCTGGCGATTCTTCTGGTCCTGACGCGGCCCGATCTACACGCCACCGTGGATATTTACGCCATCGTTGCGGCCGCCGCCTGCGTCACAGGCCATTCTTTCCCCGTTTGGCTGCGGTTTAAGGGCGGCAAAGGAGTCGCCACCTCCGCCGGCGCGCTTTTCGGCGTCATTCCCTACGCCTCCATTTCCATCTTCGTCGTCTGGCTGATTGTCTTCCTGGTCACGCGCTATGTCTCGTTGGCCTCGATCCTGGCCGCACTTGCTCTGCCCTTGGTGGTGGTCGCGTTGCGCGGAGCGCACGGCAGCGTGGTCCTTTACTTTTCGATTGCCATGACCACGCTCGTGGTCTGGCGACATCGCTCGAATATCTCCCGCCTCCTCAACCGCACCGAGCCACGCTTCAAACGGTTATGACTTTTACACGCACCGCCATCCTGGGCGCTGGCAGTTGGGGCACCGCCCTGGCGAATCTTTGGGCGCGCAACGGAAACGACGTCTCGCTTTGGGGTCACAACCCAGAACGCGCCGCTTTGCTCCAGCGCACTCGGGAGAACGCCGCCTACCTGCCGGGAATCGCGCTGCCCGCTTCCGTGCACGTCACCAGTCGCCTGGAAGATTGCGGCGACGCCGACCTGGTGGTCGTAGTGACACCTTCCACCTCCGTCCGCGCGATCGCGGCGCAGCTGCAGCCGATGCTCAGGAAAGACGCGGTGCTTCTCAGTTGCACCAAGGGAATCGAACACGGCACCGGTCTGCGCATCACCGAGATCCTGCGGGAAAGCCTGCCCGCTCACACCGTCGCCGTGCTCTCCGGTCCCAATTTGGCCGTCGAAATTTCCCGGGAACTTCCCTCCGCCACCGTGCTCGGCTGCGATCAACTCGACTGCGCCGAAGCGCTCCAGCAATACCTCGGCAGCGCGCGCTTCCGCATTTACTCGACGAACGAAACCGCCGGCGTCGAACTCGGCGGCGCGCTCAAGAACGTCTTCGCGATCGCAGCCGGCGTGAGCGATGGCCTCGGCTTTGGGGACAACTCGAAGTCCGCCCTGGTCACCCGGGCGCTGGCCGAATTGGTCCGCCTCGGCACGGCGATGGGCGGAAATGCGCGGACCTTTTATGGTTTAAGTGGAGCCGGGGATCTGATCGCCACCTGCTTTAGCAAACACAGCCGGAATCGCCGCGTCGGCGAGCAGATCGGCCGCGGCCAAACGCTCGACCAGGTCACCGCCGCGATGCAAATGGTGGCGGAAGGCATCCCGACGACCAAAAGCGCTTATGAATGCGCCCGCCGTCTCGGGGTCGAGACGCCCATTATTGATCAGACCTACGCGCTCCTATACGAAGGAAAAAATCCGCTCCAAGGCTTGCAGGAGTTGTTAGGTCGCGATCAGAAATCGGAAGCGTTCTAAACTTTCGCGCGACCCGCCTCATCTTAAGCTCCTGGCACCTTCAACCACCCACGGCAAACCAAGGCCGCAACGCTTAAGCTCCCGGGAACAGAAAGAGCGGGTTCACCGCAAATAAAGCAGCTACGAATCCCCAAGCCCCCCGCCGTCCGGGGAATTAGCCCAACCCGCGCTTAGACCTCCCCTCCTACTCCTACTCCTACTCCTACTCCTACTCCTACTCCTACTCCTACTCCTACTCCTACTCCTACTCCTACTCCTACTCCTACTCCTACTCCTACTCCTACTCCTACTCCTACTCCTACTCCCTCACTGCCTCCCGCCA
>JBBSLZ010000161.1:0-7468 GCA_038233435.1 Chthoniobacterales bacterium
GGGGACGCGGAGGAGCTGAGGGATGAGGTGGCGGCGACGCATCGACGTCTCGATAAGCTGGAGAAGGCGATGGCGGAAGGGTTCGCCAAGCTGATGGCGGCGATGCCGAAGGAAGGGGGCGCACCCGCCTGGCAGATGGAGCGAATTGACGAAAATCTGCGTGCGCTGCGCAATACGGAGAGTGTCAATCAGCGGCTTTTTAATTCGCTCCACGAAGAATTGAAGGGTTATCGGGATAACCTCTTGCGCGATTCGATGCAGAAGCCGGCAATTCGCGATTTGATTCTGCTTTTTGATGATCTGAGCCGTCTGGCGGAACAGATGAAGACGGTGGCGCAGGAAGAAGTGGGCGAGGCGACGCAGTGGTCCGCCAATCTCGAGAACTCGATTCACTCCGTGGTGGAAATCCTGCACCGGCTGGAGGTGAACGAGATCCCGGTGAAGGAGACGGTGGAGAGGGCGTTCCACAAGGTGGTGGCTTACGAAGCGACCGAGCGAGCGGAAGACGACGGCCGGATTGTGCGCCGGCTGAAGCGTGGCTTTGCGTGGCACGATCAGACTCTGCGGCCGGAAGAGGTGGTCGCTTTGCGCTTCGAGTAAAGGTTTCGGCGGGCGCGGAGACGGAACTGAATTCCGTCTGGTGCGGGGCACGGAAGCTGCAATGGAAAGAAGCTTCTTCGGAGCCACGCACCTTTATTCATGACTACACGCAAAGCCATCGGCATTGATCTCGGGACGACTTTCTCGGCCATTGCTCATATCGATTCCTACGGAAAGCCGCAGATCATCCCGAACGCGGAGACCGAGCGGATCACGCCCTCCGTCATCCTGTTCGATGGGAGCAACGCGGTCGTCGGGACGATGGCGAAGAATAACTCGGTCGCGGAGCCGGAGAAGATCGTGGATTTTGTGAAGCGGGAGATGGGCAAATCGAAGGCGCAGTTCAGCCGCGAGTTTGATGGGAAAAGCTACGCCGCGGAGGAACTTTCCGCGCTCATTTTGGCCAAGCTGAAGAAAGACGCGGAGAAGTATTTGAAGGAGCCGGTGACGGATGCAGTGATCACGGTGCCGGCATATTTCAGCGATGCGGAGCGGACGGCGACGATCACGGCCGGACAATTGGCGGGACTGAACGTGCTCCAGATTATCAATGAACCGACGGCGGCTGCGGTGGCATATGGCTTGGACAAACTGGGCGAGAACCAGACGGTTTTCGTCTTCGATCTGGGCGGCGGCACGTTCGACGTCACGATCATGCGGATCGAGGATCACCACATTACGATGCTGGCCACGAATGGCGACCATCGGCTCGGAGGCAAAGATTGGGACGATGTGCTGGTGAATTTTGTGGCGGAAGAATTCGACCGTGAGCATGGCGAAAACCCGCTTCTGGACCTGCAGAGTTATCAGGACCTGCAAAGCCGCGCCCTGGCCGCGAAGCTCCAGCTCTCCAGCCGGCCGAAGACCACGATCGTGCACAATTTTGGCGGGCAGAGCTTGAAGGTCGAATTGAGCCGGGAGGAATTTGAGGAGAAAACGCGTCACCTGGTGGAGAAGTGCAAGACTATCTGCGAGATCGTGATGCAGGAAGCAAAGCTGGAGTGGTCCGGGATCGACAAGGTGCTGATGGTGGGCGGGATGACGCGGATGCCGATGGTGCGCGAGATGATCGCGCAGCTCTCGCCCGCGCCGTTGGATGATGCGGTGAATCCGGACGAAGCGGTCGCGATCGGGGCGGCCGTACAGGCCATCCTGGTGATGCTGGATGAGGAAGAGGCGACCGGAGAAAGGTCGCTCCCCGAAGACACGCGGGCGCAATTTTCCTCCCGGGAAGGGGCGCTGATTCAGGTGACGAACATCACTTCCCACACTCTCGGAGTCGTGCTGTGGGACGAGGCGCACCATGAAGAGTACGTGTTCCCGATGATCGGCAAGATGAGTGCGATCCCGGCGACTTCGAAGAATTTCTTTGGCACCGCGAGCGCGAATATGCCGAAGGCGGTAGTGCGAATCGTGGAAGGCGAGAGCACGCTGCCGATGGAATGCACGCCGCTGGGCACGTGCGATGTGGAGTTGCCACCTTTCCTGCCGAAGGGCTCGCCGGTGGAATTAGTCTACGAGTATAACGCGAATCAGGTTCTGGAAGTGGCAGTGCACGCAGCCGGGAACGAAACCAAGATGTCGATCGAACGAAATACCGGCCTGGCGCCGGATGAAGTGGCCGATGCGACCGCGCGTCTGGCCGCACTCACGGTGGTCTGATCATGGTCCAGATGAAGATGGATTTTTCGCTCCCGCTTCCGGACGATCCGAAGAAGTGGGAGGGCTGGAAACAATACAACTCGCCCAATTTCTATGAACGGCTGTGCCTCGACCCGACGGCCGGCCCGACGGATGAAGCGATCGAGGAGCATTGCCGGGAACTGCTGCGGTGGTGGCAAAAAAAGCTGCCGCTGAAGAATCAGCCTAGCAACCCGATCGCGCAGCTTTTGCGGCCTGGGCTGGATGAGTCATCGCGATATCTGACGGAGGCGCGGATGGGTTTGCTCGATCCGAACCGGCGGCAAAAAGTGGATGACGCTTTGGCGGTGGCGGCGCAGGAACGAGCGATCTTGGAATTTCATAAATACCTTTCGTTTGCGCTTTCTGACGCGGTTCTTACGAGCGACGAAGAAAAAAATCTATTACGGTTCGGCCGGGAGCAGAACCTGACGGAAGAGCAGATGTCGGCTGCCATCGACCAGGAACTGGCGGCGCGCGGGGCGAAGCGGGTGGTCCTAGTGGCGGAAGCCGCGCCGGCCAATCCCGCACCTGCACCCGCACCGGCGCGCGCGCCGCGCGTGCGTCGAGGAGGCAACGCAGATCCGACGGAGGAGTTCATGCGGATGCTGCGTCTGAGTAAGCTCGACAGCGATGGCATGAGCGACGACACCCGGGATGCCTTCATCACCATGGCCGAGAATCTGGGGCTCGATCCCGGCGATGCTGAGGACATGGTGGATCAATACTTGGATGAAGCCGATCAAATCCCGATGACGGCGGCCGCGCCGTCGTCGGCCCCCCTTCGAGTAGAGGCGCCGAAGGCTTCGGCTGCGAACCGACCGGCGCCGGAAATGGCGGCCGCGCCGGCGCACACCCCGGAAACCGTGGAGCCGGCGCTGGAACAGGGCGCTATGCCGAACTTCTCCAACTCGCTCGGTGGACCGATGATTTTCGTCCCTTCAGGGGGCTTGGTGATGGGAAGCGAGACTCCGGATGCGCCGCCGAACGAGCGACCGCTGACGCGCGTGGCGCTGAGCCGATTTTTCATGTCCCGCTTTCCGATCACGAATGCGGAGTATGAGCAATTTGACCGGAGCCACGCGCAGAAGCGGGCGCCCGGAGCGGGGGACCAGCATCCGGTGGTGTATGTGAGCAGCCTGGAGGCGATCAAATTCTGCGCCTGGTTGAGTGCGCGGGAGCGGAAGAAGTATCGGTTACCGACGGAGGCAGAGTGGGAGTATGCGGCCCGCGGAACCGACGGGCGCAGCTACCCGTGGGGGAATCAAGATGGACGCGGCGATTTGGCGAATTTCGCCGACCGGAACACGGTCTTTGCCTGGAGCGATCGCGGGATCGATGACGGCTACCCGGAGAGTTCGCCGGTGGGTTCCTACCGGGCGGGAGCGAGTCCGTTCGGGATCGAAGAGATGGCGGGGAATGTTTGGGAATGGTGCCACGATTTTTTCGAGGGTTATCGGGGAGTGGCGAAGACGAATCCGCGAGGGCCAACGGCGGGCGCGAAGCGGGTTTACCGCGGCGGGAGCTGGAAATCGCGTTTTCACAGTCTGCGGGCGACGACGCGGGGGTCGAACGCGCCGGGGTATTCGTGTAACGATTTGGGGTTTCGGGTGGTGTGCGACTGCGAATAGGGCTCTGGTGCGAAGGGAAGGTCCGGGCGGCTGCTGGCGTGGCCTCGCGGCAGGAAAGCGGCGCGGGGACGCGCACGCACTCCAAAGCGCTGCGCGCGAAAAAGTTCGACGTCGGGCCGTGGAGCCAGCTCGCGCCACTACACATTTCGCAGGCGTAGCCTGCTTTAGGAGTGCGTGCGCGTCCCCGCGCCGCTTTTCACCGGCGAGAAAGAGGAGAAGAGCGCTCGCATCAGAGAGGGGCGCGCCATCCCAGAAAGCAAAACGCCCCGACCAGGCGGGGCGCTGTCTTCGGCGTAAGTCGCCGAGCTTGTGAGATTTCTCGACCTACGAAGGATTAAAGCGAAACTTCGTCCGGCCACGTTTGGCGTTCGCTTTCGCCTTCCGACGCGTCTTCTGGGTCGGCGTCTCAAAAGCACGCAGGCGGCGCACTTCCTCGAGGATGCCCTCGGCGTCGAGCTTGTTTTTGAGGCGTTTAAGAGCGCGGTCCACGGGCTCTCCTTTGCGAACGATGACTTCAGGCATTTTTTAGGTCTCCTAGATTAAAAACTGGGGGCGCCTCCGTGGGCGAATCGACCTTAAGCGGCGGCCAGTGGGGCGTCAACTATTGTGAATAACTTTCCTTTAGCGGACCGCGGTGGGCGGGACGGGGCTGGTTTTTTGCCGCACTTCCTGACGGAGCGAGTGGGTGCTGCCGCCCCGGGCACGGAGCCACCAAAGCACGATGGGCGAGGCGATGAAGATGGAGGAATAGGTGCCGAATACGATCCCGATGATGATGGCGAGTGAGAAATCGTGCAGGACGGAGCCGCCGAGGAAGTAGAGGCAGAGGAGCGGGATCAAGGTGATGCCGCTGGTCAAAATGGTGCGGCTGAGGGTCTGGTTCAGGCTCTCGTTCATAATCTCCTGAATACTGCCGCGCCGTCCGCTGGCCAGACCTTCGCGGACGCGATCGAAGACGACGATGGTATCGTTAATCGAATAACCGAGGATGGTCAGGATGGCGGCCACCATGGTGAGGGAAAGCTCTTTCCCCATGAGCGCGAAGATGCCGATGGTCATCAGCCCATCGTGGAGGAGGGCGACGACGGCGCCGACGGCAAAGGAAAACTCGAAGCGGAAGGCCACGTAGATGAGGATGCCGAGCACGCCGAGGCCCAGCGCGATGAGGGCGTTCCGGGCCAGTTCGCCGCCGACGAGAGCGCCGACGCGTTCGGATTGTTCGACCTTAAAGCCGGCCTCGGGCATGGCCTCCGTGATCCGCTGCTGAATTTGTTCGCTGGTGTTAAACGGCCCGCGCACGGAGACGAAGTTCAGGTTGCTCTGGCGCGATTGCTGGATGGCTGTTTCGATAGGCAACGGCTTGAGAGCGGCGCGGACCTTTTCGACCTGCACAGGCTGCGCGGTGCTGAGAGTGAGGAGATCGCCGCCGCGGAAGTCGACGCCGAAGTTTTTCTCGCCGCGGATGCCGAAGGCCACCATGCCGGCGGTGAGCAGGACGGCGGAGCAGAGGACGGCGACCAGACCTTTGCTAAGGAAATTAAAGTGCTGCGAGGAGATCGCGTTCATCATCGTGAGCTTTTTCACCTTGTCGTTATCGACCAGGTAACTGAAGCCGTTCCGGCTCACGATCAGGGCGGTGAACATGGAGGCGAGGATGCCAAGGGAGAGGGAAATCGCGAAGCCCTTGACCGGTCCAGTAGCTTTCCAGAAGAGGATAATGGCGGTGATGAGGGTGGTGACGTTGGCGTCGAAGATGGAGCTGAACGCTTTTTCGTAGGCGGCGGCGATGGCGACCTTGAGCGATTTGCCGAGGGCGAGCTCTTCGCGCAGGCGTTCGTAGATGAGGACGTTGGCATCGATGGCGATACCGACGGTGAGGATGATGCCCGCGATGCCCGGGAGCGTAAGGACGAAGTTAAACATCGTCAGCGCCCCGAGCAGGAGGATGACATTGACGAGGAGAGCAAGGTTGGCGATGAAACCGGCCAGCCGGTAGTAGATCATCATGAAGGCCAGAGTGAGGGCGAGGCCGAGGAGACCGGCGATGACGCTGGTGCGGATGGAGTCCGCCCCGAGCGTGGGCGAGACGCTGCGTTGTTCTTCGATCCGGACGGGGGTCTGGAGGGGATTCTCGAGCACGCTGGACAACTGGCGCGCTTCTTTTTCGGAAAAGCGGCCGCTGATGATGGCGGAGCCGCCGTAGATGGCGTCTTTAATGACGGGCGCGGACTGGATCGCATTATCGAGCACGATGGCGAAGCGGAAGCCTTTGAATTTCTCGGTGATGTCGCCGAAGGCTTTCGCGCCATCGCTATCGAAATCCATGTTCACCGCCCAGCCTTCGTTACCGAAGTAGGCGTGGGCACTCTTGACCCGTTCGCCGCCGAGATCGGCGCGCTTTTTGACCAGGAGGCGTTCTTCCTGCGCCTTCTCTCCGGCCTCGGCGTGGAGCTTGTAGGTTTCGACTTTATACTCGGGCGGAATGACGTCGGTGCCGGCGTCGATGGCTTGAAGTTTTTGGCCATTATCGGGATAGACGAGACGGAATTCGAGCTTCGCCACTTTGGAAAGCTGGGTGCGCGCTTCTTCGATTTTTTCGGTGGTCAGACCGGGCATCTGGACCATGATCCGGTCGCTGCCCACCGGGCTGATGATCGGTTCGCCGCCACCGAAGTAATCGACCCGCTTCCGGATGACTTCGACCGCCTGCTCCAGCATGACGGAGTCGACTTCCTTGTCTTCGGTGACGAGGCGGATGAGGAAGGAGGTGCCGCCTTTGATATCGAGACCGAGCGCGATCCGCTTCTGCGGCGGATAGATGGTGGAGAGGCTAAAGGCGACCAGCAGCACCATCAGGGTGGTGGCGAGAAGGCGTTTCCGCTTTCCATAATCGGTCGCAAAATACCAGCCGAAGAGAACGAGCAGGAGCAGGCCGATGAGGAAGGTGATGACAGGAGACATTTAGATTTCTGATTGCGGATTTCTGATTGCGGATTTGGGGGAGAGACGAGCGGCGCGCTACTTGGCGGGCTCGCCGGTGAGGACGTTGGTGACGGCGGTTTTGTCCATCTCGATTTTCACGTTGTCGGCCACTTTCACGATCACGGTGCGCTCTTTTACGTTCGAGATCAGGCCGTGAATGCCGGAGGCGGTCACGACGCGATCGCCGGTTTTGAGCGTGCTGACCAGCTTCGCCTGTGCCTTTTGCCGCTTCATCTGCGGACGGAAAAGGAGGAAATACATGATCACGAAAATAAGGATGATCGGGACGAAGGAAGCGATCGGATTCGGGCCGGTGGCGGGCGGAGTTTGGGCTAAGAGGGTGAGCAACATAGAAATTGGGTGCCGGCGCGACGGGTTGGGTTAAAGGCGCTCTCGGGAGCTGCGCCGCGCAGCGGGGTGTTATTGAACACGGAAGCGGGGGATTTGCAAGGTAGTGTCCTGAGTCTTCAGCAAAAAGAGCGGTCATGGTATTTCGGAGGGGGTGATCAAACCAAAACCCTAAAACCCGAAAGGAACCATGACCAAGCAAGAGACTAAGCAGAGCAGCCGAGAGA
>JBBSLZ010000162.1:0-7468 GCA_038233435.1 Chthoniobacterales bacterium
ATTATCACCTTCCAGACGCCCCGGGAGAAAGTTGAGCGGTGAATAGTGAACGGTGATCAGTGAATGGCCGTGTCCTGCTCACCATTCACAGTTCACTAATCACCATTCACAAAATCCCCCCTCCCCATGAAACTCACCCGCACGCACGAATTCCACTTCGGCTGGCTCGGCGTGATCTCAATCATCGACGTCATCTTCCTGCTCATCTTCTTCCTTCTTCTCAGCTCGAACTTCATCCTCCAGCCCGGCCTCGCCATCTCCCTCCCGGTCTCCCGGTTTAACCTCGGCCCGCAGGTCAATCCGCAGATCATCAGCATCACCGGCGGACCCGAACCGGCCGTTTACTTTCGCGATCAAAAGGTAGCCTTGAGCGAATTGGGACCGCTCCTCGAAGCCGCCAAATCCGAAGGCCGCCCCGTCATCGTCAAAGCCGACCGCCTCACACCCTACGAAGTGGTCGTCTCGGTCACCAACGCCGCCCTCGAACACGGCATCACCTCTGTCTCGCTCGCCACTGCGCCACCGCGATGACTCCCGCCGGCGCGCCTCCCGCTGAATATGCGCCCATCTTCGATTGGGGTGCGCGTCCGCGCCGGAAGATCTCCTTCCTCACCTTTCTGGCCGCCTCCATCGTCCTGCACGCGCTTTGTTTTTATCTCTTTCAGATCACCTACCCGCTCACCGTCGCGCTCCTCCCTCCGCCCGCGCGGGTCAGCCTCATCACGCCGGATTCCGAGCAAGGCCGGCTCCTTCTCCGCTGGCTGGAAGCGGAAGATCCCGCCCTTTCCTCACTCACCCAGCGCCCGCCCGGCGCCGAGTCCTCGCTTCCTCCCGTCCCCGCCCACCGGCCCTCTTACGCGCACCACCAGCCCGCGCTAAAACAATTACCTCCCTATCGACCCGATCTCCGCATTCCCAGCGCGCTCCCACCCGGTCCCGTCGCCCTCCCCCGCCCATCGCCGCCCGTCCCCGCCGCCCCCGTTTCCAGTAGCCTGCGCTTCGCGCCCTCCGCCGATTCGCTCGGCCCGCCGCAGATCCCCGCCCTCCACTTCGCCACCACCCGCAACGCCCCTCCCGAAGCCGCCCAATTCCGCGTCGGCATCGATCCTCTGGGCGCCGTCCGTTATTCCTTCATCGAGAAATCCAGCGGCGATCCCGCCCTCGACGAGCAAGCCCGCCGCCAGCTCATGCTCTGCCGCTTCCCCAAGATCGGCTCCCCACCTGCGCCCCTCCTCTGGACCACCGCTTCCTTCCAATGGGGCAACGATCTCGCCCGCCCCGCCACCTCGTCGGAGCCCAGCGCGCCGTGATCCGCGTCAGTCTGGCCGCCCTGGTCACGATCTATCTGCTGGTTTTTCTTGCGGCAGTTTTCCTCCTCTGGATAGTCGGGGAGTGGAACCGCCGGCGGCGCGAACGCCGGGCGTTGCGGTATCGATTGCGTTGCGCCATTTGCGCCTTCGAGTTCGAAGATCGGACGCCCGCTTTGCTCCCCCGGTGCCCACGTTGCGGAAGCCTGAACGAACGATTTAAACCGGAGCAAATTTAAAGATATGGGAATGTGGATTGGCAGAAATCGAAAAGCGCGCGTCACCTACGGATTCGACGAAATCGCGCTCGTCCCCGGCCGCGTCACCATTAACCCAAACGAAGTCGACACCCGCTTCCATCTCACCCGGCGGGACGGTTCCCGCCTCGAGCTGAAAATCCCCATCCTGGCCAGCGCCATGGACGGGGTCGTGGACGTAAAATTTGCCTGCGAGATGAGCAAACTCGGCGGCCTCGCCGTGCTCAACCTGGAAGGCGTCCAGACCCGCTACAAAAATCCGCAGGAAGTCCTCCAAAAAATCGTCGATACCGACAAAGCCGAGATCACCGGCCTGCTCCAAAAGATTTACACCGAGCCGGTCCAGGAAGAATTGATCACCGCCCGCATCCGCCAGATCAAAGAATCCGGCGCCATCGCCGCCGTCAGTTCCATCCCGCAAAAAGCCGAACAATACGGCGCCATCGCCCAGGAAGCAGGAGCCGATGTCTTCGTCGTGCAAAGCACGGTCTCCACCGTCGAGCACATCTCCACCGAATATAAATCGCTCGACCTTGCTAAATTCTGCCAAGACATGCGCATCCCCGTCATCGTCGGCAACACCGTCGGCTACGATGTCACCCTTGCGATCATGGAATGCGGGCCCGCCGCCGTCCTCATCGGCGTCGGCCCCGGCGCCGCCTGCACCTCCCGCGGCGTCCTCGGCCTCGGCGTTCCCCAGGTCACCGCCACCGTCGATTGCGCCGCCGCACGCGATGCCTACTTCAAGAAAACCTCACGCTACGTCCCCATCATCACCGACGGCGGGATGAGCAAAGGCGGCGATGTTTGCAAAGCGCTCGCCTGCGGGGCGGACGCCGTCATGGTCGGGAGCGCTTTCGCCAAAGCGTACGAAGCCCCCGGGCACGGCTACCATTGGGGCATGGCCACCCCGCACGCCAACCTCCCCCGCGGCACCCGCATCAAAGTCGGCGCCACCGGCTCGCTCAAACAAATCCTCTTCGGTCCCGCCGAAGTGGACGATGGCAGCCAGAATCTGGTCGGCGCCATAACCACCTGCATGGGCAACGTCGGCGCACGCTCGCTCGCCGAGTTCCAGCAAACCGAGATCATCATCGCCCCCTCCATTAAAACTGAAGGCAAGCTTTTCCAGACCGTCCAGAGCGTCGGCATGGGCACGCGGTAGAAAAGGCGTGAAGGGTGAGAGGTGATTGCTGAATAGTTCGCCAACGCTCACTCCAACTATCCACTACACAGGAATCCTCATGAACGATCGCAGAGTAGTCATCACCGGCCTTGGCGTCATCACCCCGATCGGCAACGATCTCGTCACCTTCTGGGATAACCTCAAAAACGGCGTCAGCGGCATCGGCCTGCTCGATTCCTTCGATACCACCGGTTACGATTGCCGGATCGGCGGGCAGGTGCGGAACTTCGAGCCCAAGGATTTCTTCAGCAATCCGAAAGACGCCCGCCGCAGCGATCGCTTCGCCCAGCTCGGCATGGCCGCCGCCAAGATGGCCATGACCGATTCCGGCATCGATCTGGAAAAAACAAATCGCGAACGCTTCGGCGTCATCGTCAGCAGCGGCATCGGCGGTTTAAAAACTCTCGAAGACCAGCACACCATCGTGGTCGAGAAAGGGCCCAACCGCGTCTCGCCCTTCACCATCCCGATGCTCATCAGTAACATGGCCAGCGGCCTCATCTCGATGGAATACGGCTTGAAAGGCCCAAACTTCTGCATCGTCACCGCCTGCGCCACTTCCAATAACGCCATCGGCGAATCCTGGCGGATGATTAAATTCGGCGACGCCGATATCTTCCTCGCCGGCGGCTCCGAAGCCTCCCTCGTCGCCATCGGCGTGGCCTCCTTCGCCTCCATGAAAGCCCTCAGCACGCGCAATGACGACCCGCAGCGCGCCTCCCGCCCGTGGGACCGCGACCGCGACGGCTTCGTCATGAGCGAAGGCGCCGGCGTGGTGGTGGTCGAGGAACTCGAACACGCCAAAGCCCGCAGCGCGAAAATCTACTGCGAGCTGGCCGGCTACGGCCTCTCCGCCGACGCCTACCACATGACCGCCCCGCCGCCCGATGGCGAAGGCGCCGTCCGCGCCATGCGGATGGCCTTAAACCACGCCCACCTCCAGCCCGAGCAGGTCGATTACGTCAACGCCCACGCCACCTCCACCGGCCTCGGCGACCTCTGCGAAACCCGCGCCATCAAAACCGTCTTCGGCGACCACGCCAAAAAGCTCGCCATCAGTTCCACCAAATCGATGACCGGTCACTTGTTAGGCGGAGCCGGCGCAGTCGAGATGGCCGCCTGCGCCCTCGCCATGCGTGATTCCGTCATCCCGCCCACGATCAACCTGGATAACCCGGACGAAGACTGCGATCTCGATTACACCCCGAACGTCGCCAAAGAAAGAAAAGTAGGCGTCGCCGTGAATAACTCCTTCGGCTTCGGCGGCCACAACGCCACCTTGGTCGTGACCGAGTTTAAAGACTAGCGCGCGAGCCAGCATTGTAGCGACGGCGCTCTGTCGCCGTAAAAAGCGTAATTGCAGCACACGCGTTGTTACGCC
Organism: Chthoniobacterales bacterium; assembly: GCA_038233435.1. Taxonomy (GTDB): domain Bacteria; phylum Verrucomicrobiota; class Verrucomicrobiia; order Chthoniobacterales; family UBA10450; genus JACCTI01. The sequence continues at coordinate 4,132 of JBBSLZ010000162.1, forward strand.
GACAGAGCGGCGTCGCTACAGCGCCCACTCTCCCCCACCCGCTAAATCGGCTGCAGCGAGCGAAAATGCTTCGGCAACTCGGCCACTTCGATGCTGACCAAATCCGATTTCACATGCTCCACCAGGCACCCGCGCACCGGCGCCGGCAGCAAATCAAAAACCGCCGAGTGAATCGACGCCGGCGCCGCAAACGACCAGCCATCCATTCCCTCCCGCTTCACCAGCTCCGCGATGTGATCTGCCAGTTGGCGCACGATTCGCCGGTCGTTTTCCGTCTCGATTCCCTGCCGCTCCGCCGTCGCGCCGCCGCCCCCTTCGCCAGACGCAAATCGGCCCGCCTGATCCGTTAATTTATCTTGGTAACGCCCATGCGCGTCCGTCGTCTCGAAGGCCTGCGTCAAAGTCAGCGCCGCGCCGCGGGTCGGCGTCTCGCTTACCTTATAGGCCTTTAAGCTGCCGCGGTCCGTCACAACGATGAGTGCTGCCGGTGTCATTTCTCTTCCTCCGTTTCGGTCGCCTCTCCCGTCTCCTCCGGTTTGTCCGTTTTCACTTTCTTCGCTCTTCCTCCGCTCTTCTTCGCCGGGGCCGCGGCCGCTTCTCCGTGTGGAATTTCCACCTGCCGCTTCTTCCACGATTCATGCCGCGCCTTCGCCTGCGGTCCCGCGGCCAAACTCAGTAGCTTCATCGCGCGCCCTTCCACCTCGAAATCATCCCCAGAAGCGTACTTCTCCTCGTTCTCGGTAAAGCCGGTTTCATCCGCCGTGTCGACCACCAGGCGCCACTCCAGATGCTCCTCCCCCGGCAGAACGAACGGGATCGCTTCGTGATGCGCATTGATCAAAAGCAAGAAGGTCTGATCGCGGATCGGCTCCCCTTCGAAGCTGAGCACGTCAATCGTATCGCCGCTCAAAAGCATGGCCAGACAGCGCACGAAAGGCGACGACCATTCCTCGTCGCTCATCTCGTTCCCGCCCGGATTAAACCACATCACATCCTTGATCTCCGACCCGCGAATTCGCCGCCCTTGGAAAAACTTAGGCCGCCGGAAGACCGGATGCTCGCGCCGGAGCTGGATCAATTTCTTGGTAAACTCGAGCAACTGGTTCTGCTCCTCGCCTCGCGCCCAGTCCAGCCAGCTGATCTCGTTATCCTGGCAGTAGGCGTTGTTATTCCCGTTCTGCGTCCGCGCCCATTCGTCGCCCGCGCAAATCATCGGCACGCCCTGCGAGAGCAGCAGCGTCATGAGAAGATTCCGCCGCTGCCGGCGGCGCAAGCGATTGATCTCCGGATCGTCCGTCGGCCCTTCCGCCCCGTGATTCCAGGAGTGGTTATTGTTATCGCCGTCCTGATTGTTCTCCCCGTTCGCGTGGTTGTGCTTGTCGTTATAGCTGACCAGGTCGTTCAGGGTAAACCCGTCGTGCGCGATGATGAAATTGATGCTCGCATAAGGCCGGCGCCCGTTATGCATGTAGAGATCAGGGCTTCCCGTCAGCCGATAAGCCAGCTCGCCGATCTTCCCTTCGTCGCCCTTCCAAAAACTCCGGACCGCATCCCGATATTTCCCATTCCACTCCGCCCACAGAATCGGAAAGTTCCCCACCTGATAGCCGCCCTCGCCCACATCCCACGGCTCCGCGATCAGCTTCACCTGCGAGAGCACCGGATCCTGATGGATGATCTCAAAAAAGGAGTGCGCTTTGTTCACGCCAGTCGCATCGCGCGCCAAGGTCGAAGCGAGATCGAAACGAAACCCGTCCACGTGCATCTCCAGCACCCAATAACGCAGGCTGTCCATCACCAGCTGAAGCGTGCGCGGATGGAGCAGATTAAACGTGTTCCCCGTCCCCGTGAAATCCATGTAATAGCGCGGATCGTCCGGCACCAGCCGGTAATAAGCCAGGTTGTCGATCCCGCGGAAGCTTAGGGTCGGCCCATTCCGATTCCCTTCCCCGGTGTGATTGTAAACCACATCCAAAATCACCTCGATCCCAGCCGCGTGCAGATTGCGCACCATCTCTTTGAACTCCGAGACCTGTCCCCCCATGGCCCCCGCGCTGGAGTAGCGCGCTTCCGGCGAGAAAAAGCCGATTGAGTTATAGCCCCAGTAATTCGTCAGCCCTTTATCCATCAGCATCCGGTCGTTCACAAAAGTGTGCACCGGCAAGAGTTCCACCGCCGTCACCCCCAGATCCTTCAAATAACGAATCGCCGCCTCGCTGCCCACGCCCGCGTAGGTCCCCCGAATCTCCTCCGGAATCTCCGGACACAGCTTCGTAAAGCCCTTCACGTGCATCTCGTAAATGACCGATTCATTCAGCGGCGTCTGCGGCGATTTCACCTCGTTCCAATCAAACGAATTATCGATCACCACCGCCTTCGGCATCCCCCACGCGTCATCCCGAAAATCCCGCGTCATATCGCCTGCCTCCGACCCCACCACATAGCCGAACATTTCGTCCGCCCAGTTGATCTGCCCCGCGATCGCCTTCGCATACGGATCGATCAATAACTTCGAGCGATTAAACCGCATCCCGCGTTCCGGATCATACGGCCCGTAAACCCGATAGCCGTAGAGTTGGCCAGGCCGCACATCAGGCAGAAAAATATGCCAGACCTGATCCGTATGCTCCGTCAGGGGAATGCGGATATTTTCCTGCGGCGACTCGATCTGATCGAAGAGGCAAAGATCTACCGACGTGGCGTGCTCGGAAAAGATCGCGAAATTCACTCCATTCCCCATCCAGGTCGCCCCCAGCGGATACGGATTGCCCAGCCAAATTTTTACAGGTGTCATAAAAGCGGAATCGTTCCTATCGGCTAAGCGCCCGCGCTCCGCAACGAGTGCCCGCCGTGCCCGGAAATCCATCACCCGCCTCCGCCCGCCCGGACGCTTCACCGCAATCGTGCGTCACATCACAAAGACCGCGCCTGTCGCAACGTCGCCGCCGCCGTCATCTGCCAAATCGGCTTCTTCGAATCACTTCCCAAGTTTTGCCGCAGCTGCGGCAAAACTTCGCACGGTCATCTTGACGGTAGACGTTCGGTTGGCACCAAAGAGAGCGCAGTCGGTCGCCGCGGCGTCGCGCACACTTCCGGCGGCGAGGGCGCCGCCGCGACAAGGAACTCCCCAGCACCTAACAGCCCGTTGAAAAACGCCCGTGTAGGAGGCGGGGATTTCCACAGAAGACTGGCTGGGATTGGAGGTTTCCGTCGGCGTCAAGCTCGCCCTGACGAACAAGCCGGTCATAAGGCGGTAAAGAGCGGCGGCCAGCGCGCTCACGACACGCCAAAGGGCGCTCCCTCGCTCCGCCAGCCATTGTTTGGTGGTTCCGATCCC
>JBBSLZ010000163.1:0-7455 GCA_038233435.1 Chthoniobacterales bacterium
ATGCCGCCGGCGGGTTTCATGCCGATGCGGATGCCGGTTTCGTAGAAGTAATCGCGGATGGCTTCCAGCATGACGAGCGTGACTGGCATGGTGGCGGCGGGGGAGATTTTGCCGGTGGAGGTTTTGATGAAATCGGCGCCGGCGCGCATCGCGATGTCGCTGGCGAGGCGGACGTTGTCGTAGGTTTGGAGTTCGCCGGTTTCGAGGATGACTTTGAGGTGGGCTTCGCCGCAGGCTTCTTTGGTGGCGGCGATTTCATCGGCGATGCGGCGGTGATTTCCGGCCAGGAAAACGCCGCGGTCGATCACCATGTCGATCTCGTCCGCGCCGTCGCCGGCGGCGCTGCGGACTTCCTGGAGCTTTAAGCGAAGGGGCATGAGCCCGGTGGGGAAGGCGGTGGCGACGGAGGCGACTTTGACCCCGCTCTTGCCGAGGAATTTTTTGGCGGCGCGAACGAGATTTGGGTAAACGCAGACGGCGGCGCAGGAGGGGACTTCGTAGCGCGGCGCCATCGGGTGCATCGCTTTGCGGCAAACGAAGGCGACCTTGCCGGGGGTGTCTTTTCCTTCCAGCGTGGTCAGGTCCATCATCGACATGGCCATCTTCAAACCCGCGAGTTTGGCGGAGGTTTTGAGACTGCGCTTGGTGAAGGCGGCGGCGCGTTCTTCGACCATGATTTGGTCGATGGTGGGCCGCTCGGCGGGGCGGTAATCTTGGCGGGAAGGCTGGCCGAGGGGCTTGAGCGTTTTCATGCGCGGGACGCTAACAAGCGCGGACGGCGCTGTCGACTGGCTTGGGAAGCGGCGCGTACCGGAGTTATCGCGACGGTCCCGCCATTGCGGGATCGCGGTTTAGGGGCGCGCTGATTGCAGATCGCGCGTATTTACGCCGACAGAGCGGCGTCGCTAAAAAGCGCGCTGACGCGGAACTTTCCTAGCGGGCGAGGACGACGTCTTTTTTCGTCCAGGAATGGGTGCCTTGGCAGTGCGGGCAGGTCGCCTTGTGCTGCTTCAGCTTGGTGGAACCCCAGGATTCTTCTTCCACGGTTTGGCCGGTCGCGGTGAGCTTCGCGGTGGATGGGCATCTGACGAGAACTCGTTTGATCATGGGGTGATGTGGTTAGGTTTGGAGGTGGAAAATACTGAGGTCAGCCGAGTCGATAGACGATTCGGGCTTTATCGATGTCGTAGGGGGACATCTGCAGTTTCACCCGGTCACCGGTAGTGAGGCGAATGAAGCGCTTGCGCATTTTGCCCGAGATGTGGGCGAGGACAGTGTGGTCGTTAGCCAACTGGACGCGGAACATGGTGCCCGCGAGAACGGAAGTAATCTTCCCTTCGAGTTCGATCGCTTTCTTGGAATCCATAGAGTTGCGAAGCCGGCGCTCGGGGTAAATCAAGCGCCGGCTCGCAGAATCAAATCAGCCGATTAGTAACGTCCGCCGGCGGACTGGCGCGGCCGCTCTTCGCGAGGGCGCGCTTCGTTGACGGTGAGAGTGCGTCCCTGCACTTCTTTGCCGTTGAAGGCCGACATGGCGGCATTGGCTTCAGTGGAGTCGGGCATGGTGACGAAAGCAAACCCGCGGGAACGGCCCGTGGTGCGATCCATCATGAGGGCGACTTCGCCGACTTTGCCGTGTTGTTCGAACATGTCCTGGAGATCATTTTCCGTGGTCTCAAAGGAGAGATTACCTACATACAATTTCATCTTTTTTAAAACTTGGAGCAAAAACCGCCAGCTACAGAGCCGTTCCCGAGAATCGGGTTTCAGAATCACCAATGAGGAATCTCAACTGACGACCTACCATGCAACGAACGAACGAGGACTTATTCCAATAGGGCGTGACTATGACCTATTTACGGGAAAAGACAACCGCGCGTTTTTTGGGGATAGGGCGGAGGTGTGCGACGTGTGTGTCCTATGAGGTTGATCCGACTTTTGGTGGCGGCGCTGGTGGTTTGCTGGCTGGCGCCAACGCTGCATGCGGCGCGCGAGTTCCGCGGTGCGTGGGTGGCGACGGTCCATAATATCGACTGGCCGTCGAAGCCGGGACTTTCCGAGGAGACGCAGAAGGCGCAGTTGCGCGCGCTCCTGGATCGGGCGGCGGAGTTAAAGCTGAATGCGATCCTGCTCCAGGTGCGGCCGGCGAGCGATGCGCTTTATGCTTCGACGAAAGAGCCGTGGTCGCAGTTTTTGACCGGTAAACAAGGCGTGTCGCCGGGGTACGATCCGCTGGCGTTTGCGATCGCGGAGGCGCACCGGCGCGGGATAGAGCTCCACGCCTGGATCAATCCTTTTCGCGCCGCCACGAACGTAAAGACGCCGCTGGCGGCCGGGCATGTGGCGAAGGAGCACCCGGAATGGGTGCGGCGCTACGGGGCGCAGCTTTGGCTGGACCCGGGCGAACCGGCGGCGCGCGCTTATGTGCTGGACGTGATCGCCGATATCGTGCGGCGTTACGATGTGGATGGGGTCCACATTGATGATTACTTTTATCCATATCCGGCGAAGGGCGCGTCTTTTCCGGACGAGATTTCGTGGAAGCAGTATGGCGAGAAGACCGGGATGATCCGGGCCGATTGGCGGCGGGAGAACATCAACGACTTCGTGCGTTCAATGTATCGCACGGTGAAATCGACCAAGTCTTCGGTGCTGGTGGGAATCAGTCCTTTCGGCATCTGGCGCCCTGGCGTGCCGGCGACTACGATCGCGCAACTGGACGCGTATAATCATCTTTTCGCTGACTCGCGGAAGTGGCTCGCGGAGGGTTGGTGCGATTACATGGCGCCGCAACTTTACTGGAGCATCGAGCCAGCGAAGCAGAGTTTTCCGGTCCTGCTGGCGTGGTGGCGGGCGCAAAGCCGCGGAGCGGACGTGTGGCCGGGGATCGCGACGGATCGGATCGGCTCGAAGCGCCCGGCGAGCGAGATTGTGAAGCAGATCGAGCTGACGCGGCGCGGGACGGATTCTCCTGGGCACATTCATTGGAGCATGAAATCGCTCTTGCGGAATCAAGGGGGGATCGCGGATTTGCTGCGGGCGGGGCCTTACGAAGAGAAGGCCACGATCGGCCGTTAGCAGGGGATCGAGATCGGGCGGCGTGTGTCCGCTTCGGGACATCGCGGGTTATGGTGCTGTAACGACGGCGCTCTGTCGCCGTTTTGAGGCGTGGATTGCAGGTCACGCGGGTTACGCCGACAGAGCGGCGTCGTTACAGGCTGAAGAGCAGGTACAAATCGGGTGGATGGCTTCATGCGAGCGCCATTTGACGTTGGTCTAGCTAACGAAAGGCTCGACATTCACCGGGAATCCTGCGTAAGAAGCCCGGATGGCCGGAAGCAGTCTCGGGGGAACGGAATACCACCGGCCGATCATCACGGTCGGCTCGGATACTTACACCGCGCAGGATATTATCGATGCCGCGCATTTCAGGGGCGAGTTGCCGCCGGTGTGGAGGGAATTCCTGCGGACAATCGCCTGCGAGAAGCGTGCCGACGAGGAAGGCCGGGAGCCGGATGAGGCGGCCGTGGGGACCGCGATGCAGACCTTTCGTTATGATCACGATTTGATCACGGCGGAGGAAACGGAGCGTTGGCTGGCGGGCCGCGATCTAACTCTTTCGGATTTCGGCGCTTATTTTACCCGGCGCTATTGGGGCGAAGCATTGCGCGACGGACGGAACGGGGAGGAGATCGATTTCTTCGCGGCTCCGCCCGAGCTTCGGGATTTATTTCTGGCGGAACTGATGCTTTCCGGGGAACTCGTCCGGATGGCGGCCCGTTTTGGCTGGCGGGTGGCGACGGTGGCGGCGGACGCGACCCATGCGGACGAAAATAAAATCGAGGTCGAGCTTGAGGCGTTAGTAGAACGAATCAAGCCGCTTACGGTGACGGAATGGTGCCAGAAAGTGGATCGGGATGAGGCATGGATTAAAAAAATGTCCCGTTTCGAGGCCAATTACCGCCTTGCCTGTGAGAGCGCGCTTTCTCCTCAGGCCCGAAAGCGGGAAGTGGGCACGCTCCGATTGGAACTCACGATGTTTGAACTGGAAATCCTCGAGGTTGATTCGCTCGATGCCGCCCGCGAGGCGCTTTTTTGCGTGCGGGAGGATGGGATGTCGATGGAGGAGGTGGCGACGGAGGGCCGATATCCTCTGCGGCGTGAGCAACGCGTGCTGGAAGACATCGCGCCGGAGTGGCAGCAGCAATTCCTGAGTGTCACGCCCGGTAGGGTGCTGGAGCCGATGGAGAGCGAGGGCGCGCACCGGCTCTGCCGGGTCCTGGCGAAGCACGAACCCGATCCGGACGATCCAGCTGTGCAACGGCGGGTGGAGAAACGGCTGCTCGATCGTCATTTCGGCGATGCGATGAACCAGCATGTGCGTTGGGAATTAACGATCGACTAAGCTATGCGCACCCAAGACGAAGATTTGCTCCGCCGTTCCTCGTTGTTTCATCTTTTGCCGGATGAGGATTACGAGAAACTGCGGCCGCTCTTCCGGGAGGAGCGTTACGACTTTGGCGACGTCATCGTTCACCAAGGGGAGGAAGCGGACGCGTTTTATGTGCTGATCTCGGGGCGCGCCCGAGCGATCAAGGTGCAGGCGAATGGCGAGGAAGTGGCGCTCGGCACGCTGCGGCCGGGCGATAGCTTTGGCGAGAATGCGCTGGCGGAGGGGGGGAAACGAAATGCCTCGGTGCGCTGCAGCACGGGAGTGGATCTACTGCGTTTGAACCGGGCCGATTTCCTCGAGCTCCTCCGGGTGGAACCGGAACTCCAGCGGCACGTCGAGACGATGGGCCGGCATCGGGCGCTGCAGGGTTTTCTCTACGAGTTTAGCAACTTCGGCCGGCTGCCGGGGCCGGCGCTGCGGGAGATCATCGAAAAGCTGACGCCGGTTTCCTTCGAGAAAGGGGACATGATCATCCAGGAAGGGGACGAAGCGGGGCCGATGTTCATCCTGGAGAAGGGACGGGCGCGGGCCTTTGCGGGTTTGAATGGGAAGGAGCGTAACCTGGCCTTCTATCGCGACGGCGATTTCTTCGGAGAACTGTCGATCCTGAATGGTTCGCGCCGGGCGGCTTCGGTGGAGGCATTTTCCGATTGCCGCACGCTGGCTTTGAAGCCGGACGCGGTCCTTGATCTGAAGCGGCAGTACCCGGAGTTTGGGCGCTTATTGGAAGAACGGCTGGCGCAATATCAGGCTGACTCCGAAGCGCGGGTGCCGCTGGATTTTTCGACCGAGTTGCTGCCCGCGGAGGCGGCCGCGCACAACAAGCTGGCGGTGGACGAGAAGCACACGGACGCGGCGCAGGACCGGAGTGATGAGCCGTTTGCCGATGAGGAAGGCCATTTCCGGAAGCGGACGAGCCGGATTAAGCGCTTCGAACACGTGGCGCAGATCGACGAGATGGATTGCGGCGCGGCCAGCCTGGGGATGATCTGCCGGCACTTCGGGCGGAAGGTGAGCCTGCCGCGGATCCGGCAGCTTTGTCATACCTCGACGGATGGGACGAGCCTGAAGGCGATGTGCCGGGCGGCGACGGAGCTGGGGCTGGCGGCGCGGGCGTTAAAGGTCTCGCTGCGGAATCTGCCGCACATGCCGTTGCCGGCGATCGTGCACTGGGAGGGGAATCACTGGATGGTGCTGACGGAGGTGAGGGATGCCTGGGTGCGGGTGGCCGATCCGGCGATCGGGATGCGGAAGATTTCGCGGAAGGAATTTGAGCAGAACTGGTCGGGCTACGCGGCGCTGTTTGATTACACGATCGCGTTTCAGAATGCGCCGGAGAGCAAGTCGAGCATCGCATGGGTGCTGCCGTTCCTGAGCAAGTTCCGCGGTTATTTGCTGCAGGTCTTACTCTTGGCAGTCGCGGTCAGTTTCCTGGCTCTCCTCTTCCCGGTCTTTACCCAAATGGTGGTGGATACCGTGATCGTGGAGAAGGATATCGGCCTGCTCGGCACCATCCTGCTCGGGATGGGAATCGCGCTTCTCTTCGTGCAGGCGGCCACGCTGGCGCAGGAATATATTCTCGCCTTCATCGCGGTCCGGCTCGATACCGCCATCCTCGATTTCCTAACCCGGCAGATGCTTTCGCTGCCGATGACTTATTTCAGCAGCCGTCGCACGGGAGACATCCAGCGGCGCCTGGATGGCGCCAAGCAGGTGCGGCGGTTTGCGGTCCAGGATGGGATCGGGGCTCTGTTGGCGATGGTGCAATTGACGGGGGCGCTCGTCCTGATGGCGCTCTATAGCGTGTCGCTGACACTGGCTTTTCTGGCCACGGCGCCGCTCTACGCGGGGCTGATGATTTTCTCGTTCAAGGTGCTGCGGCCGATGTTCCAGAGCGTGGAGGAAAGCCAGGGCAAATACAGTTCGCACCAGATCGACGCGATCAAAGGAATCGAGGCGGTGAAAGCGGCGGCGGCGGAGGCGGTCTTCCGCGATGCGATGTTGAATGAGTTCCTCTCCGTTTCGAAGAAGCTCTTCAAGAGCAGCTTCATCGTGATGTCTTACGACAGCTTGCTGACCACGATCGGGATGCTCTCGACCGCGATTTTTCTTTGGGTGGGCGCAAATCAGGTCATCGCGGGCAACCTGACCGTGGGTGGTTTTGTCGCGTTCAGCTCGCTGACCGCGATGGCCTACGGCGGCATCCTGCGCACCCTCGGCGTCTGGGACAATGTGCAACTGGCCTCGGTGTTGATGAATCGCTTAAACGACATCTTCGAGCAGGAGCCGGAGCAGGGTCGCGATCGCTCGCACCTCATCCCGGTGCACAGCCTGGAAGGGCGCATCGAACTCAAGAACGTCTGCTTCCGCTACGGCGGACCGGAAGCGCCGAACATCCTGAACAAGATCAACCTCAACCTCGCGCCCGGCCGGATGGTGGCTTTCGTAGGACGGAGCGGTTGTGGCAAAACGACTTTGATCAAGCTGATCGCCGGTCTGCTGGAGCCGACGGAAGGGTCGATCTGCTTCGATCAAACGGACCTGAAATCGCTCAACTATCGGGACGTGCGCCGGCACATCGGGATGGTCTTGCAAGAGAACCACATGTTTAACGAGACGATCGCGAAGAACATCGCCTTCGGCGACGCGGAGCCGGACCTCGATCGAGTCCTGATCGCGGCGCAAACGGCCAGCGCGCACGAGTTCATCATGCGCCTTCCGATGGGTTACGAGACGAAAATAGGCGAGTCCGGGCTCTCGCTTTCGGGCGGGCAAAAGCAACGCATCGCGATCGCGCGGGCGATTTATAACAACCCGCCGGTGCTCATTTTCGACGAAGCCACCAGCGCACTGGACACCGAATCGGAGCGCGCGATTCAAGATAACCTCGGCCGCCTGATGGCGGGCCGGACGACGATCGTGATCGCGCATCGTTTGAGCACAATCCGGGAGGCGCATTCCATCGTGGTGCTGGAAAAGGGCGAGGTGGCCGAGTGCGGCAC
>JBBSLZ010000164.1:0-7421 GCA_038233435.1 Chthoniobacterales bacterium
AACGAGAGTGCCGGTCGCGCGGAGGACGGCCAGACTTTTGCCGGCGAACGCGTGCCCGACTTCGGCGAATCGATTGCCCAGATGCTCGAGATCGTGAAGCCGGTGGCGACGGAAGCGACCAAGACCATGAAAGAATTGCAAACCACCGCGCAGAATCTGGCCAAAATCACCGACGAACGCTCGCAGCTCAACCTGGCGCTCGCGCAGATGCGCACCTTTGCCGAAAACCTGACCAGGATGACCGCGACGGACAGCGCGCTGCAATTGGCGTTGAAGAAGGTCGAGTCAGTCAGCACCAATCTGGACAAAATCACCACAGAGATCAGCAGCAACGACAACATTTCGGTAACGCTGCAAAACTTCCGCGATTCCTCCGAAAAATTGAAATCAGCGTTGAATGAACTAGGCCCCGATCTGACCGCGACCGGCGCGAACGTAAAAGATTTCACCCAGACGGTGAAGACGCAGCCGTGGCGCTTAATCTGGCCGAGCACGAAAAAATATCCCAAAGACAACTCCGCCACCGCGGCGGCTTCCGACACCATCACGGTGCGCAAGACGACGAAACGCCAGCGCGGGTCGCGCCAGAACGCTCCGAGCCCGACGCCGCCCGCACGGCGCCGCCTCATCTCTCCCGGCGGATGATCAGAGACAGAGCGATTAGAGAGGAAGGCTATGACCCGGTCCGGCATCCTCGACATTTCCCGAGGGGCTTGCTCGTTGCGGTGCTCGTCCTGGCTTGTTTCCCGCGCGCCGTTGCATCGGAGGCGGAAGACGCGATAACGCGGGCGCGGCGCTTCCTCCAGAACGACGAAGCTGAGAAAGCCATCGCCGTTGCGACGGAGGTCATCCAGCAGGAGCAAGGAAAAGGAAACGAAAAAGCGTATCTCATCCGGGCGCGCGCCTATGCACAGGCCGGCCAACGGGATGTCGCTCTCTCAGATTACGATCGCGCGCTGGAGATCGATCCCAAGAGTCAAGAAGCACACGCTGAGCGTGGCGATCTCCATTTTAAGAATGGAGATTTAAGTAAAGCGATGGCGGACTATGCAGAACTGCGCACAGGCCAAGGCGAAATTGGCGCCGCCCAACGACAGAGAGACTACGAAGCTATACAGACGGAAGCCTATCCGACTGGGAACGGACGCAATCCCACGGAGGTGTTTCTGGAAGCCGAGCGGATGAGCGACAGCGGCCGGATTCGAGAGGCTGTCCAGCTTTATAACGAAGTTCTCGGCCTGACTATCTCACCCCAACGCTCCGCGATTGCGCTGCGCAACCGAGGAAACAGCTATGACCATCTGGGCAATCGGGCCCAGGCAAAGGCAGATTACGATCTGGCCCTCCGCTACGATCCATCCAACGCCAGCGTCTACTTCAATCGCGGTCTCCTCCTGGAGAGTGAAGGCGATACAGCCGGCGCCATCCAGGATTATACCGAGGCGGTGCGCCTCGACCCAAAGTTGATCCGAGCGTTCTTCCGACGCGCCGAAGCGTTCTGGCTCGAAAACGATGCCGAGGGGGCCCTCCAGGACCTTGGGCGTGCGATTGCGCTGGACGAGAATTGGGCGCCTCCCTACACCCTGCGCGGAGCCATCTTCCTCCAGCAAGGAAGACTGGATCTTGCCTTGGCCGCCCTAAACCAGGCAATCGCCGGCCAGTCAACCCCCGTCCAAGCTTTCACCCTCCGCGCACACGTTTTCGGGCGAATTTCCGCTTACGAACGAAAGCGGGCCGACCTTGAAACGGCCATCCGGGTCAACCGCGCGCCCTTCTCGGAGGCGCTGAACATGTTGGCATGGCTCCGAGCCACCTGCCCACGAAAAAGCCTGCGCAATGGAAAGAAGGCGATCGCGGAGGCGTTGGAATGCTGCGAGATGACAGAATGGGCGCGCGGGGGCTATGTGGATACCCTCGCAGCCGCATACGCTGAAAACGGCGAATTCGAAAAAGCTGCCGATTTTCAGCTCTACGCATTGTCTCTGCCGGACTTTCCGCCAGACGCTCGCAGCGAGGCGGAAGCCCGTCTAAGGCTATACAAGAATCGACGCCCCTACCGAGACAAGCCGCTCAAGCCCCCCGCGGAGTGATGCGCTTTAGCGAGCCAACCGCTCTTGCAAGAAACTCATCACAGCCGCTTCCACAGAACGCAGATCAGTGAGCTTTTTCGCGAGCGTCTCTTCCGTTTTGCGCCGTAAGCCATCCATCATCTCGCCCGATAAATACGTCTCCAGGACGGCCGGATGAACGTAGCATTTCCGGCAAACTGCGGGCGTGTTTCCGAGCATTTTTGCGACCGCGGCGATCGCGTTCTTCACATTCGCTTTTGCCGCCGTTTTATTCTCGGAAGGATCGAGGGCATTCAGGGCCACCGCGGCCAGGACCGTCCCCGCCCAGGTGCGAAAATCCTTCGCGGTAAATTCTTCGCCGGTGATTTCCTGGAGGTAATCGTTCACGTCCTGCGAATCGATTCCATGCACTTCTTCCTCCTCATCGAGGTAGCCGAATAACTCCTGCCCAGGCAAATCCTGCACCTGCTTGACGATCCGGCTGATCTTGCGATCCGCGACATCCACCTCGTGCATGACCCCGCTTTTGCCGCGGAATTTGAATTGCACCTTCTCGCCCTTCACCGCCACGTGCTTGTTCCGCATCGTGGTCAGGCCGTAGGAATTATTCTCGCGCGCATATTCCTCGTTTCCCACCCGGATGAAGGTGCGTTCCATGATCGCCACGATCGTGGCCAGCACCTTTTCTTTCGGGAGGCCGCGCCGGGCCAGATCACGCTTCACGCGCCGCCGGATCTTCGGCAGCGCCGCGCCGAAGATGACCATCCGGTCGTACTTCGTCTCGTCCCGCGCCTCGCGCCATTTTTCGTGATAGCGATATTGCTTCCGACCGCGCGCGTCAATCCCAGTGGCTTGGAGGTGGCCATTCCCGGTCGGGCAGATCCAAACATCTTTGTAGGCCGGCGGGATGGCGAGCCGCCGGATGCGCAACAACCGATTCTCATCCTTGATTCGTTTTCCCGAAGTGTCGAAGAACTGGAAGTCTTTTCCCTTTTTCTTCCGCGTGTAACCAGGCTTGTCGTCACTGACGTAGCGCAGCCCGGCTTCCTCGGCCGCTTCTTCGGGATCGGTGACGACATCGAGAGCAGCGATCTTCTTCTTCTCGCGAGCGACGGCGGCAGCAGTGGGCACGCCTCAGATACGCGCGCGAAGGCTTCCGAGGTCGTCTTAAGCGTGTGACGGCGGGACTCGTTGGAGCCGGCGCGCCCTCGCGCCGAAGTTTCCAGATTGATCCTTCGGCCCGGAGGCGGGCCGACTCCAGAACCCCACCGCGGCGCAGCTTTTAGGCGCCGTAGCTCTTAGTGAATTTCTTGCGCGATTCGCTCTCCGCCGGCGCAGCCGCGGAAGCGGGCGGTTCGCTGGCCGCACTTTCGCTCGGGCTCTCGGCTGAGGTGGAGGCGGGCGTTTCCGGAGCAACAGGCTCCGCCGCCGCTGCGATCGTCTGCGCATGTTCGCCGACTCCACCGCGGGAGACTTCCACAAAGGCCATCTGCAAGTTGGCGAGCGTATTTCGTAACACGCCCGATTCTTCCTCGCTCAAGTTCCCGCGCGTTTTTTCCTGAATCATGCCCAACTGGTCGATGAACATCTTCGCCACCTCCAGATTGACTTCGCCTTTGCCGGTCTGCGGATTCGGAATTTGGCCGAGGAAGAGGGCCGCGTTCTGCGCCTGCATCATGACAAATTCAATGAAGCGCTGTGTCAGCTCGCCGGATTGGGTGGTGGTTTGGATTTCGGCCATAGATTATTTCTCCTGCGCAGTGGCGCCCGCTTCCGCCGGTCGGACGGTGGCGATGACGCACGGTTGATCTTGAAAATATTTTTTCGCGACTCGTTTTACTTCCGCCACCGTGACGGCGGCGATTTCCCGCTCCAGTTCCTGGTAGTGATCAAAGCCGAGCCCGTAGAGTTCGTCCAGCCCGGCGATGTAGCCAAAGGTATCGTTGCTCTGGTTCGTGATCTGTTGCTGACCGATGAGCTTTTTCTTGGCGCGTTCCAGTTCCACTTCGGTCAGGCCTTCGCTGGCCAGTTTCTGGATCTCATCGAGGAGCGCGGTGCGGACCGGGACAAGCTTTAGCGGGTCGGTGCCGAGGTAGAAGGCAAAGAGGCCGGGGACGAGGCCGAGCATTTGATTCGAGCCGACGTAGTAGGCCAGGCCCATTTGCTCGCGGATGCGGATGAAAAATCGCGAGCCCAGATCGCTGCTCGCTTCGTCGATCAACTCCAGCGCGTAGCGATCCTGGCTCGACATCTCGGCGCCGCGGTAGCCGACCATGAGCACGCCCTGCGATTTTTCTTTCAGGCTTTCGACCTCGATCTGCTCGGTGATCGGCTCGTTCGGACTAGCCTCGGTCAAAGCCAGCTCGCCGGGCTTCATCGTGCCCAGCATTTGCTCGAAGAGTTGCTGCACTTCCTCAGCCTGGACATTGCCGAAAACGGAGAGGACGCCATTTTTTCCCACGATAAAACGATCGCGGAAATCGAGCAGATCCTGCGAAGTGAGCTTCGGAATCGCCTCCGCCGAACCTTTGCTGCGCAGTCCGTAGGGATGACCGGCGAAGAGCGCTTCGCGCAGAAGATTGCGCGCCACCGCGGTGAGGTGCTCTTCTTCGTCTTTGATCCCGGCGAGCAGGACCTCCTTCTCCCGCTCGACCGCGGCTTCGGGCATGGTGGCGTTCAAGAGGACATCGGCGAGCAATTCGCCGCCCATCCGCAGATCGGGCTGAGTGATCTCGAGCGAGACGTTGAAACTGTTGTTCCCCGCTTCGCTGCCAATGCTGCCGCCGACCGCTTCGATCGTATCGGCAATCTGTTCCGCGCTCCGCGAGGTGGTGCCTTTGAGCAGCACTTTCGCCATCAACTGGGTGATCCCGTTGGTGGCCGCAGTCTCCGCCAAGAGGCCGCCGCGAAAGATGGCCGTGATCGAGATAAGCGGCAGGCGCGCGTCCTCGCGCACGAGCAGGCGGAGGCCATTTGAAAGCTCGAGCTTTTTGATCTCGCTCGTCGCCGCGAGTGGTTTCGCCGGCGCGCTGGCCGCGAGCGCCCCCTGCGGATTGAGCGAGACGATGGTGAGATTCGCGGTGTGCAGGTAGGTGCGCGCGACCCGCGCGATGTCGTCTGCGGTCATGCGCTGCACGGCTTCGAGGTAGTCGCGGGTGAAATTTAAATTGCGAGTCAGCAGCCAGTTTGAGCCGAGGTCCGAAGCCTGGCCACGCATCGTGGTCAGCGCCCCTAGATGATGGCTGAGCGAAATCTTTTTCGCCTTGGCCAGTTCCGCCGCGGTCACGCCCTTCTCTTTGATCTCGTCCACCAGTTCCAGGATTAATTCCTGCGCCGCGCCGCGGTCCTCCGGCTCGGTGGTGGCATCGATTCCAAATAAGCCGGCTTCGCCCGGCGTGTAGGAAAATGCCGAGACGCCAAAGGCCACCCCCGCCTCTTCCCGCACCCGCTGATAGAGGCGCGAGCTGCGGCCATCGCCCAGGACGGTGGCGAGCAAATCCAGCGCCGGCACGTCCGGATGCGTGATCTCCGGGATATGCCAGGCGAGCGAGAGCCGCGTCAGCTCAGTCGCGAATTCCTGATGCGCCTCGCGTAAGCCGAGCTGCGTCGGCTCGGCCGGGATGTAGTGCGGCTGGATCGACCTGGCGGGATATTCTTTAAAAAGCTCGGCCAGCTTTTCCTGAATCTTTCCCGCATCCACATCGCCCGCGATCACGAAAGTGAGATTGTTCGGCACGTAGCGCGCCTTGTAGTACTGCATCACCTGCTCCTGGGTGACTTGGTTAAAGACATCGAGCAGGCCGATAACGGGGAGCTGGTAGGGATGGCGCTGGTAGGCGGTCCCGAAGAGAAGCTGACCGGAAACGCGGTCCGGATCATCGAAGCCCATCGCAAATTCCCGACGGATGACTTCCTGTTCCTTCGCGTATTCCTCTAGCGGAAGGGTCGAGTTCATCATCGCGTCAGCGAGGATTTCGAGCGCCGAGTCGACGCCCGCTTTCGGGACATCGATCCAGTAAACCGTGCGATCGAAGGAAGTGTAAGCGTTGATGTAGCCGCCCACGTCCTGGACCGCCTGCGCGATGGCATTGGCCGGGCGCGTCTTCGTTCCCTTGAAGAGCATGTGCTCGAGGAGATGCGAGAGGCCGGCGCCGAGATGCACATCTTCGTTAATGCTACCGGTGGCGCACCAGGCTTGCACGCTGGCCACCGGGGCGCTGTGATCCTCTTGCACAATAACGGTGAGGCCGTTCGGCAGGACCCATTTCGAAGCGGAGGTGGGCGGAAAAGTGACGCCGGAAGAACTGCCGGCGGTGGTGGCCTGGAGATGAGCGGGAGCGAGCATGAGCGGGATGCCGCGCCGAAGACGCGCGGCGATGGGAAACTTTTACGAAGCCTTCGGAGCAGGCAAAGCTGGCGGCGCTTTTTTCGGAGCCGGCTTTTCCGGCGCGAAGGGTTTTACAAACGCCTCCTCGAAATCGTAGACGCTCTTAAAATCCTCCAGCGAGTCCTCCTCCGTTTTGCCGAAAATGCCGACGCCGATCAGGTTGAAGACCATGTGCCCGATGTCTTCGCAACAGCGGATGCCCCAATAAGAAAACACAGTCACGACCATGGGGCCGAACTCCTTGAGCGCGTATTGCCGCACGCCCTGGAGCAGCTCGGGGCCGGCGACATGGCGGACGGGTCCGCCTTTGATCTTCTTTTGCTGCTTGGTCGTGTAATCGAGCGCGTCGCGCAGGAAGACGTAGGCATCGCGACTATAGCGCGGGTCCATCGCCAAGATGGAATCGAGAGCTTCAGCGAATCCGATTTTCTGCATGAATTAAAAAGTGCGCTCACAGGGAGGAGCTGCGCGCTATGATACGCAGCATCGCCCGCGCGAGCAACCCTGCCCCGCTCCCCCGAGCCGCATCGAATCATTTATCCGACCAGAGCGCAAATTCGCCACTGCCCGGAGCCTGGAAATGCAGCCGGCGCCCACCTGGGAATTTGAAAATATCGCGCGTGATTCTTGCGCCCAAGCGGGCCAGTTCCGCGCGGGTCATCTCCAATTCCTCAGTATAGAAAACTACCAGCGGACAAGACGCCGCCGAGGTCCAATGATCCTCCGCCGCGAAAAATCCGCCCGTCATCCGGCCGTCGTCGAAAGCCGCATACTCGGGCCCGTAATCTTCGAACGTCCAGCCGAAGAGCGCGGAGAAAAAACGCTTCGTGGCGGCCAGATCGTGCGACGGCATCTCAATGTAATCGATCGTATGGGGAAGGGATTCGTGCATCGGCGTCCGTTCTAGAATTGCGGCTCCAGCGCGTCGAGATAAACCGAGATTCGATCCCGCCGCCGCGGCGCCG
>JBBSLZ010000165.1:0-7304 GCA_038233435.1 Chthoniobacterales bacterium
CGAAAGAAGACGCAGCCAATCCGCGGCTCGTCAAAATGGAACAATCGAACGTGCCGGATTTCGTCCCACTGAGCGCGGTAGCCGATTTCAACATCGCGCCGGGGCCGAATCAGATCAGCCGCGAGAACGGAAAGCGCCGCGTCGTAGTGACGGCAAACGTCCGCGGACGCGATCTCGGATCGTTCGTCGCGGAAGCGCAGCAACGCATGCAATCGGTCACGATCCCGACCGGCTATTGGATGACGTGGGGCGGCACCTTTGAGCAACTCATCTCGGCCTCGAAGCGGTTGCAGATCGTCGTTCCGCTTTCGCTCGCGCTCATCTTTGCGCTGCTCTTTGCCACCTTCGGAAATGTGAAGGATTCGCTGCTCGTCTTTAGCGGTGTCCCGCTCGCGCTCACCGGCGGCATCGCGGCGCTTTGGCTGCGTGATATTCCGCTCTCTATCACCGCGGGGGTCGGATTCATCGCGCTCTCCGGCGTCGCGGTCCTGAACGGTCTGGTCATGATCTCCTTCATCAACAACCTGCGGCAATCGGGCACCCCGCTCGCGGAGGCAGTCTTCACCGGCTCGCTCACGCGCCTGCGTCCCGTGCTCATGACCGCGCTCGTCGCCGCGCTTGGCTTCGTCCCGATGGCCATCGCCACCGGCACCGGCGCGGAAGTGCAACGCCCCCTTGCCACCGTGGTGATCGGCGGAGTTCTCTCCTCAACCGCGCTGACCTTGCTCGTTCTGCCCGCGCTCTACCGAATCTTCCATCGGGAGAAGGAAGAGGCCGGGACGGTCCCAGTTTTTCCTGCCGAACAGCCCGCACAATAAAGGGAACCCGCCTTCGCATCAGTCACATCACGAACCCAACGAAGGGACTAAAACAACAGCACAGAAAATCATCATATGAAAAAACTAATCGTGTTTCTTGCCATCGGATTGGTGGTGATCGGACTCGCTCCGCAGCTCGAGGCTCGGGGCAGCAGCCACGGTGGCTTTAGAGGCGGCGGGCACCACGGCGGATCGTCCTTCAATCGCGGTGGAAGCGGCTTTCATCGCGGGGGCAACTTCAATCACGGGAGCAGCTATCGCTCTTACAATCATGGGCCCCGCCATCATTACCGCGGTCACTATCGTGGCGGCTTTTACAGCGGATTCGGCAGTTACGGTTACGGAGGCTTCGGCTACCCGTACGGTTACGGCGGATATGGTTACCGACCTTATTACACCGGAGCGGCGTATGCGCAGGGCTACAACCGGGGCCTGACGGTGGCCGACATCCAGCAGGCGCTGGCCGGGAGCGGTTATTACCGCGGGAGAGTGGATGGAGTGCTCGGCAGCTACACGCGGCAGGCGATCAGGAACTTTCAGGCTAACAATGGCCTGCGAGCCACCGGAAGAATCGACAGCCAGCTAGTCAGGGCTCTCAGGCTTAGCTGAACCGGCGCCCCACGCGAGTCGTACGCCCGGCGGCGGGTTCAAACCGCCACTCCTTTCTTTTAATTTATGGAAGTAACTCAAACCGTTTCTGAGAAACCTTCGTGGCGGGCACTGCTGACGCCCGCGCGCTGGTTTGAGATCGGGCGTATCGTCGTCGTGGGCATCATCACGTTGCTTTATTGGCGGAACATTCTGCCGCTGCCGGCGCTCTTTGCCGCGATTGCTTTCGGTCTTTACCCGCTGGTTAAGACCGGGCTGCTCGACCTGATTCGCGAACGCAAAATCGGCACCGAGATTTTCGTCACCGTCGCCACGATCATCGCGATCATCGGTGGCGAATACGTGGCCGCGGCAGTGTTGATGACGATCATCTTAATCGCCGAGTTAATCGCCGAGCTGAACACCGACCGCGCTCGCGCTTCCATCAAAGCGCTGATTGGTTCCGTGCCGCAGACAGCGCTCGTCCGCGCCGATGGCCAGGAGCGCACCGTGCCCATCGCAGAGCTGAAAGTCGGCGACATCGTGCTCGTGCGCGGGGGTGAGAAAATTCCGGTCGATGGCACCGTCGTCGGCGGGGAAGGCGCAGTGAACGAAGCGCCCATCACGGGCGAAAGCTTGCCGCAGGAAAAAGGTATCGATGGCTCGGTGCTCGCCGGCACCGTGGTCGAATCGGGCGCGTTGGACATTCGGACAGACAAACTCGGCGAGGAGACAATGTTCGCGCGCATTATCAAGCTGGTGGAAGGCGCGGAGGGTCTCGAAGCGCCGGTCCAGAAGCTGGCCGACAAAGTCGCGGCCTGGCTCATCCCTCTCGTCTTCGTCTTCCTCCTGGTCGTTTATTTCTTCACCTTCGATCTCCGCAAGATTGTCACCTTGCTCATCTTCACCTCGCCGGCTGAACTCGGGCTGGCAACGCCGCTCGTGATGATCGCCGCGATCGCGCGCGCCGCCCGCTACGGCATCCTGGTCAAAGGCGGCATCTATCTGGAGCTGCTCGCGAAGGCCGATGTGATGGTCTTCGACAAAACGGGAACGCTTACCGTTGGCCAGCCGATGGTCGCGGGAATTTATCCGACTGATCCTGCCTTCAACGAAGAAGCGCTCTTAACGCTGGCCGCCGCCGCCGACCGGCGCTCGGGTCATCCGCTCGCGAAAGCGGTCGTCGCGCGTGCCCAGGAAATGAAACTCGCCCTGCCGGAGCCGGCGGAGTTTGAGATGATCCGCGGCCGCGGCGTAAAGGCGACAGTGGATGGAAAGAAGGTGCTCGCCGGGAACGAAGCGTTCTTGCGCGAAAACGGAATTGCGTCGCGCGCGCCGGCGTATGACCCGACCGGGACGACTGTTTATATCGCGGTGGATGGACGCGCAGCCGGCACGCTCGATCTCGCCGATGAGATTCGCCCGGGCGCGAAGGAGGCCGTTGCGCGCTTGAAAGCGACGGGCGTGAAGAGAGTCATCATGCTCACGGGCGACAACGCCAAAGTCGCGGATCGTGTGGGTGCGAAACTCGGCATCGATGAAGTGAAAGCCGGTTTGCTGCCCGAGGACAAAGTGAACGCGATCGTCGCGTTGCAGCAAAAAGGGCATTCCGTCGCGATGATCGGTGATGGCGTGAACGACGCACCAGCCCTCGCCCGCGCCCAAGTCGGGATCGCGATGGGCGCGCGCGGCACGCAAGCCGCCATCGAAGCGGCCGACGTGGCCCTGATGACCGACGACCTTTCAAAAATCGTCCTGGCCCGCGCGCTCGCCCGACGCACCTATCGCACCATTCAGGAAAATCTATTTGTCGGCGTCGGCATGGTGCATGTGCTCGGCATCACCGCAGCGCTCCTCGGTTGGATCGGCCCCATTCAAGCGGCCATGATCCATCTCGGCCCCGACGTGCTCGTCTTCCTGAACTCGGTCAAACTCCTGCGCGTTCGGATCGAAACCTAAAAAGAATCAATGAAATATATTGCCGTCATTCTCGTAAACCTCTTCCTCACCTTGGCCGCATCGGCCCACGGCATTTCCGATGCCGACAAGCAGGGAATTCTGGAGGGCGGAAACCTTGAGTACATCAAGCTCGGCGCCACTCACATGCTCACCGGCTACGACCATCTCTTGTTTCTGTTTGGCGTCATTTTCTTCCTCACAAGCTTCAAGGACATCGGGAAGTTCATCACCGCCTTCACGCTTGGGCATTGCATCACGCTGGTTTTCGCCACGCTGCTCCACATCAAAGCGAACTTTTATCTGATTGATGCCGTCATCGCTCTCACCGTCTGCTACAAGGCGTTCGATAATCTCGACGGCTTCAGGAAATACATCGCGATCCAATCGCCGAACCTGCTCGCAGCGGTCTTCCTCTTTGGACTGATTCACGGCTTTGGCCTCTCCACACGCTTGCAAGAACTGCCGCTTGGCCAGGAGGGTCTCGTCTTGCGGATATTGTCGTTCAACGTCGGTGTCGAAGTGGGGCAGATTCTCGCGCTTGCCGGCATGTGGCTTTTCCTCTCGCAATGGCGCAAGAGCACCTCCTTCCTCAAGCTGAGCAAGGTCGCCAACATCGTGCTGATGGCTGCCGGACTGCTCCTTCTCCTGATGCAATTGCACGGCTACCAGCACACGCGCTTCACCCATGATTTTCCGCTGAACAAAGACGAGCACTTCGAGGTTCACCAAGCCATGGAGACCAATCGCGATCTCCCACCCGAGCCAGTCACACCATAGCCGGGACGAAACGCGAAAAGACTCTTTGCCGGGAAGCCGGCGAGATCGAAAAACAACCAACACAACCGACCAAAACATCCCTATGAAAAAAACAATGCTACTCGCGATGGGCCTTTCCGCTTTCATCGCATCCACTACAACTCAAACCTTTGCGCAAGCGCACAGCCACTTCGTCAAAATTCCTCCGACCGTGGAGGAAATATCAGCGGAGATTGGCAAGCAACAGACCAGTCTAGCCGCCATCGTGGCCAAAAAGACCTGGGTGGCGCGCACGATCATGCCTTCGCCATTCGCGACCTCGTGAAGGCGTTGCCCGGCAAAGTCGCCGCAGAGAGCAAAGCCAAGGCCGAAGCAGCCGCCGTAGAAATCGCCAAGATCGCCGCAGACATCGACAAATCCGGCGCGGGCGGGGCACAGAATGCCACCGAAGCGAACGTGAAAAAAATGGACGCAGCAGTCACTGCACTGCAAGCGGACCTGAAGACAAAATAACTGGGACGATGATTGGTCGGCAATCAGAGATCGCGGGGAGGGGGCGATTTGCAATCGCCCCTCGGCGGTTGCAAACCGCCGCTCCTTGTTTTGCGTTAACCCCTCTTCCTCAGTGATTTTTTCGGTTACGGCGAAGTTGCGCTGGGATCTTCGTGACCTAAAAATCCGATCACCTGCCGCGGCACATTTATGAGCAAAACAACTAGGCGCCGCCGCGCGCTTATCCCGATCTGCGCCAGGCTGCTGGTGCTCAGCTTTCTATTGCATGGGCTCGTCACAGCCCTCGCCCATGAAGGCACGGGGCGCGCAGGTTTCAAAGAACCGGTGGGTGTCGAAATCGAATCCGAATTCTATGCCGGCAGGCGCGGCTATCTGCATGGCGGGCTAGGCTTCGTGTCGCCGCTCAGCGAACGGCAAAAGATCGGGCTCGTCGGCCACTTCGTTCGGGAGGAAACGGGCGGCGAACTCTTCCCCTCCCTTGGCGCGGAGTTTGTCCAGGAATTCGAAAATGGTTTCAGTCTGGAAGCGTACTCCTTCGGCTACTTCCCGGTGGCGCAGCAAAATGCCTGGGCGGCTGGCCTGCGCGCGATCCAGAGTTTTCAGCTCAACGAACACGTCACGATCGCGCCGTTCATCGGGCCGGTTTTCGCGCGCGTGCGAGCCTTCGAGGAGAAATCCGCCTCGCCCGTCACCGTTCATCATTCCATGCTCCTCGGCGGCGTCGCGGTGCATGCGGAGCATTTCGAATTCACGGTCTTCGCCAGCCAATCGTTCTTCAACCGCGATCCCACGGGCTTGGAAACGCATGTGGACCTGGAGGAGATGACCCATTTCGCCGCCTACGAGAACAATGATGGCTTCGCGAGCCACACCGTGGGCGGCGAGGTTTCCTATTCGCCGCTCGATCGGCTCACACTCACCGCGCGTTATGCGCTGATTCTCTACGATCACGAAACGCGCCACTCCATCTCCTTCACGCCTTCGGTGAAGGTCAGCTCGCATCTGGAATTCTTTGCCGGTGTGCAGCTCATTCGCGGCGATGGGATAGAAAACGACCTTGTCGTCGGAGGGGCATCGTTTGGATTCTGAGTCGCTCAACATGCACACTGCAGGAACTAAATAGCCAGCGCGCTGTAAGTTGCGAAAATGTCGTCCCGTCGTTTGCGTCGAGTCATCCGTGATGAAAGACACTGCTTATGGGATTCGAACAATATCACGAACCGGCTGCTGAACTGCCGAGCGAAACGCGAACCTTCGCGCGCATGATGTGTCGCTGACGGAGGAAGCCGAGGCGATCAACTGGTACGAGCAACGAATGGCGCTGGAGAAGGATAAGTCCGCGCGTGCCATCATGAAGAACGCGCAGAAAGAGGAGATGAAACATTTTTCCATGGATCTGGAGTGGCTGCTGCGGAAGAAGCCACTCTGGCGTGAGATCGCGCAGGGCGTTCTCTTCACCGACGGCGACATCGTCGCAGAGGGCGACGAAGCGGAAGAGAAAGCAGACGAGCCGCGCGGCTTCGAGGAACGCCGGATTCGTGACGAAGCTGTCCGTTACAACGGACGGACGAGAATCCCGAGAGTGCGAGAAACGATCACTTCCGAATTATCCCGTTCGAGCGACGGATTGCTCGAACGCGGTTCAAAAGCCACCCGTCAATGCAAAGGCGCTGGTGATTGCCGCCGCGACGAGAATCATGATGATGTGTTTAGCCATCTAGGATTTCTCTGTGTTGCCGCGCACTCGACGTAAGCCCACTCCACGCCGCCGACCGAACGGCCGGCGGTGCAGCGCTTTCGTTTAGTGGTGGCCGCCGTGATGTCCACCGTAGTAGTGGCCGCCGCCGCCGAAGCTTATCGCGAATCCAGATCCGCCATAGAAGGGCGAATATCCGCCGTAATAAGGCGAGTAGCCGCCGTAATTAGGCGAGTAGCCGCCGTAGTACGACGACGGATAATATCCGCTGCTGTAGTACGAGTTGTAATACGCCGGCCGGTAAGCGCGCCGATAGCGGTGGGTTCTAACCACATGTCGATGCCCGCCGCTGTATGGCGAAATCTGATGCCCCCGGTAATTACTGCGCCGATGCTGGTCTCTCGCTTCGGCCTGAGGAACCACGACCGCAAGCAGCGCGAAGGCTGCCATGGCTACCATGATCTTTTTCATGCTGAGTTCGACAACGCGGGGAGAGCTATTATTCAATAAAACACGTGATTTATCTGCTCGTTTTTGCTTAGTTGATCGCGAGACGCGCCATCTGCGAGTGATTCCAATTCTTCAAGTCGCGATGTATTCGCTCATCCCCGCTGGCGCGATGGCCCTCGCAGGGACGGTGGCCGCATCCGCGTCCCGAGCGCCGCGTTGCACAGTGCGATTCTTCACTTCGCCGTCGGGGTCGTGTTCTCGGTCGCGGCAGTTGAACTTTTGCCCGATGTCGTGCGCCAGCATCAGCCTGTGGAAGTCTCCATTGGCTTCGCTCTCGGGATTGGACTGATGCTCCTCCTGCGTCACTTCCCGCGCAACGTGGAAGCAATTACCGCAAACCCTCGCCTTACGCCATGCTGATGGCGCTTGGGGTCGATCTGCTCATCGACGGGCTGCTCATCGGCATCGCCTTCACTGCCGGACAGAAGGAGGGCATGGCGGTCATTCTCGCATTTGGTCTCGCC
>JBBSLZ010000166.1:0-7302 GCA_038233435.1 Chthoniobacterales bacterium
CTTTTTTCATCATAAAACAGCCGCCGGGGCCGCCCCCCCCCCGTGGGGCGTTTTGTTTTTTTTTTTTTTTTTAATTGGGGCCCGGGGGGCGGCCCGGCTCCATCATAGGCGTCCCCGGCAGACATTATATTGATTGAACGGCCGCGCAGGCAAAATTACGCTCCCGCGCCCGCCGCCCGGCCCCCTCCGCGCCTTCGCATGCTCGATTTCCTCGTTTACCTCTTTTATCGCGCGGTCTTGGGCTTCGTGAAGGCGCTGCCTTTTCTTGCGCTTTGGCGCCTCGGGTATTTCGCGGGCGCTTTCGCCTGGCTCTGTTTCGGCAGCTATCGCAGGCTCGTGCGCCGGAACCTCGCGATCGCCTTCGGCGGCGAGCAATCGATCCGGGAATTGCGGCGCTTGGAGCGGCAACACTTCGCCCACCTCGCCGTCAACCTCCTCAGCAGCGTGAAAATGAGCCTCGTCCCGCTTGAGGAAGTCGACCGGCGCGTGGAGTTCGAAAACATGGATCTCCTCCATCAGCCGCTCCGTTCCGGTCGCGGGGTCGTCTGCATCCTGAGCCACCTCGGCCCCATGGAATTGTTCGCGCACATTTTCCCGCGGCCGCATGTGGTCGGTTACGTCCGCACGGCAGATGTCTATCAAAAGCTGCGCAATCCTTACATTGATGCGCACCTGTTTCGGCTGCGCAGTCGCGCCGGCGTAGAAATGTTCGATCGCAGCCAAGGTTTCAACCCCGCGATCGAACTGCTCCGCGGCGGCGGCGTCATCGGCATCCCGAGCGATCAACATTCCGGCGACAGCGGGCTCTGGACGCCCTTCTTCTCGCGCCTCGCCTCCACCACCCCGCTCGCTCCACTCCTCGCGAAACGGGCCGATGCCGTCCTCGTCGGTGTAGCGCTCTACACGGTGAAACCCGGCCGCTGGCGGGTCGTGGCGCGCGCCGTGGTGGAACCGCGCGGCCAGTCTCTCGAGGCTCTGACCGCCCGGATCAATGAAATCACCGCCGATCAGATTCGGGTCGCCCCGGCGGATTGGTTCTGGGTCCACAACCGCTGGAAGACGCCGCGCCCAAACTTCCTCCTCCCGAAATACAAACGCGGCGTCTATCTTCCCGCGGATTCCATTTTGAAACCCTTCCGCATTCTCATCCGCAGCACCAATTGGCTGGGCGACAGCGTCATCAGCGCCGCCGCCGTCCGCGCGATCAAACGAGGCCGCCCCGACGCCCACATCACCATCGCCGCGCCGGCCAAAATCGCGCCCGTCTGGAAACTGGTGCCGGAAGTGGATGAGATTCTCCCGCTGCCCTCGCGTTCGCTAGCCTCCACCGTCAGCCTCCTGCGCAAACAACGAGCCTTCGACGTCGCCATCCTATTTCCAAATTCGCTCCGCAGCGCGCTCGAGATCTGGCTCGCGGGAGTCCCCCGGCGTGTCGGCTACCGCGGACACCAACGCGCCTGGCTGCTCAACCAAATCGTGCCCGACCCGAAGTGGCGCGGCCCGATCAGGCATCAGGTTCACCATTACCTCCACCTCGCCGAATCCGTTGGCGCTGATCTCGCGCTTCTGCCGGAACCTTCCGTGCCTCGGACCAGCCAGGCTTCAGCGACGATCAAGATCGGGCTCTGCCCCGGCGCCGAATATGGCCCCGCCAAACGCTGGCTGCCCGAGCGTTTCGCGGAAGTCGCCGCCGCCCTCTCCAAGCAGCATCCCAGCGTGCAATGGATCCTCTTCGGCACCGCCGCCGAAGTGGAAATCGGAAAACCAATCGCCGACGCGCTGGGCGACCTTTGCGTCAATCGCATCGGCCAGACCACGATCGAGGAGTTGATCACCGAACTGCACGACTGCCGTCTTCTCCTCACCAACGACACCGGCACCATGCACCTCGCCACCTTGCTTGGCGTCCCGGTCGTCGCGATTTTCGGTTCCACGGAAGACCGCCTCACCGGTCCCCTTGGCGAAGGTCACACCGTCATCCGTCACCACGTCGAGTGCAGTCCCTGCTTCCTGCGCGAATGCCCGATCGACTTCCGCTGCATGAAAGCGGTCACCTCGGAAGAGGTCGCCGCCGCGGTCAAACGCTTGCTCTAAGAGAGTGGCGGATCCGCCACTCCGGGGAGCGCACGCTTGCAGTCCCGCCTTGCGGGAGCGATGGCATTCTGCCATCGCGAACTTCCGCACCGTCCAAACCAGAGGAAGCGCGCACCTCCGGCTCGGACCCCACCAAAAGTTCGTGCTCGCAAAATGCGAGCACTCCCTAAACGCATCCAGGACGCCCGCCAAAAAAAAGACGCATTGCGCCACCGACCACACTTCTGCTGCAATTCCCCAAATGCATCGCCGAACGTTCGTGAAGAATTCCATCGCCTGCGCGTGGGGCGCCGCCGCTGTCGGCAACGCCCTGGTCGGGCCTCGTGCTCATGCCTCCTCCCGCGGAGATCCAGACACCCGGCCAAACATCATCGGCCCGCGCCCCGGATTCTCCCCGCAAATCGGTACCCTTCTCTCGATGCTCGACTGGATGCGTCCCACCGTCCTGGCCTCGGTAAAAGACCTCACCAGCGCGCAGCTTGATTACCTCCACGACGCCAAAGCGAACACGATCGGCGCGCTCTTACTTCACCTCGCGGCCACCGAGAGGCTCTACCAAATCCACACCTTCGAAGGGAAAAAATGGGGCGCCTGGGATGAAGAAACGAAACAGCGCTGGCTCGTCCCGATGAACCTCGGAAAAGACGCCCGCGAGTCGATCCAAGGCCACGAGCTTTCGTTTTACCTCGACGCCCTCGCGGCCGGACGCGATCGCACCCGCGCCGAATTCAGAAAGCGCGACGATGCCTGGCTCATGCAAGTAGATCCCGATTGGCCGTGGGGTCCGACCAACAATTACTGCAAATGGTTCCACGTCTGTGAGCACGAATCGCATCACGACGGCCAGATCAAATGGATCAAGGGCCGCCTGCCCGGCAAAGCCGACGCGTCCGAGTAATCGCGGATGGGGACTTTCTGTGTAGCCACGTCCCTGCGGGACGTGCGGGAGGCGGGCCGGAAAGCTGGGGAGCCTTGGAATGAAGATGGTGCGCTCTCGCCCGCACGTCCCGCAGGGACGTGGCTACAAGCGCACTACAATTGCATTGCGCGCGGCGCGCTCCACGCCCGATGCTCCCGCATGCCCACGAGCGACGCCCCGCGCATCCGCACCGAAGTGCAGGTCATGTTTTTCGATACCGATTGCGCCGCCGTCGTCCATAACATCGCCTACCTCCGCTTCATCGAAATCGCCCGCACCCTCCTCGCCGCCGAACTCGGAATGAGCCTCGCCCAAATGGCCACCGACCAAAAATATCCAGTCGTCGTCCGGACCGAGATCGATTACCGCCGCCCCGCCAAATTAGGCGACCAGCTCGTCATCGAAGGTTGGCTCGATCAACTGGAGCGCGTCCGCTTCTGGTGCGCCTTTCGCATCGTGCGTCCAGCAGACGGCACCTTGATCGCCACCTGCCGGCAGATGCTCGCGTTAATCGAAATGCCTGCCGGGAAGCTGCTCCGTTTGCCGGAGGACTGGGAGAAATATCGGGCGTAGGGACGGTGAATGGTGATCCGTGACTAGTGAATGGGGCACTGCTTTTTCTACCCACTATTCACCATTCACCGATCACCATTCACAGGTCCAAAACACCACGAGAGCATCTGTGGTTGAAAAACCCCCGCCGCCCGCTACCGTCCCGGTTCACTTTCCCAGGAATTTTATTATGTCGCAGCATCGCAGTCTCAAAGGGGCCAGCACCATCACGGCCAAGCGCAACGTTTTGAAACGATTCGAGCGCGTCGATCTGCTCAAGAAGCGCGGCCAGTGGAAAGACGGCACCAAAGTCCTCGGCCTCCCGAAGACCAAGCCGGACGCGTAGCGGCGATAATGGAGTGTGGGAGTAATGGAGTGCTGTCCAAAAGCGCTTCACAGATCCATTACTCCCACACTCCATCACTCCAATTCCCATGCGCCTGAACCGCTTTCTGGCTGCGGCGGGCGTCGGCTCCCGCCGTCATTGCGATGAATTAATCGCCGCCGGCCGGGTCACGATCAACGGCCGCGTCGTCACCGATTTCAGCGTCCAGCCAGCCGAAACCGACCACGTTAAAGTCGGCGCCAAAATGGTGCGCGCCGAGCGGAAGCTGCACCTCGTCCTGAACAAACCCGCCGGTTTCGTTTCCACCCGCAGCGATCCGAACGCCCGCGATACCATCTTCGATCTCCTCCCGCCGCACGGCCCGCGCCTCTTCAACGTGGGCCGGCTCGACACCCAGAGCGAAGGCCTCCTCATCCTCACCAACGATGGCGACCTCGCCCAGCGCCTGACCCATCCGCGTTACAAAGTGGACAAGGAATACGAGGTCACACTCGATCGCGTCTGGGAGCCGGAACTTGCGGCCAAGCTGCTCCGCGGCGTCATGCTTGACGGCAAACGCGCCCGCCTCGAGCGCGTCTTTCCGCTCAAACCGAACCTCGTCCGCGTCCTCCTGCGCCAGGGCATTAACCGGCAAATCCGGCGCATGTTCTACGAAATCGGCTACGAAGTGAACCGACTGGTGCGCACGCGTATCGGCAATCTTCGGCTGGGCGATTTGCCCCGCGGCCATTGGCGGCCCCTCACGGCCGCGGAGCTAAAATCCCTCGACCCCGCGCAAACACCGGTCCGGGCCAAACAACCATCTGGAGCGGCACCCACGAGGAAGAAGCTCACCAAAACACGCTCGACTCGTTAGGGTGGTCACCATTGAAGTTGCCTGCGGCAGAGGCGGGCTCGAACGTCGGTAAATGACGCTTCATCAGGCCCAGGCGCGGTTGACTCTGCTGGCTCTCGGAGTCTTCACTTTCGCATCTCCAGCCCTCCTTTCTGCGCAGGAAAACCATTCAACCCGCAGTCCATTCGAGGTCTTGCGGGACGCGTATGCCAAAGGCGACGCTGGCCAAGCTTCCCGATCCTACGATCAAGACGCTTTTTACGCCGAAGTTTATCCCGGGTCGAAACCAACGGTGCGATCTGGCAGAGCGGAAATCGAAAGCGGATTTCGCCAAACGTTCGAACAATTTGGCCTGAAGTCTCCGGCGGGTGCCGACCTTAATTTTCGCCTCATCGAAGACAAGACAAAGTATGGAGATGGAACGATTACCGGCTACTACCGACTCCGCACAGGAAAAGGCAGAAAGCCGCAAGACAACTACGGCCAATTCGCCACTCGAACACGCGCGGGCCTGTTCACAGAAGACATCAGCGGTGCTGCAGAATTAAGTGACTTCGAAAATGCGAAAGGCCCGCTCCTCTTTTCGGATAAAGAGGAGGAACTCGCCCGCGAATACTACGAAAAGCCAGTCGGCCGCTACCGAAAGTCCGGAGCCGCCGTCGACGGCAATGGCTGCGGAGTCACGATTACGCTTTCCACGCGTCGCTACTACTTACTCGACGAGTGCACCGGCGATTGGCGCGGCCTTTCCCGAGTGAGCGGCCGTGCCTGGACGGCGGGAAATCGCGTGATCGATCCTGCGGTGAACGAAGAAATCATCTTCGATCCGGCGAATAAAACTCTGACGCGAACTCGCCGAAACGCCTCTCCCGAAGTGTTCGAGCGAGTTCCCGATGTCGAGCGGATCGATGTGCGGTTCGGTCCCGGTGACGCCTTGGCCGGAACGCTCTATCGCCCTGAAAATGCGGGAGCGGCGAAACCCGGGATCGTTCTCGTCCACGGCTCTGGCCCCCAGGACCGCAACGGCTACGCGTCGATCATCGCTTTTCTCGCCGAGCGGTTTGCCGCTCATGGCACAGTGGTTTTGACCTACGACAAGCGCGGCGTGGGGCAATCTACCGGCGCTTGGCAGAGCGCCGGATTCGACAAGCTCGCCGCCGACGCCAAGGAGGCGATGGTCTTCTTGAGGGCAAGATCCGAAGTCGATCCCGAAAACGTGGGGCTGGCCGGATCGAGCCAGGCGGGGTGGGTGGTGGCAACGGCCATCGACAACGGTGCAAACCCTGCCTTCACTCTCTTGATCGGCGCGGCCGGTTCCGCTCTCACGGTGGAAGAGCAGAATCTTTACAACACCGGGGTCAGAATGAATTGCGCGGGAATTGCGGAGGACGAAGTCGCGCTCGCCCTGGCACAACAACGCGCCTTCTTCGCCGCGAAACGTGATCGCAAAAACGTCGGGGCATTGGCCGAGATCAGCGCCGTCGCGGCAAAGCATCCGGCGATCGCTGACTGGCTATTTCCCGCTACGGTCGGATCAGGCGGTCCGCCGCAGTGGTACGAAGTCCTCGATCCCGACTTTGATCCGCTGCCGATTTGGAAACGCTATCCCGGTCGAGCGTATTTCCTCTTCGGGACGATGGATGATTCCACGCCAGCCAAGGTCGCGATGGAACGGTTGAAAGACATAAACGAGCGAACTAGGACACTCCTTTTGGATGGCTCACAGCATTTGGGAATGGAAGCGACAGGCCTGTGCAAAGCCGAACTCGAACAAGTGTCCCGTTTCCATCCCGACTTCCTGCGAACTCTTGACGATTGGGTCAAGGAAATCGCGAGAGACAATCGTTAGTTGCCGCTACTCCGCTTCCGCGCGCAAAATCTCCAGCGGCGGAGTCGTCCCGATCCCGCGGCTCGTGAAGAGTCCCACCAAAACCGTCAGCCCGCTCACCGCGACCAGCGCCACCAGCATCGGCCAGATCGACGGCGCGTAATCCAGCCTGAAAACAAACCGCGCCAGCGCCCAGCTCGATGCGACCGCGAGAAGAATCCCGGTCACGCTCGCCATCACCCCGAGGATGAAATACTCCGCGCATAGAATCTGATAAATCTGCGCGCGTGATGCCCCCAGCGTCCGCAAGAGCACGCTCTCCTTTAGCCGCTGGTAGCGTCCGCTCCAGATCGTGCTCGCCAGCACGATCAACCCCGCGCCCACCGTGAAGAGCGACATCACTCGAATGACCAGCGCCACCTTCGTCAGAATCGAATCCACCGTCTGGATCACCGCGGTCAAATCCAGCGCCGAGACATTCGGAAATTTCGCCACGATCCCGCCCTGCAAGCGCGCCGACGCCGCTGCATCCGGCACCCGGCTCACCAACACGCCAAACGTCGGCGCGTTCTCCAGCACGCCCACCTGAAAGACGACAAAAAAGTTCGTCTGAAACCGTTTCCAATCGATCTCGCGCAAGCTCGCGATCCGCGTCCGCAGCGGCACGCCCTGCACATCGAAGACCAGCTCGTCGCCGATCGTTACGCTCATATCGCGGGCGATGTCGC
>JBBSLZ010000167.1:0-7228 GCA_038233435.1 Chthoniobacterales bacterium
CCATGATAGGCGCCACAGAAAGAGACGAATTGGGTCCGGCTCTCGCCTTTGAGTCGCCAATGCTGCTCCGCGATGCGTAACGCCGCCTCCATCCCGGTGGAACCGTCGTCGGAAAAGAAGACGCGACTCAGCGTCTTGGGCGGGAAGAGCTTCACGATCGCCTCAGCCAGCTCGATGGCCGCGGGATTGGTAAATCCGAGGAAGGAGGTGTGCGCCACGCGGTCGAGTTGGGCCCGGATGGCGGCGTTGATGTGCGGATGGTTGTGGCCGTGGATGTTCGTCCAGATGGAGGAATTGCCGTCAACGTATTCCCTCCCCTCGCTGTCCCAGAGGAGCGCGCCTTTGCCTTCGACGAGGACGAGCGGTTGGTGGTCGGGCGCGCACCAATCGGCCATGGGCGTGAAGGGATGCCAGACGTGGCGCTTGTCCGCGGCGACGAGGGCGGCGGTGTTCCAGTTAGTGCGGCTCGAGTTCATAAGCGCAGCCAATTGGAAAAGTTCGTTTTGGCGGGGGCGCCAAAACCAGCGGGCGGGGCGCCCGCGCTCCCCGGCGGGGGAGATTGCTACTCCTCTGGGGCATACAGGAGAAGAAGCTGATCGAGCGCCTCCACGTCCTCGGATGACGCGCGACGGCGCTGATATTTTCGGAAGATGAGGTCGCGCGCGTAAACGAGATCGTCGTGCAGCGGGCGCTCATAATAAGTCCAGTTCTCTTCATCCAGATATTTGGCCTGGAATTTCCAGTGGCCGCCGAACTTCGTCACCCGGACCTCGCGTTTGCGGCCTTCGGCGTCCTTTTCCTTCCATACATGTTGACTCCGCATGAGGGAGCCATTCTACAGTGCTTTCTTGAAAGACGCAGCCAGACTGCTGGCCTACTTCGCCGCGACGGTTTTGTTCGGCGCGTGGGTAGCGCCATTTCTTTATTGGGGTGGGCAGGGACTCATCGCGGCGGGTCATCTGCAGCTCCTGGCGAAGTTCGATTTCGAGACTTATTTCCACCGCGCGCTCCTCGTCGGCGCGCTCGTTTTTCTCTGGCCGCTGCTGCGTTCGCTCAGCATCCGGAATTGGCGTGAACTCGGGCTGGCGCCAAACCGGAGCCGCTGGCGGGATGCGGGCGTGGGATTCCTGATCGCGGCGCTTCCCCTCCTCTGCTTCGGCGCGCTGTTGCTGGTGCTGGACGTTTACACGATTCGCCCTTCGATTTCGCTCCCGAAGATTCTCGAGCGCATCCTCTCCGCGGTGGTGGTGCCGTTTCTAGAAGAACCGATCTTTCGCGGGCTGATTCTGGGAGTGCTGTTACGCAGCATTCCGGTTTGGGCGGCGATCTTCGGCACGTCGGCGATCTTTTCCATTCTGCATTTCCTGAAAGCGCCGGAGCACACTTCCACAGTCGTCACCTGGGCGTCCGGCTTTGTTTCGATCGGGAACTCCTTCACGCAATTTCAGCAGCCGCTCCTTCTCCTGGCGGGTTTTACGACGCTTTTTTTGCTCGGCTGGATTCTGGCTGATGCCCGGGTGCGCACGCGTTCGCTGTGGTTGCCGATCGGGCTGCACAGCGGCTGGATTTTCGCGAGCGCCATCTTCAACAAGGTGGCGAGTCAGCAAACGGAAGCGTTACCGTGGCTTGGCAGAAATTTGCTCATCGGGATCGCGCCGCTCTTCGTCGCGCTGATCAGTTGGGGTATTCTGCGGTGGTGGTGGAGACATGAGGAGAGCGCCAAAATCTGAGACGCTGCGGGCGCTGATCTCGCTGCTCTACCCGCCCACCTGCGCCGTTTGCGCGGCCTCGGTCGGGTTCGAAGATTACCTCTGTAAAGAGTGCGCCGCGAAATCGCCCCGGATAAAGCCACCCTTCTGCGCCACCTGCTCGGAACCGTTCGATGGCGCGATCACCGATACGTTTTCGTGCGCGAACTGTTCGCATCGCGTGCTGCATTTCGAATCGGCCGTGGCCGCCTATCGCAGCCGCGGCGTGGTGCGGAAGCTCATTCACGATCTCAAGTATGGAGGCCAGGTTTATCTGCGGCATCCGGTGGCGGACTGGCTTTTGGCTACGCTCGACGATCCGCGCCTGCGCGGCCGGCGCTTTGACGTCGTCATCCCGGTGCCGCTCCATCCGGCGCGGAAACGCGAGCGCGGTTTCAATCAAGCTGAACTGCTGGCCGAGATCTTTAGCGCCCGCGCCGGGCTGACGATGCGGCCGGTGCTGGAGCGCATCCGCTACACCACCACCCAGACCGCCTTTGACCGCGCCGAACGGATGGAAAATTTACATGACGCCTTTCGTTTACGGAAAAAGGCGGACGTGCGAGGATTGCGCGTGCTTTTGATCGACGACGTCCTAACCACCGGCTCCACCCTGAGCGAATGCGCTCGCGTGCTGAAAGCGGCGGGCGCCCTCTCGGTCCACGCCGCCACGGCCGCCCGCGCCTAACTCACCATGGGAATCTTCAAGAAACCGCCAATCGGGGGAGACGGTGGCAAAAATCGTCGCCGCGAGATGCCGCAGGGGCTTTGGCAGAAGTGCCCCGGCTGCGGCGAAGTGGTGCATGAGATCGAGCTGACGCAAAATCAGCGCGTTTGCCCGCGGTGCGAGTTTCACTTTGCGCAATCGGCCCGGGACCGGATCGCCAGCCTGCTGGATCCGGAGACGTTTGTGGAAAAAGACACCGACCTGCGCTCGATCGATACCCTTAATTTTACCGGGATGGCGAGCTACCAGGATCGCCTGAAAAAATACGAGGCCAGCTCCGGCCTGACCGACACCGTGATCAGCGGCCACGGCTTGCTGGAAGGCTACAAGGTGTCGATCGCGGTGATGGACTTCAGCTTTCTCGGCGGGACGATGGGCTCGGTGGCGGGCGAGCAGATTACGCGCTCGATCGAGTGGGCCACGGAGAACCGCTGCGCCTCCCTAGTGTTTTCCGCTTCCGGGGGCGCGCGGATGTACGAAGGCATGCTTAGCCTGATGCAGATGGCGAAGACGAGTGGCGCGCTGGCCCGGCACGCCTGCGAGAAACTACCGTTCATCTCCGTGCTGACCAATCCTACCCTCGCCGGCGTGATGGCCAGCTTCGCCTCGTTAGGCGACGTGATCGTGGCCGAGCCGGGGGCGATGGTCGGCTTCGCCGGCGCGCGCGTTATCCGCGAAACGACCCACCAGAATTTGCCGAAAGGTTTCCAGACTGCCGAGTTTCTGGAAGAGCACGGGTTCATCGATCTGATCGTGCATCGGAAGAAAATGCGCACCCAGATGGCGCAATTGCTCGGCTACTTTTCCGCCACGCAGTGACCTACCGCGAGGCGCTCGCCTGGCTCTTCGGCACGCAGAAGTTTGGGATCAAGCTCGGGCTGGAGAATATCGAGCGACTGCTGGAGGCGTTAAATATTCCGAGGGAAGCCGCCGCTCCTTGCAAGATCATCCATGTCGCCGGCACGAACGGCAAAGGCTCCGTTTGTGCAATGATCGATAGCATCTGCCGCGCGCAGGGTTATCGCACCGGACTCTTCACCTCCCCTCACCTCGTCACTTTCCGCGAGCGCATCCAGGTGAACGGCGAAATGATCAGCGAGTCGGCCGTGGCGGCTGGACTGAGCGCGATTCGCGAAATGGTCGCGGCGTGGGACCCGCATCCCACCTTTTTCGAAATCGCGACGGCGCTGGGCTTGCTTCATTTCCGCGAGGCCCAATGCGAGATCGTCATCCTGGAAACGGGAATGGGTGGGCGGCTTGACGCCACTAATGCGATCACGCCGGTCGTCTCGATTATCACGCCAATCGCGCTTGATCACCAGAAGTGGTTAGGCGACTCGCTGGCGGAGATCGCGGCAGAGAAGGCGGGCATTATCAAACCGGGGGTGCCGGTTGTTTCTGCGGCGCAGCATTCCGAGGCCGAGGCGGTCATCCGGGCGGTCGCCAAGGAGCGAGGCCTTCCGAGGCGTCGTGTTTCAACTGGAGACTTGGCGCCTGGGAAGGCGCCACTCCTTGAGGTCATCACGGACCGCTACACTGATAGCCCGGTCAGCCTGCCTGGCGCACACCAAAAACAAAACGCGGCGCTGGCCATCGCGGCGTTGCGCGCCGCAGAGATTCCAGTCGCGGAAGCAGCGCTTCAGCGCGGCCTCGCTGAGGTGCAGTGGCCCGCCCGCTTCCAGTTGTGGGACGAACGCATCGTCATCGATGGCGCCCATAATCCAGCCGGCGCTCGCGTTTTGGTGGAGACCTGGCGCGAGCTGTTTGCCGACGCGAAGTGTACCTTCGTTTACGGCACCTTGGCCGATAAAGACGTGGCCGCCAGTATCCAGGAATTGAGCGCGATCGCGGACCATTTCATCCTGCCCAATTTCCGCGGCGAGCGCGTGTTGCCGCCCGCGGATCTGGCGCGCGTCATCCATTCCATCGCGCCCGCCCTCCCCTGCACGCCGGTTTCCTCACCGCGCGACGCGCTCCAGCAGGCTCACAAAGGCGAGGCCCGCATCCTCGTGGCTGGCTCGCTCCATCTCGCCGGCGAAATCCTGGCCCTCCTCCGTGGCACCCCCGCAGCCTTTGAAGAATGCGCGCAGTGACGGGACCAACTGCGCTCGAATCAGAATTCCAACTGCCGCGCCACCAAGGTCACGTCGCTGCCGCTCTCGGCCATCAGGTCGTCAGGCCGGGAAGGATATCGCTCGCCATTCACGACCGGGAAACCCGGTGAAGAGTCGGCCAGCCAGAGCTTGACCGGGCCTCCTCCTCGGATCCTCACTTCCAGCTCCATCCCCTCCGGCGGCACCGCTTCCAACCGCACCGTCCACGGGCGCTCTCCGCTCGCGCCCACCTGACGCCACCGCCCGTTGCACGCCACCGTTTCCAGTGCCAGGTCCGGCGGTAACCGCACCGACATCGAGACGGCCTGCCGCGCTGAAATCACCCGCAGGCGCAGCTGGC
The DNA here is from genome assembly GCA_038233435.1 of Chthoniobacterales bacterium. Lineage (GTDB taxonomy): Bacteria > Verrucomicrobiota > Verrucomicrobiia > Chthoniobacterales > UBA10450 > JACCTI01. The sequence continues at coordinate 4,930 of JBBSLZ010000167.1, forward strand.
GCACGCCGGCCTGCACCTGATCGCCGGCCACGGTCGCGCTCGGTGCGGCCAGCGCCACCACCGGCGCATTCCCGGAAAGACACTCACGCTGCGACCCCGCAGTGAAAGCGGCATCAGGTCCTTGCCGCGGCTGCGCCCCGAGAATTTGGCGGGTCCACGGATCGACGGCGTCATCGTAACTGATCCATTTCGCCATTCCTTCATCCGCGTTCAGGCTGTAGAACAACGTATCGCGTCGCGGGTAAGCCGCGTTCGAGCGCGAGCCCGCGGCTCCGCCTACGATGAGAGCCAGCGCGGCCAGCGCCAGGGTGAGCAAGATCCCGCGCCGCGGCTGAAGGAGGAAATCGAGCAGCGGCCACGAGACGGCGAGGAGAAAGCTCAGGAGAATTGAAGCCGCCGCGAGCGAAAGGAGGTTCAGATCCAGATTGACGAAAAACAGATAAGTCAGCGGCACCAGGAGCAGGACCGCGGGAATCGCCGCCACCAGTGCCCAGATTGCCGCTTTCTCGGGCGCCCGGGCGCGGAGACCCAGAAGCAAGCTCCCCGTCCCGAAGAGCGCCGGCCATTGGAAAAGATAGCTACCGCCTGGAAGCAGCAAGCAAACCGCCGCGGCGAACACCGCGGCGAAGCTCAGCAGTCCAGCATGAAGACTGCGCACCCCCAGCCGCGCACTTAGAAATCCGAGCACCGACGCTCCCACCGTGAAACCGAGCAGCACCAAACCAGCGAACAGTCCTATCTTCCCGGGTGTATCGCCCGCCTGCATCGCAGTGCCTAACAAGACCTTCGCGCCGCCGTAGAAGAGCAGCATCGCGCCAGCCAGCGCGAGGAGGAGAAAGACGAAGGCTCCCAGGCTTCCGAAAGAGAGCTGCACCTGGCTCATCCGCCGCCCCCTAAGCAAGGCATAGCCAAGCAGTGCCAGGGTAGCCAGCGCTACCGGCCAGATGACCCACATCGGGTAGGTAACCAGCTGATATCCCAACCAGTTAAAATAAACGCGATCCGGCCTTCGGATGTCGGTCAGCGGCAGGTTCCCGAAGTGGCGTACGAGCGCGAGCGCATTGGCGCCTAGGTGTTGCACGCTCCGCGGATCCAGATTCTCCCGCGTATCCATGCGCGAGTGGTAGTTCTGGAAAGACTCCGTGAAGGCAAAATTAAGCGCCGGAACTCCGGTCGTTTTCAGGGCGGAAAGATCAGTGCTGTTTGGAAGGATTTTATAGACCGAATACATCAGCGAAGAAGCCATCGGATGTGGCGCCACGTGAGCCAGCTCCCGCACCAGCCAGCCATTCCCATCGCTCGTCTCGAACATCATCGCCGGCCCGGAAGTGCCCCGCGCCTCCAGGTTCAAGAGCACTCCCACGCGCGTGGCCAGATCCGGGTGATCCTCGACAAACCCGGTTGCGCCCAGCAGGCCCAGTTCTTCGCCATCCGTGAAGAGAACGATCAAGTCGTTCCGCAGCGCCGGCCGCGTGCCCAAAGCGCGGAGCGATTCCAGGATCGCGATCACGCCCGCGCCGTCATCCGCCGCGCCCGGGCTTTCCGGCACCGTATCGTAGTGCGCCACCAGCATGACGGCGCGGCTATGCGCGCTCCCGCGGAAGGTAGCCACGATGTTTTCCGCATTCCCCGCCCGCACCAACCGTCCCCGGCTCACGATGCCCGTCGTTTTCTCGACTCGAACTTCCGCGCCGAAATCCCGCAAAGTTCCCACCAGATAATCGCGCACCTCCCGGTTGGCCTGCGTCCCGATGGGATGCGGCTGTATCGCGAAGTGATCGAGGTGCATCATCGCACGCGCCGCGGAGAATTGCTCGGGTGGGGCATCTGGACCCAACGCCATCGGCGGCCGCGTGCCATAAATCGCCAGTGCCGCTGTTAACAGGAGCACAAGCGCCGAGGCGAAGCGGGTGGTGTGTTTCGAGGGCGACATTTCCACGCACTATAACAGAGAAGGCGAATTGGCGTGGTCTCGGGGAGCGCACGCTTGCAGCGTGCTGGTCGCCGCATTCTGCGGCGACGAACTTTCCTTGGGTGTCGATCCAGGAATACGTCGACGATCTTTCGCAGAGTGGGGAAAGGAAGATCGTTTCGGCAGAATGCCGAACCAGCACGCTGCAAGCGGGCGCTCCCCAGACCGCGTATCCACGCGCTCACATGTCCAGGATCGTCTCGATTCCGAAGCGCGACCGGACGCCATCATTTAGCCGCGCGCGGTGTTATCCTCCGGGGCGCCCGCGCTCCCCGGAACTCATGCTCATCGCGCTTCCGTGGGATTCAGCCAACGTTGCCGAGCGGA
>JBBSLZ010000168.1:0-7218 GCA_038233435.1 Chthoniobacterales bacterium
CGGCCCAAAAGGGATCACCACCATAGCGAGCGCGGCGCCGATTAACCCCACGACCGGGCCGGCGAAATAAAGCCAGCGGTCCGCTTTCTCCGGCACGGGCAAAGTCTCGGGAGAGAAGGAAGCGCCCGGTCCTCCCTGCGCACCGGCGGTGGAAAAAAGCGGCTCGAGGCAGCGAGTGAGCAAAGCCGCGCCGAACAGTGCGCCCAGGACGCCGAGCGCGGGCCCGATTACTCCCATTGCAGCCCTCCCTGTCCCCATGCGTAAGCGATCCCGGCGGAAAGGAGGATGATGAAGACCAGCATGTCGAGAAACGCGGTCATGCCCAACTGCGCGAAGACGACCGCCCACGGATACATGAAGATCATCTCCATATCGAAGGAGAGAAAGATGAGCGCGTAGATCGGATAGCCGAACTGGTACTGACTCCAGGCGCCGGGGAGGAGGGGTGGTTTGGTTTTCGCGCGCGGCCAAAGGGCGAGGGCGAGCAGGCCGGCCCCGAGGACGAGGAAGAGAACCAGCCCGACGATGGCGTAGGTGTGCAGAATCATGAGCGACGGGAGGCGTGGCTGCGCAGTGACTTCGTCTTACGTTCCCGGATTGGATTTAGGAAACGGACCTGCGCATGGAAGGAGGGGGAGACCCGAAAAAGCGTGCCGTCGCCCGCGCCGGTCCTGCAGCCAAACGCCGCAGGCCGGCGGAGCGCTCCTGGCGAAGTGTTACTTCATCATCTCCATGCACATCTTCTTCATCTCGGGGTTCTTCATCATCTCGGTACACATCGCCTTCATGGACTCGGGATTTTTCATCATCTCGTCGCACATCATCTTCACCATCGCCGGATCTTTGCTCATCTCGGCGCACATTTTGCGCATCATGTCCTTATCTTTCATCATGCCTTTCATGTCCATCATGTGACCGCTGGAGGCGGGTGAGGGTGAGGGGTCGGCCGCGTAGAGGGGGGCCACGGCAAGGGTCGCGCCGAGCGCGGCGAGGCTGAGGAGTTTTCGTGTTTTCATGGTTGGTTTTCTTTCTGTGTTGGTTTGGTTGTCTGCGGAAAATTTTGGATCTTCAAGGGTTCTGCCCCCCTAAAGTTTCTGCGAGCAGCCGGCGCACGAGAGTATCGCGATATTTTTGTGATTCCTCAAATTGCGGCCAGTGGCCCGAGTCCTCGAACCAGATGAGCTGCTTGCCGCGCGGCGCTTCGAGCGCATTGAAGTAGCGCTCGGCGACTTCCCAGGTGACCACGCGATCGTGGCGGCCGAGGAAAAATAGACCGGCACATCGAGACGCGGCGCCTGGCGGAAAAGATTTGTTTCGTAGAAGATTTCCTTCCAAAGCCGCCGCAGAGAATAGCGCGCACGGGATAGGGGTTTGCCGGCTCGGCGTTTGAGCGGAAGCTGCGGAGCCGAGGAGCGCGAATGCAGCCAGAGCTGCCAATCCTTTGGAGATCTTCATGCAAATAGAACACCGCTCGCAATCGAAATCCTTAATGCTCGGCGACAGAACGTCGGCGGAAGCGCGCCGGCTAATCGTGTGACGTATCGAGTGAATTTCACCGAGGCATTCGACATCCTTGTCCTCGGAGCAGGACAGGCGGGACTCGCAGTTGGATATTTCCTGAAACAAAGGGGCGTTTCCTTCACCCTGCTCGATGGCCGCGGCCGGCTCGGCGACTCCTGGCGTGAACGATACGATTCGCTCGTGCTCTTTTCCTCTCGTGAATACTCCGCGCTTCCCGGTCTGGCCCTGACTGGCGATCCTGTTGGTTATCCGACCAAGGACGAGATCGCTGATTACCTCGGACACTACGCGCGGATGATGCGGGTGCCGGTCAAGCTGGATGATGCACTGGTTTCGCTCACGCGTTGCGATGATGGGTTTCTCGCGGCGACCGCAAAGGGAAACAGGTTCAGCGCGACAAGCGTAATCATCGCCGCCGGAGCATTTCAAAAGCCTCTCGTGCCACTCTTCGCTCACGAGTTGGATCGCGCCGTGGCTCAATTTACGAGCGCAAACTATCACCGCCCGGAGCAACTGCCCGAAGGCCGCGTCCTCGTTGTGGGCGATGGCGCGACGGGCCGCCAGCTCAGTAGCGAGCTTACCGCGACTCATGAAGTCTGGCTTGCCACCGGCAAATTTCGACTCGTCGTGCCGCAGCGATTCTTCGGTCGCGACATCATCGCCTGTTTCGAAACAACGGGAGCCTTGCGCGCGGATAAAAAGTCATGGCATGGCCGCTTTGTTCAACTCTTCGATCCGATTCCGGGCTGGCGCTTGCGGCTGTCGGCTCTGCGCCGCGCTGGTGCCAAGGTCGTGCCACGCGCCGTCGCTGCCGAAGGCCGATGTATCCGCTTTTCCGATGATGCATCGGAGAGATTCGATGCTGTGATCTGGGCGATTGGATACCATGATGATGCTTCCTGGCTTCAGATCCCGGAGGTAGTGGACGACCGCGGAAACTACCTTCAGGAGCGTGGCGTTTCTCCCGTGCCCGGACTGTTTCACATCGGCCGCGAGTGGCAGAACAATCGCGCATCGGCCCTGCTCGCCGGCATCGGAAACGATGCCGCGGAGATCGCGGCGGAAGCAGTCGAATTCGTCCAGGCGCAAACGGCCCGCGCCTAACGAGCGGAAGCCGGCGCGCCGTTTCTTTCAGAACGCGGTTGATGGATGACCCGGCGTTGCTCAAAAAACTCGACGCCGCCATCCCTCTCGGCCGCATGGTGAACCCCGAAGAGATCGCCAAAGCAGCCGGATTACTGGCGAGCGACGCCGCCAACTACATAGCGCCACGACGATTTTCGCCGATGGCGGTATCATGCTGGAAGTCCGCGCCTATAATTCGGGGAGACCTCTTCCCCTCAGCGAGTCCCGCAGATTAATCGTAGCGCACGCCGCGCGAGACAGTGCCCGGCGTAATCACGCCGCCCAGTCTCTCCCAAGCGACTCGCGCTCCAGTCTTCGCTTCGTCCCAAGGGAGAATCGGTCGTTGCTTCGCGTATTCCGCTTCCAGTTCGGTTTCCATTTCCGAGAACTTCTTACCCGGATTCTTGTGGGCACCTTCGTAGCCCGTTCGGTAGGCCGGAGCCCAGTGCTCGTAGGTCTGGTCAGGTTTTACGAATGGCTGCTTTTCGTGATGCTCGCGCCAATGCTTCTCTTCATCTTGTGGGTTCATAATTTACTTTCCATCAAGAATACGCTTCTCCCGGCGGCGTGACAACTACCTGCCCCCCTTGCGATCATACGATCGGTTTCGGGCCGCGCGCGGCCACGGCCAGCAGGAACCGAAAGATGCCGCTAAAGATCAGGCGCCGACCAAGGTCCCGATCACCCAGCTGGAACTCGATGACCACTGCTTCCAAATCAGGATTCCGAGAATCAGGGTCACGATGCCATCGACCAAGATCCAGCCGGCATGCTGGACGCCGCGCAAAGCCAAATACAGCATCATTTCCAGCACGTCTTCCAACGTCAGGAAAAACCGCCAGCGCCTAACGAGCGGAAGCCGGCGCCGTTTCTTTCAGAACGCGGTTGATCAGTTCGTCGCGATATTTTTGCCGCTCATTGAAATGAGGCCAATGCCCGGACTTCTCGAACCAGATGAGCTGCTTTCCTCGCGGAGCGTCGAGCGCATTGAAGTATTGCTCGGCTACTTTGGTGGTGACCACCTCGTCGTAACGACCAAGGAAAAAATAGACCGGCACTTCGAGTCGCGGCGCTTGTCTGAACAAATTGATCTTGTAGAAAATCTCGCGCCAAAGCATGGCGAAGGAATAGCGGGCGCCCAGCGGGATTTTAACCAGATCGATCCATGAATAAGCGGGAGATTCAAAAGCCCACCACGCCATCTGCGACGGGGCAACTGCCTGGTAGCGTGCATTGGCATAATGGCTCACCCACTTTTCCATGATCCTGCAGCGCTCAACGCTCTCGTGCGGCGGACGTCCAATGCGAGTCAGATCAGCGATCGCCCCCTGGTTATTTTCCTTTCTGGCAGCATCGAGCGCGAATTGATAGCGCACCTGTTGCGTTTCCGGCAGACCCGCGACCTGGCCGATGCCGACGTAGGCGTAGAACAGCTCGGGATAGCGCGCGACAGTCAGCGCGCCAAACATCGATCCCCACGAATGCGCGACGAGGAAGCACTTGGGAGCATGGAAGCGTTGGAGAAGCAGTTGCACCAAATCGTGCGCATCGGAAACAAACTGATCCACCCGCATCGACTCATCCGGGATGGACCACGAATAAGACTTACCCGCGCCGCGCTGATCCCACTGCACAACGACAAACTCCTTTTCCAGCTCTGCGTTGAGATGGGAAAACGGCATCTGTGGAAAACCAGGCCCGCCATGAAGAAAGAGCAGGATCGGTTTCGAGCGGTCCGCGCCTCGTATTTGAATCCATTGGTCGAGTCCACCGAGCTTGACCTTTTCGATGGAGTGGATGCCACGCGAATCAGTAATCCGAATCTCGCGGGCGATTTTATGTTGCGCGTAAAGCCGCAGCACAATCAGAACGATGACCGTCGCTGTCAGTAAGATACCGAGCGGGAGGACAATGAATTTGGCGGCCCAAATGATAACCTTCTTCACCATTAGAATATCCCGTCAGCGCAGCGGAACTCAGTTTGAATGGCGCTAAGATAAGACAGGTTTTGGCGATTCAGGCGAAGGCGCTTTGTAAGCACCTATCGCGCCTCGCGGTTTGAGGGGTCTCGAGGCTCCGTGCCAATTTCCTTCCGGCCCTTCTTCGCCATCATCCAAATCATGCCTCCGCAGCAGACGAGACACGCCCCGATCAGAACGATGAACAAAAGTGAGGCGGCTTCCATTGGTCTATCCGCCGTTTCGCTTTTCGGAGTCTGTCGGCTTCGATTTTTTCTGCGTTTCTTCGTCGTCGCGGCTTCCCCCACAGCCGCCCATCATGCCGCCGCAGCCGCGCATCATGAAGAAGACGAAAGCGACAATGAGCAGGGTTGAAAAAAGTGTGTTCCAGTCCATGAGCTTGTCTCCGGGTTACATGTAAGGGCAATAGATCCCCGCGCTTCCCCAGAGCGCATGAGGGAGCGGTGCGAGGATCAGCGCGAGGATGAGGAAAGCAAAAGCGCCAATCCATTTTCGACCGGACGTCACGGGCGTCACATCATTCAAAGGTGTCGTGCCACGACCAGCGATGAAGAATACGATGATGGCCCAGGTGAGCAGCCCCGGCCAGACGAAGACGCCGAGCAGAAGCAACGTCCATATCGCGACGCTGCTGATGGTCGCGCCCATCCGTGTCCCGAACATGGAGCGCGCAATGTGACCGCCATCGAGCTGGCCGATCGGCAGAAGATTGAGCGCGGTGACGAAAAGCCCGAGCCAGCCGGCGAAAGCGAGCGGGCTGAGCCGCAGAATGTAACCGTACTGGAGCGCGTCGCCTAACGACAGCTTGGCGAGCAAGGCAAACAGCACCGAGGAGCCAGCGGAAGTTCCCTGCATCATTCCCGGAACCGTGCCAGGGGGCAGAATCGTCGAGGTCCGCAACCCGATGAGGAGTGCGGGAATGGCAATGACAAGTCCGGCGAGCGGGCCGGCCACCGCCACATCGAAAAGCGCGCGCCGGTTTTCCGAAGGCGAACGCATTTTGATAAAGGCACCGAAGGTGCCGAGGGCAAAAGGCACGGGAATAAAATAAGGCGGCGTGACATTCATCTTGTGATAACGCGCCGTGAAATAGTGCCCCATCTCATGCACGCCGAGGATGGCCAGCAGGGCCAGCGAATAGGGCAGCCCGGCGGCGAAACGTTCCGGTTCGCGGAGCAGGTTAATTCCCTGATGTGCCGCGCCCGCCCAGGTGGTGGTGAGAATCGTCAGGCCAAATAAGAGCCAATTCACCCACGGGTGAACCGAGCGTTCCAGCGTCGCTTCCTCGACTGGTTTGGGCACGAGCAAAATCGCCGCGCCGAGCCGTTCGTCTTCCTGCACCATCGGCACCGTTTCGCGGCCGAACGCGCTCTTGAGTTGCTCGTGGGTCGCCGCGGCGGACTTGCGCAACCGGCCGCGGAAAACGCGCACCCCGCGCTCTTCTTCCGCCATGCGGACGTTCATCACTTCCGCGATCGTCGCGGGCTGTTCCTCCGGCGAAAGCGCGCGATGACTTTCCTCCTCGTCTGCTGCTTCCGCCGCCGCCGGAGAACCGAGCATCATCCAGATGAGCGAGAAACAGAGGAGCAACGCAAACCAAAACCAAAGACCACCTGCAAACATCCCTCCGCCCGGCAACAGGAAAAAAATGATCAAGGGCATGAGGAGGGCGAGGACGAGAAGGAGCTGCGCCCAATCGTCGAGTTTGCGTTTCGCTTTCGAGTTGTTCTTCATAAGTCAGGTTTGTCTCTTTTCTGCGGTTGATCTTTTACCGGCCAAATGAGCGCACGCTCGCACTGACGGCCCGGGCGACGAAGACGACGATGCCCACAGTAATATCATTGACCTGCGCCGTGATGTGCTGGCACTGAAGAACAAAGGGCGCGGCGCTCAGCGGCTCGTTGTCGCCCTCAAGTTTCATCGTTTTTTCCGCGTTTCCGAATCAAAGTCACTCGCTGGACCTGATCTCTTTCCACACCGCCCGCGTTTGACACTTCCACCATGCGCCGCCACTTGCCCCAGCGCGGTAAAAACATCGGCACCCGCCGCTGATAGACGCGGTATTGGTCACCGAACTGCGCGATCATCTGCCGCTCCTCCTTCCGCGCGAGGAGCGTGTAAACGATCACAATCACCGGGAAAAGTGCGACCGAAAAAAAAGTCGGCCAATGCACAATGCCCTCGCCGAAGAGGCCGAGGAAAAGGCCGGCGTATTGCGGATGGCGCACGAATGCATAGAGACCGTTGGTCACGAGCTGGTCTTGCTGCCGTGCGCGGTAAAGTTCGCGCCAGCCCTCGATGAAAATCCCAATGCCGATGAAGAGCAGCGCGTAGCCGAGGATCATGGAGATCATCATCGCGGTCTCGCCGTAGCCGAGCAGGGTGGACCAGAGATTGGCGCTGAGATAACGCCGGTCCAGCCCGAAGAAGCGGACCAGGAAATAAATCGTAAGCGGGAACCCATACATCTCCGCATAGAGCGCGATGATGAACGCCTGCACCAGCCCTGCGCTCGCCCACTCCCGCCAGCTCTTCGGCGCGAGATAGCGGTAAAGGAACCATGACGCCACCACGATCATGATGAGGGCCAGGC
>JBBSLZ010000169.1:0-7210 GCA_038233435.1 Chthoniobacterales bacterium
GGATTGCCCTCGTCGATCTCGGCCATTTCGGAGGCTTTGACGGCTTTACTTCGGCCTTCGTAATCCACCACCACGAGGCTTTCGTCACTGACCACTTTATATTTATCGAAGATCTCTTTCGCGCGCGAGAGGCTGCGGTTCGGGTCGATGTTTTCGACGTCGATTTTGTTCCGCGCCGCATACTGATACTGGGTCAGCAGATTCTGCACATCCTGGGCGATGGCGTTGTTTTGATCGAAGAAAACGGTCAACCGGATCTTGCCTTTGACCGTTTCGAGGAAGCGCTTCGATTTATCCGAAAGCGCATACTTTTTGTCGCGCGAAAGATCCCAGCGTTTGTAATGCTCAAAGCCGAGATAGTTCACCATCGCGGCGAGGAAAAGCAGGAGCGCGATCTGCGCAAGCATGTTCGCGCCGATGCGGAGGCGGTGGATTTTTTTCGGTGGAGGAGTCGATGGAGTCGCCATTTTCAGAGCCTCCATTTCCGGGTTTGGAAGGCTAGATGGGTCAACCCGAGGATGAGAATGGTCATGCTCAGGTAGAGCACCATCGGCCGGGTGTCGATCTCACCGCGCGACATCATGCCCATTTGCTCGATGGCGGAGAAATAGCCGAGGAGCTGTCGCGTGGCTGAACTCACATCCTGCAAAATGAAGGCGAGCAAGCCGGAGAAGAAATGAATCGTGATGACGGCGAAGGACATGATCGCAGCCACGATCTGGTTACGCGTGAGCACGGAGGCCAGGCAGCCGATGGAGACATAAAACATTCCCAGCAGAAGAAGCATGAGGTAGCTGCCGAGATAGGCGCCATTTGAGGTCGCGGCCGGCTGTTTCGTCACAAACTGGAAGATCACGAAGTAAAGAAGGGTGGGCAGCCAGAGCACGATGTAGAACACGAGCGCGCCAAAAAACTTGGCCAGGATCACCTGCCAGTCCCGCACCGGCGCGGTCATAAGCGGCTCGATCGTGCCCAGCTTAAACTCCTCCGAGAAAAGCCGCATCGTGATGAGCGGGAAGACCAGGACGAAGGCAAACCAGAAGAAGATGGAATTAAAAAACGCTTCCTGAATGGAGAAACTGACTGCCTTCCCGTTCATGTAAGAAAGCTGGAAATAGAGGTCAGTCCCGCTGAGGAGAAGGAAGAAAAAGAGGACCACGTAAGCGATCGGCGAGTAGAAGTAGCTCCGAACTTCGCGCTTGAACAGAGTGTAGAATTTACGCATCAGGAAACGCCTCCGATTTGTCATCCCGAGCCGCGTAGACGGCCGACGGATCTGACAACTGCTCGCACGGCGTCCGCTCAAGGTGGGTGCGGCCGGCACTGCGCCGGAGAGGTCCCTCACCGTCTGCGCGGTTCGGGATGACGTGGTCTGCTGCGGGTCGTGAAATAGTCGTCATTCTTCGTGAGTTAGCTCGACAAACACATCCTCAAGCGTCGCCTTCCTTTGCGATAACTCCCGCACCGACCAACGCCGCTCCGCTGCCAGGCGGAAGACCTCCTCGCGCACGTCCGCGCCCGCTTCCACTCGCAGCGTAAAGGTCCGCCAGTCGCCCTCCACCGCGCTCGTCACATCGCGCACCGCCGCGATTTTCTTTAGCTCCTCCGCGCCATCGTCGGAGCCCGTCTTCGCTTCCAACACCACCCCGGTCGCGGTCCGGATCTCGCCGAGCAAATTCTCGGGCGTATCGCACGCTTCGATGCGGCCCTTGTTAATAATGATGACGCGGCTGCAGGTCATCTCCACTTCCGGGAGAATGTGGGTGGAAAGCAGGATGGTGTGTTGTTTGCCGAGATTCCGGATCAAGTCCCGTACCTGCCGGATTTGGTTCGGGTCCAGGCCGCTCGTCGGCTCGTCGAGAATCAGAAGATCGGGCTCGTGCACCAGCGCATCCGCCAATCCCACCCGCTGCCGATAACCTTTCGAAAGCGCGCCGATGATCTTCTTTTCCACCTCCTTCAAACCGCACAATTCCTTCACGTCGCCCACCCGTTCCTTGATCCGGCGATGCGGCACGCCCTTCAACGCCGCGCGGTAATCCAGATACTCCGTCACCCGCATATCGGTGTAGAGCGGCACATTCTCCGGCATGTAGCCGAGGTGCGCGCGCGCCTGAAGCGATTGCTCAAAAATATCGTAGCCCGCAATCGAGACCCGCCCCGAAGTCGGCGGCATAAAGCTCGAGAGAATCCGCATCGTCGTGCTCTTGCCGGCGCCGTTCGGTCCCAGGAAGCCCATGATCTCGCCCTTCCCCACCTCGAAGCTCAGGTCCTGCACCGCGGTGTGGCCGGCGTAGCGCTTGGTCAGATTCTTAACCTTGATCATGCGAGATAATTTTCTGAGACAACCAACCGGCCGCGCGTTGCAGATTTTCCCCGCCTCCGCCTAACGGGCGGTCAACGTCACCCGCGCCACGCGAGGCGACTGTCCACCGTTGCGCACGATCCCGACAGTAAAATCGACCGACGTCCCGGTCCGCGCCCGCGTCAGCAATTTCTCCACCTGCGCCATTGTCCGGACATCATACTTCCCCACCCGATAGATGACGAGCCCGCGCTCCACGCCCACATCGGCCGCCGGGCTCCCCGGCTCCACCGAGCTGATCAAGACGCCTTTGCCTGCCACCAGATTGAGCGCGTCGACCAGCTCCGGAGTCAATTCCTGCAGCTGCATCCCGAAGAGCCGCTCCGTGTTCGAGGTGGGGGCGTCCTCCGCGGGCGCGGCTTTCGGCGGCGGCTGGTTCTCCGCGATTTTTTTGAAATAAGCCACCGTCTCGCGCACCGTCTCCGCCGGAATCGCGAACCCCAAACCCTGTGCCGGCACGCCCTGCGGCGTGAACGCCATCTTCGCCGAGCTCACCCCCACCAGCCGGCCCGAAAGATCGATCAATGGCCCGCCGCTATTCCCCGGATTAATCGCGGCATCGGTTTGGAGCAGATTCTTGTATTCGGTCTGCTCGATCGTGATATCGCGTTTCATTCCGCTTAAGACCCCGCGGCTGATCGAGCCGCTGTAGCCGAGCGCGTTCCCCACCACGATCACCGTCTGCCCGAGCAGATTTGGCGAGAGATTATTCAAATCGACAAACGGCAACGGCTCTTTCGACTCGATCTTGATCAGGGCCAGATCCTTCTTTTCGTCGCCGGTGATGTAACGCGCGTTCAGCGTTTTCCCATCCGCCAGCGTCACCTCGATCTTCAGATCGGCGGCGCGCTCGACCACGTGTTGGTTCGTCACAATGTAGCCCGCCGGATCGACCACGAAGCCCGAGCCGAGGCTCTGCAAGGTCTGCTGGATCTCGCGCGGACGGGAGCGGTAGTTCCCGAAATATTGCGCGGCGAAATCCTCAAAGGGATCGCGCACCCGCCGCCGCACCACTCGCTCGGTGTTGATGTTCACCACCGCCGGCAGGACCTTCGCCACCGCCAGCACGCTCGGCTCCGAAGCCGGATCAGTCGCCTGCGCCGCCGCCAGCAAAGGAAGCGCCAGCAAAGCAAACCCGCCTCCCATCCAGAATATCGCCCGGCTCACCATTTGCCGAGGAAGTAACCGGGCCGCCTTCGCACTGTCAACTTGCCCTGCCTGCGCCTGCACCGCAGATTGCCCGCAGCCCATGCGCCCATCGTTTGCGACTCATCTCAACCTCGATCTCCTCGAGGAAAACTACCGCCGCTGGCAGGAGAATCCGGAAGCACTCGACTCCGGTTGGTCGGCCTTTTTCGAAGGTTTCGAACTCGGCAATCTCGAAAAGCGGAACGGCGCCGCCACCTCCGCCGCCCATCGCGCCGGCGGCGCGGAGAGTCCCCTCCAAACCCGCGTGGACGGTCTCGTCTACGCCTATCGCACTCTAGGTCATACCATCGCGCAGCTCGACCCGATGGCCGAAAAGCGTCCGCAAAACCCGCTCCTCACCCTGCGCGAACTCGGCTTCAGCGAGAAGGATCTCGACCTCCAGGTTTCCTCGAAGTTTTTCCTCGATAACACCCGCATGACCTTGCGCGAGATGATCGCCAAACTGCAGGGCATCTACGCGGATGCCATCGGCGCCGAGTTCCAGCACATCCAGAACACCCGCATCCGGAATTGGGTGCGGCATCGCCTCGAATCGCGCCCGCTCAAGCACAGCGCCTCGCGCAATGTCCAGATCGCCGTGCTCCACGCGCTCATCGAAGCCGAGCTTTTCGAGACTTTTCTCCACACTCGTTACGTCGGGCAGAAGCGCTTTTCGTTGCAAGGCGCGGAGTCGCTCATGGTCATACTCGACACCATCCTGCACAAATGTCCCGAGAGCGGCATCGAGGAGATTTGCATGGGCATGGCGCATCGCGGCCGGCTTAATGTCCTCGCCAATTTCCTCCAAAAATCCTTCCGCGTGATCTTCACCGAGTTCACAGAAAACTACGTCCCGAACCTGGTCGGTGGCGATGGCGACGTGAAGTATCACCTCGGCTACCGCACCATCCGGAAGCTCGCAGAGGGCGCGGAAGTCGAGATTCGCCTCGCGGCCAACCCGAGCCATCTCGAGGCGGTCGACCCGGTCGTGGAAGGGACCACCCGCGCACGTCAGCGCATCCGCGGCGACACCGAGCATCGTCGGCGCGTTCTCCCGTTGCTCGTCCATGGAGACGCCGCCTTCGCCGGGCAGGGGATCGTCTACGAGACGCTCAACATGTCCCAACTCCCCGGCTACTCCACCGGCGGCACCGTCCATGTAGTGGTCAATAATCAGATCGGTTTCACCACCCTGCCCGAAGACGCCCGCTCTTCCATGTACGCGACCGATATCGCCAAGACGATCGAGGTTCCCATCTTCCATGTGAATGGCGACGACCCGCTCGCCACCATGTTTGTCACCGAGCTGGCGCTGGATTTTCGCCAGGAGTTCGGGCGCGATGTCGTCATCGACATGTATTGCTACCGTCGCTACGGGCATAACGAAGGCGACGAGCCCTCCTTCACCCAACCCGATCTTTACGCGAAAATCGATCAGCGGCCCTCGGTGCGGAAGCTTTATAAGAAGGAGTTGATCGACGCCGGCCGCCTGACCCAGGAAGAAGCCGACGCGCTCGAGACCGAATTCGAGAACCGCCTCCAAGCCGCCCTCGACGACGTCAAAGCGCACGCCACCGAGCCCGCCGATCGCAAAGAGCAATTCAACGAATCCACCGCCGTCTTTCAGCCCGACTTCTCCTTCGGGTCACCGCCCACCGCGATCAGCGCCGAGATGCTTAAGACCATCGTCACCGGACTCACGCGGGTGCCGGACGATTTCCAGATTTTGCCGAAGGTGAAGATGACCGTGCTCGATCGCCGCCGGAAAGCGTTCGAAGCCGGCGGCCCGTGTGACTGGGGCTTCGCCGAAGCGATCGCCTTCGGCTCGCTCCTCCTCGAGAACACTCCCGTCCGTCTCTCCGGCCAGGACAGCCGGCGCGGCACTTTCAGCCATCGCCACGCCGTCCTCTATGATGCGAAGACCGGCGAGCCCTACGTGCCGCTGCTTCATCTGGCCGATCAACAGGCCCGCATTTGCGTCTATAACAGCCTTCTCTCCGAAGCCGCCGTCCTCGGCTTCGACTACGGCTACTCGCTTAATTACCCCGAGATGCTTTGTCTCTGGGAAGCGCAGTTCGGGGATTTTGCCAACGGCGCGCAAAACATCATTGATCAGTTCATTGTCTCCGCGGAATCAAAATGGCAACGCCCCAGCGGTATCGTCCTGCTCCTTCCGCATGGCTACGAAGGCCAGGGCCCAGAGCACTCCAGCGGGCGGGTCGAGCGTTTCCTGCAGCTCGCGGCCGAGGACAACATCCAGGTCTGCAACCTGACCACGCCCGCCCAGTATTTCCACGTCCTCCGCCGCCAGATGAAGCGCGACTTCCGGAAGCCGCTCATTATCATGACCCCGAAAAGCCTCCTCCGCGCCGAGCACGCCACCTCCCGCACGGAAGATTTCACGGACGGCCAATTCGAAGAAATTCTCGCCTCGCCCCTGCTCGGCCCGGCCGATCAGATCAAGCGCATCATCTTCTGTTCCGGCAAAGTTTACTACGACCTGCTCAAACAGCGCGACGCGCAGAAGATCACCGAAGCCGCCCTCATCCGGGTCGAGCAGCTCTACCCGCTTTGCGAAGGCCGGCTCCGCGAAATGGTGGACGCCTTCCCACGCGACGCCAACCTGATCTGGTGCCAGGAAGAACCGCAAAACATGGGCGCGTGGACATTCATGGAGCCGCGGCTCCGCGTCCTCTTCAGCCGCGAAGTGGCTTACGCCGGGCGGAACGCCAGCGCTAGCCCCGCCGTCGGCGCCCTCACCTTGCACAAAGTCGAACAAGCCCAACTCATCTGGGAAGCCCTCAGTTTGTAGCCACGTCCCTGCGGGACGTGCGGGGGCGACTCCCGCTGCAATAAACACCCCTCCAACGTTCAATTCGACCCCAGCCCGCGTTTACGCATAATGTAGTCCGTCCATGAGCATCGAAGTAAAAATCCCGGCAGTCGGCGAATCCATTTCCAGCGGCATCGTATCCGTCTGGCACAAAAAAGACGGCGAACACGTGCAGGCCGGCGATCCGCTCTTCACCCTCGAGACCGATAAAGTCTCCACCGAGATCACCGCCGAAAAAGCCGGCCTTCTCCAGACCATCGCCGCCGAAGGCCAGGAAGTGAAAATCGGCGAAGTGGTCGCGACGATCGACGACTCGGCCACTGCCGCCCCGGCCAAAGAAAGCACCGCCACCGTCGCCACTCCCACCGACGTAAAGGAAAAGCCCGACCCCAATCACGAGGAAGCTCCCGTCAGCGGCGAAAAGAAATCTCCCGTCGTCGAGAATCTTTCGCCCGCCGTCCGTCGCATCGTCGAAGAGGAAAATCTGCCGACCGACGGCCTCACCGGCACGGGCAAAGGCGGTCGCCTAACCAAAGGCGACGTTCTCGCCGCGGTCGAAAACCGCAAAGCCGCGCCCGCTCCAGAAGCCAGCGAGCCCGATCCGGCCGCGCCCGCTTCGTCGGAGAGCGATCGTTCCACCCGCAAACGCATGTCGCCGCTTCGCCGCAAGATTGCCGCGCAGCTCGTCATGGCGCAGCAGACCGCCGCCATCCTGACCACCTTTAACGAGTGCGACATGACCGCGGTCATGGAGCTGCGCAAGAAATCGCAGGACGCCTTCACGAAGAAGAACAATCTGAAGCTCGGCTTCATGTCCTTCTTCA
>JBBSLZ010000170.1:0-7205 GCA_038233435.1 Chthoniobacterales bacterium
CGAAGCGCTTTTCCGAGGATGGCGCGGAGCTCTTGCATCAGCCCGACCTGCTCGGCTACTTCCAGGAGCGGCTACAAGCCATGCCGGAGTTCAATCTGAAGCTGCTCGAGGATATTCGGGTGGCCCTGAACGAAGTGCGTCCGCTGATCGACGTGGGAGGCGCGGCCATTTCGCCGGCATCGGTCAAGAAGATTAACGACATCACGAGCCGGCTCGATGACGCCATTTTCACGAAACCCCAATAGCTGATTCATGGACCTTTTTCCTAAACGAATTTTGCAAGGCGCCTGCGTGTTGGCGCTGTTCTTCACGGTCAGCCCGCGGGCTTCGGCTTCGGTCGACGACGCCCAATCGTTCGCCTTGCAGGCGGCCGAGCCCTATGTCAAAGATGGCTTTCAGGTACGCGAAGATTATTGGGGCGGCGACCTGGCCGCGGGCGAGAAGAAGGCGGTCAAACAGCAGTTGTTTAAAGGCAACGAATACTGGTTCTGGCTCGGTAGCGAAGTCGAGAAAGCGAATCTCTCCGTCCATATTTACGACGCCGAAGGGAAACTGGTGGAGCAGCCTGATAGCTGGCAGAAAGGGCAATTTGCCGGCGCGCACATTATTCCGCAAACCACTGGGAGCTACTTCATCATTGTCACGATTGAAGAATCGCCGGACGAGCGCACACATTGGGCGCTCGTTTACGGCTTCCGCTAAAATCCCAAACACCTGCTGGAGGTTTCCGCCCATCCTCTCCCCAAGCCTCTCGCAGGCTGCCGATGACTGAATCCCGCACCTTGCAGTTTGAGAGCGCGCGCGCGCTCCAGGCGCTCTACGCCAACGATCTCAAACTTCTTAAAACGCTCGAGGAAGCGCTCGGGGTGCGGGTGACCACTCGGGAAGGCTGGCTGAAACTGGAAGGCGAGCCGGAACAAATCGCCCGCGCAGAGCGTGTCTTCGCCCAGCTCGAAAAAGTGCGCCAGAAAGGCGTCGATATTCACAAGCACGAGTTCAGCTACGCGCTCCACGCCGTCACCGAGGCGCAGCCCGAAGACTTGACCGATGCGGTCAACGTCAAGATTGCCACCTCCAGCCGGAAAGCGCCGATCGTTACCCGCACGGTCGGTCAACGGCATTACGTAGAAGCGATCCAGAAGCACGACATCGTCTTCGGTATCGGACCAGCTGGCACGGGCAAAACTTATCTCGCAGTCGCGAAAGCAGTTGAGGCGCTGAAGAAAGAACAGGTCCACCGGATCGTCCTGACCCGGCCCGCGGTGGAAGCGGGCGAAGCGCTTGGCTTTCTACCGGGCGATCTGCAGGAAAAGATCACGCCCTACCTGCGCCCGCTCTACGATTCGCTCCGCGACATGCTGGAGCCGGAGGAAGTAGAGCGCTTGGTGGCGCGCCAGACGATCGAGGTGGCGCCGCTGGCCTACATGCGCGGGCGCACCCTGAGCGATGCCTTTGTCATTCTCGACGAAGCGCAGAACACGACCACCGAGCAGATGTTCATGTTGCTGACCCGCATCGGGCAGAATTCGAAATGTGTCGTGACGGGCGACGTCACCCAAATCGATCTCCCGTCGAACAAACGCTCCGGCCTGGTCGAGGCGCTTCAAGCGCTCAAAGCGGTCCCCGGCATCGCGATGACGTATTTTGCCGAGCGGGACGTGGTGCGACACGAGCTTGTCCGCGCGATCATAAACGCGTATCAACAACATCGCTCTCCGGCCAATGCCGGCGGCCCGGCCCGCAAGTAGCCCTCGCATGTTTGATTTTTTCAAAAGAAACCGCCTCGTGAAGCGGGGGCTCGCTTCTGGCAAAACCCGCCGGCGGCGCGGGTCGAATGAATTGGCCGACCACGTCGAGTATGCCTCCTACGCGAAAGGAGTCATTTTCGCCAGCTTCGTGGCCGGCCTCGCCTTGCTCATTTTCAGCGGCGAACAGCCGGAGCCGACGAAAAACTTCGTCGTCGCGCTGCTCTTCTTCGCCGCCGCGGTGGTGCAACTTTGGATCAACCAGCCCGCCACTTTCCGGCGCGGCTCCCGGCTGCTACTGGTCTTCAGCGTCCTGTTCGTCCAACTGGCGGCGACCAAGTTGCTGCTCCTGCTTTGCCAGAGCGGCACGGTCAGTTGGCTGCGGCCTGAGACCGCGGCCCTGATCGTTCCCTACGCGTTTGCTCCGCTCGTTTTGAGCGTGCTCCTGGGGCGGAACCATGGGCTTTACGCCGCGGTCTTCGTCAGTCTCTGGACGCGAATGCTCTTCGGTGAATTCGATGCGCCGCTCCTCGTTTGCGCGATCATCAGCGGCTTCACCGCTGTCTTCCTCACTCTCCAGGTGCGCCGCCGCAGCCGTCTCATCCGGGCGGGGCTCGGGGTGGGAATCTCACTCTGGCTGCTCTCGCTCGCTTTCGGCGTCATCGGGCCGATTAACCTCTTCACGCCCAGCGCAAATGATTGGCAATCGCTCGCCCTCCAGAGCGCACTCGCGATCGGGAACGGCATCGTCACCGCCACCATCGTCGGCGGCATTCTCCCGATGCTCGAGCATCTCTTCCGGATCACGACCGATATCTCGTGGCTCGAGGCCTCGGATTTGAACCACCCGCTCCTCCGCCGGATGACCATTGAAGCGCCCGGCACTTATCATCATAGCCTCGTGGTCGCGAATCTGGCCGAAGCCGCCGCCGAAGCGATCGGCGCCAACGGCACCCTCTGCCGCGTCTGCGCCTACTTCCACGATGTCGGCAAACTGGTGAAGCCCGATTACTTCACCGAGAACATGAACTTCGAGCGCAATCCGCACGACGACCTCGCGCCCACCATGAGCGCGCTCATCATCATCGCGCACGTCAAAGAAGGCGTCGACCTCGCGCTCAAGCACAACTTGAATCGCAAAATCATCGACATCATCCAGCAACATCACGGCACCTCGCTGGTCTTTTACTTCTACAAACGCGCCCTGCAGCAGCAGGAAGACGCGAAGGCCGGCGGCAAAATCATGAAGCTGCGGGAAGAAGACGTGCCCGAGGTGAAGGAAGAAAGCTTCCGCTACGCCGGCCCGAAACCGCAGACCAAGGAAAGCGCCATTATCAGTCTAGCGGATATGGTGGAAAGCGCCTCGCGCAGTCTGGAGAAACCCACTCCGCAAAAGATCGAGCAACTGGTCGGCGACCTGATCGCCGCCCGCATCGCCGATCGCCAGCTCGACGAATGCGATCTCACTCTCTCCGAGCTGCGCACCATCGCCGAGCGTTTTCGTTTCACGCTCATGACGATGTTACACACCCGCATCGCCTATCCGAAGCAGGATACGAAAGCCGTCCTGCAGCGTGAGGACGGGCTCCGGCCCGACGTCATGGCGGCGACGCAAAAGCCAGAAACCGCGCCGCCAATCTCGGCGGCGTAGGGTAGGGGCGCCGCGCTGCGGCGCCCAGGCGGCGTGGTCCGCGTTGAAATGGTTCGTGCCACGAAAGAGCGAGCCACGCCGCCCGGACGGCGCAGCGCGCCGTCCCTACCCCGACGCCAGACCAGGATAGGGGCGATTTTTTCAGGTCGCAGCGCGGCTGGCTGCGCTATCATGCTGGCGCCGATGAACGACGTCTTGGAACGACTGCGCGCCTGGAAAGCCGAAACCACGGTCATTTTAGGCTCCGGGCTCGGATCCCTCGTGGAAGCGGGAATCGATGTGGCGGAGCGGATCCCGCACGCGCAGTTCACCGCTCTGCCAGAGCCGAAGGTCGCCGGACATGGGGGGGAGTTTGTCTGCGGCCAGCTCAATGGCACTAAGATGCTCTTTTCAAAAGGGCGGGTGCATCTTTACGAAGGACACTCCGCGCGTGCCGTCACCGCCACAGTCCGCCTGCTCGCCGATGTCGGCATTCGGCGTTTGATCCTGACCAACGCCGCCGGCTCCGCCAACCCGGCCTTCGCCCCCGGCGACTGGATGCTTTTGCGTGATCACCTCAATCTCACCGGTACTTCGCCGTTGCTCGGCGCGCCCGAGTTTGTCGACCTGACCGAAGTCTATTCCTTGGCTTGGGGAAACCAATTTCTGGAAGCGGCCCGGACGGCCCGGATCAGCTTGCACGAAGGGGTCTACGCCGGGCTGCTCGGGCCGCAATACGAGACGCCCGCCGAAGTCCGCATGCTGCGTACTTTGGGCGCGGATGCGATCGGCATGTCCACCGTCCTGGAGGCGATCCAGGCTCGGGCGCTGGGCCTGGAGGTGGCCGGCTTTTCCTGTCTCACGAATTGGGCCGCCGGCATGAGCGGCCAGCCCTTGAGCCATGCCGAAGTGCTGACCACCGGCCAGACCGCCGCGGCGAGCTTTTCGCGGCTGCTGACGGCCGCCCTGCCTTAAGCGGTTTGTCCCTAGCGCGGCCGTTTGCACCTTCCCACGAACCGTCTTGTCAGAAACGGCTCCGGCTGCTGATAATCCTTTCCCTTATGTGCACCTCCCGATCCGTTCTCGCGTTCGTGGCCTCATTCGTTTTCAGCGCCGCGGCCATCGCTGATCCGCAATATCAGATCTATGACATCGGCGTCGTCCAGGGGGGCGATACCGCTTCGCAATGCTTTGGTGCGTCCACCGGTGGTGTCGGCGTCGGCCGATCCTTTCGCAGCGGCGGCACCCAGGCATTCCGCTGGACCCTCGGGGGCGGCATCGTCGGTTTGCCGAATCTTTCCGGCCGGAATTTCTGCCTCTCGAACAGCGCCAACGACAGCGGCACAGTGGTAGGCACCGGCGCTACCACGGCCTTCGGCTCCGGCCGATTGCCGCTGGTTTGGCGAAACGGAGTCGTCTCGCAGTTGCCGCTGCCCAGTGGGGAAACGCTGGGCGACGCCAACCAAGTGAACGCGTCCGGGATCGCCGTCGGTTCGGTCAACGCCGGTTCCTTGCAGCGCGGCGCCGTTTACTCCGGGGAGAGCGCGTCCGTCATCACGCAGACAACAGCTGACGGCAGTTATTTTGTGACCGCGTTCGGCATTAACAACTCCGGCCGAATCGTGGGCCAGGGGATCGATCCGAACAACGCGGCCCGCAACGTCGGCATGGTTTACGACATGGGAAGCCAGGAGGCGTTTGAAGTCGGCGCCTTGGACGGCTTCAACGGTGCCCTTGCCTTTGGCGTGAGTAACAACGGCTTCGTTGTTGGAGCGAGCATGTTGAACCAAGGGCCGTCTCTCCCTTTTATCCGGCAGTTTTTCGGAATCCGTCCTATTCCTCTACCGGCTGGCACAAGCCAGGGCTCGGCCCGCGCGGTGAATACTCGTGGCTGGGCGGTGGGAACGGCGTCGTCGTCGTTTGCCATTCCTTTCCTCTACGACGGCAGCCAAACCTATCGACTCGCGGACCTGATCCCGGCGAATTCAGGCTGGGATTTGGCAACGAACACCTCGTCTTCTGCGCGCGGCATCAACGACCACGGTCTTATTGTCGGCACTGGGGTATTTAACGGGGCGACGCACGCCTACGCGATGGCACCCACCCTGCAGATCCGCTCCGCCGCTTCCCGCAAATACCATGGCACTTTCCCCGCGCCTCCGTTCGGTCCTTTCGATATTCCGCTTCCGCTTACCGGCCCGGCGGGAGTGGAGTGTCGCAGTTCCGGTCCAGAGGGATTCCATTCGGTCGTTTTCGAATTCACGAATTTCATCGCCAGCGCAAGCGCGGCCGTGACGACCGGGACCGGTAGCGTTTCTGGTTCGCCGAGCAGCGGCGGCACGAGCGTGCAGGTTGACTTGATTGGGGTTGTCGACGTTCAAACCCTTGGCCTCACCTTGTCCAACGTGACGGATGTGTTTGGACAGGTCCTTCCGGACATCACCTTGAATGCGCGCTTTCTCATCGGTGACGTAAACGGCAGCGGCACGGTCAATTCGTCGGACATCGGAGGCACCAAAGCACAAGTGGGCAACTTCGTGAGCGCGGAGAATTTTCGGGCCGATATCAACGTCAACGGTCCGATCAACGCGTCAGACGTGGGTCAGGTAAAGGCCAACGCCGGACGGGTTGTGCCGTAAAAAATCCAGCCGCTATTCGCCCAGCGGACGGCGGGCGCGCGGCTCGCGGTCTTTAGTCGTCGCGGTGCTGGGCAGGGTGACAAACGGACCGCCCTCCAGCGGCGCCGCCGCCGTGAAAGCGACATCAGGCATGTCGCTGGGCAAACCCTCGAGCGGGAACTCTTTCCGAAGCGGGAAATACGGGTAACCATCCCACATCAGAATCCGGCGGAGATCGGGGTGGCCATTAAAACGCAGGCCCATCATGTCAAAAATCTCGCGCTCGTGCCAGTTCGCGGTCGGCCAGATTTCGGAAACGGTGTCAACCGTCGGGTCGTCTTCCGAGACCCGCAGTTTGACGCGCAGATGGATCGCCATCGTCATCGAATAAAGTTCATAGACGACCTCGAAACGCGGGTCTTCGCCGAAGTGATCTACGCTGGAGATATCGAGCAGGTAATCGAATGAAAGTTCGTCGCGGCAAAACTGCGCCACCTCGCGCAGATGCTCCCGTCCAATCGTGAAAGTCGATTCCCCGCGAAAAGTAGAGTGGCTCAGAATTTTGTCGCCAAAGAGCCGGCCGAGCGATGCGAGCAGTTCCCGTCCTGTCATGCCGGCGCCAGATCGTAGCTCTTCAACAGCTCGCGCTTCTGCTCGCGCAGGAACGGTTCCGTGGAGATTTTTTCCTGTAATTTCATCAGGCCCTCGATCAGCGCCTCGGGACGCGGCGGGCAGCCGGAAACGTAAACGTCCACCGGCAGCAACCGATCGATTCCCTGCAGCACGGCGTAAGAGCGATACATCCCGCCGGTGGAAGCGCAGGCGCCCATCGCGATGACCCATTTCGGCTCCGGCATCTGCTCGTAAATGCGTTTCACCGCCAGCGCCATTTTATAAGTGACCGTACCGGCCACAATCATGACGTCGCATTGCCGAGGCGAAAACCGCATCACCTCCGCGCCGAAACGCGAGATGTCGAACCTTGAGGAGGCCGTCGCCATAAGCTCGATCGCGCAGCAAGCCAGCCCCATCGGCATCGGCCAAAGCGAGTTCTTCTGCATCCACTTCATAGCCGCGTCCACGCGGGTGATAATGACGTTGCCCTCGATCTTGGAATCGTAGGCAGCGGGGCGGATTTCCGGCATGCCGGGATAATAAGCTCGTAGTCCAAGTTTCCAACTTGGACTTTCGGGATCTCGCAAGTTGGAAACC
>JBBSLZ010000171.1:0-7168 GCA_038233435.1 Chthoniobacterales bacterium
TCGTGGTTCATCGCCAGGATAACCGGGCCTTCCAGAATGCGGCGTTCGCGATGGCGAACCTGAAAGCGAAAGAAGGTTTTCGCGATACCGACGGTGAGATAATAGCCGCCCCAATACCAGAGATTCATCGGCTCAACGTCGACGCCTGGGGACCTTCCATCGGCAGGCCGACGGAGGCGAGCCGTGCCATGATTTGATCCACCACTTCTGCGATGCTGAGAGCGGAGCTGTCGATCACGATCGCATCGGGCGCGACCATGAGAGGCGAGGCTTGTCGCGAGGAATCCGCCCGATCGCGGCTCTCGATCGGATCGGCCTGCCCCTGCGCAGCGCGCCGGCGGGAGCGAATCTCGGGGGAAGCATCGATGTAAAATTTAAACGGCGTCTCGGGGAAGACGGCGGACCCGATATCGCGTCCTTCCATGACGACATCGTGCTCGAGCGCGTAGGTGCGCATTTGTGCGACCAAGAGTTCGCGCACGCGTGGGACGCTGCTGACGGAGGACACCTCCTGGTTCACGCGCAGATCGCGCAGCAGCGCAGTCACGTCCGCGCCGGCGATGAGGATGCGCGATTCGTTCTCCCGCAAATCGCAAGCGAGCTCGGTGTTTTCGATCAGGTGCGCGACTGCGGTCGGATCGGCCGGGTCGATCTCCTGCGCGAGGACGTGCCAGGTGACGGCGCGATACATGGCGCCGGAGTTGACGTAGATAAACCCGAGCCGCTGGGCGAGCTGCCGCGCGACGCTGCTTTTGCCAGATGCCGCCGGGCCATCGATGGCGATGACGCGCTGGTAAACAGGCCTTCCGCCCGTGCTGCGGCCGGCGGCAGACATCCTAATCCTCTTCCACTTTCGAGGTCCCCATCGAACCGAACACTGGCGTGGTGGTGCGGACCCGTTTGGGGTTAACGATCTCGTCCAGGGCGCGCGCGAAATCCGGATACGATTCGTGCACGCATTGTGCGTCCTGCACGATCGTCTCGCCATCCGCAAAGAGGCCGGCAATGGCGAACGCCATCGCGATGCGATGATCTCCGAAGCTGGCCACCCGCGCGCCGCGCAAGGAGCCGCGGCCATGAATCTCGAGGCCGTCGTTTAACTCGATGACCTGTGCGCCCATGGCGCGGAGATTATGCGCAATGGCCGCGATGCGATCGCTTTCTTTGAACCGCAATTCTTCGGCGTTCCGAATCGTGGTGGTGCCGGAAGCGAGCGCGCCGGCCACCGCGAGGACGGGCAATTCATCGATCAACTGCGGGATCTCCTTCCCCTGGATGACGGTGCCGCGCAGGGAGGCGCCGGTGATCTCGACGATGCCGCGCGGCTCGATCTGGTCCACATCTTCGACCGCCTCGCGCACCTGCGCTCCCATTCGAATGAGCACGCCAAGGAGCGTGGTGCGAGTGTCGTTTAAACCGCAATCGCGCACGAGCAGATGTCCGCCCGGTTGCGCGCCCGCGGCGACCAGCCAGAAGGCGGCCGAGGAGATGTCGCCCGGCACGGTGAAGTCCCGCGATTCCGGCACTTGATCGCCGAAGATGGTGACCGCGCCATCTTCTTCGCGTGCAGTCCGGACGAGGAAGTAATTGAGCATGAGCTCGGTGTGATTCCGGCTTTGGAATGGCTCCCGGACGCTCGTTTTTCCTTTCGCAAAAAGGCCGGCCAGCAGGATGGCGCTTTTCACCTGGGCGCTGGCCACCGGGGTATCGTATTCGATCCCGCGCAACTTCGCGCCGGTGATGCGGAGCGGCGGCGTCTCGTTAGGCCCTTCCGCCACGATATTCGCGCCCATCTGCCGGAGCGGCGCGATCACGCGATCCATCGGGCGGCGCGCCAGCGAGGTACCGCCGACGAGCCGGCTATCGAAGGGCTGGCCCGCGAGCAAGCCGGCCAGAAGACGCATGGTGGTGGCGGA
The DNA here is from genome assembly GCA_038233435.1 of Chthoniobacterales bacterium. Lineage (GTDB taxonomy): Bacteria > Verrucomicrobiota > Verrucomicrobiia > Chthoniobacterales > UBA10450 > JACCTI01. The sequence goes on from JBBSLZ010000171.1 coordinate 1,917, forward strand.
ATTGCCGCAATCGATTTCGCCCGCCGGCTGGGTGAGGAGGCGCTTCCGGCCGTGCACCACCAGCATGTCGGGCTCCGGTTGTTCAATCTTGACCCCGCAGGCGCGCAGAGCCTGGACGGTGTGGAGACAATCTTCGCTGGCCAGAAAACCGCGCAGGACGCAGACGCCATTGGAAAGGGCGGCGATGATGACCGCGCGATGCGACATGCTCTTGTCGCCGGGGACGGTGATCTCGGCCTCGATGCGGGCGGCCCGCTTAACGCGAAGTTCCATTATAGCTTATGAGTTCGTTCCGCCGGATCAGATGAGGCTCCGAATCGAGCCGGCGCTCCCGCGCTGTGCATCATCTGATAAACGGCCCACTTGTCCAGCGTGGCCGGGGCGGCTCGCCGCGCTGAGCCGGCGAGCCTTCCAAACGCGGACATCCCCGCGCTTAGGGAACAAGAAAGATTTTGCCCGTGTAGGGATCTTTCACTTCGGTGCCGGGCGCGTAGCCGCGCACGTCCGTCATTTTATCCGGCGAATAAGGGCTGCGCACAAAGCCGGCTTTTCCGGGCACGGGCACGCCATAAGGATAATCGCCTTTCGCGGTCGGCGGCGCGACAGGCGCAGGCGCCGATTGCGGCTCCTGGGCGACATCGATGGGCGCGGAGATGGGAGCCGGCACGACGGCGGGATCCTGCGGGAAGGGCTGCGGCTGGGGCGGATATTGGCTCTGCTGCGCGGAGGGATATTTCGGCGCGGGCTGCTTTCTTTGCAGAGGTGGTTCATCGATCTCACAAGCGGTGAAAGCGAAGGCGGTCAGGAGGGCGAGTGAGAACGAAAATTTCATAAGTTGATTACGACGAAGCTGTCTCCGTTCTAATTCAATGTCGGGGGGCTGACAACGCTTAATTCCCGCGCGCAGGGAACCTGCGGGTCGGCTCCCCATTGGCGAAAGCCCGATCTTCTTTTGCAAATGATCGTGGTGGCCACAGCGACCGCTTTTTTGCACAATCGAACTGGCCGCCGAAGATATGCGCTCGATTCGCCACCATAAATAGGAATCGCCCCCTGCCGTTTTCCAGACTAACAAACAAAGCGCATGGCTAACGATGGCAACGAGCAAATCCTGGTGGTAGACGACGACGCGATGAGTCGCCGTCTGCTCGTGCGCAGTCTGGCCGGGGCCGGGTTTACCTGTCGGGAATCGGCGGATGGGATCGCCGCGCTCAAGAGTCTGCACGCTCAGCCGCCTTCGCTGCTCTTGCTCGATTTCGATATGCCGGGCTTGAACGGGGCGGAGCTGCTCAAGCAATTGCGGGCCGATGCGGACCCGGCCATCGCGCAGCTACCGGCCATCATGCTGACCGGTCACGGCGGAGAGGCGAGCGAAGTGCGTTGCCTGGAAGCGGGGGCGGACGATTTCGTGACCAAGCCCATCAACCAGGCGGTCTTGCGCGCGCGGATCGAGACGCAACTGCGCCTGAGCGCGCTCCGCGAGCAGTTGCAGGAGCAGAACGACGAGCTGGAAGAGTGGCGGACGAATACGGAACGCGATCTGGCGGCGGCACGGCTCACGCAGCAATCACTCATCCCGCAGAAGTCCCCGCCGCTGCAGGGCTGGGAGGTGGCGGCGGTCTATCGACCGGTCATCCAGGTGGGCGGCGACATCTACGGCTGGCTCCCGATGGCCGATGAACGCACCCTCTTCTGGATCGCCGATGCCACCGGACACGGCGCTTCTGCTGCGCTACTCACCACCTTGGCCAAGCTGCTTTTTCACCACGGCAGCGTCGAGCATCACACCCCGGCGCAGATCATGCAGGCGGTGAATAATGATTTCCGCAGCATCTTCGGCGCACGCTCCTTCATGACCGCCATGTGCGTGGCGCTCGACCCGGCGAACGGCCGCGCCACGGTGGTGGGAGCGGGCCATCCGCCTTTGCTCGTCACCCGCGGTGCGGAGAGTGCCCTCTCCATTCCTTCCTCCGCGCCGCCCTTGGGTTTGGTGGAACGCTCGGAGTTTACCGAGACGGATGTGGACCTGTCGCCCGGCGACAGTTTCTTTCTCTACACCGATGGGCTCTTCGGGGTGGAACGCGGTCACACGCCTCGGATGACTCCTGCCAAACTGGCTGAAATGCTGCGTACGGCAGCACCGACGGCCGAGGCTTTGTTGACGCGGGTGGTCGAGGAAGCGATCAGCGGAAATGACGGCGAAGCATTGCCCGATGACCTGGCGGGGATGGTGGTGATGCGGACCTCGCCGTCCCCCTAAGACGAGGCGTTTTCTCCAGCCTTCGATCGCGGGGGCGCGCCGACTCCAGATCGCCGCTTGCGGTGGAGTCGGCCCGCCTTTGGGCCGAAGGATCACTGCCACCGACTCATCCATTAGTCCTCGGCTGAGGATAACCGATGATACCGCCCTAAGGTTTTCTCCTAAAATTAATATTGCCCTGCTTCGCACGAAGGATTAATCAGCCTCTATGCCGAAAGCCACAAAAGCTCCTTCCAAACGTAAACCGAACGCCGCCTTTATGCGGCCGGTCACACCCGACGATAAACTTGCACAAGTAGTGGGCGCCAAGCCCCTGCCTCGCTCCGAGTTAACGAAAAAGCTCTGGGATTACATCAAGAAAAATGGTTTGCAGGACAAGAAAAAGAGAACGCAAATCAACGCCGACGACGCGCTTAAAGCCGTTTTCAACGGCAAGAGCCAGGTCAGCATGTTCGAGATGACCAAGCTGGTCTCCGGTCACATCAAGCCCGCCGCCTAGCCTCACTTACGTCACCCACTTAGCCCGGCGCTGGTCGCCGGGCTAAGTGTGTCCAGGCCTATCCCGGTCCATCGTAATCGGTCGCCTTGCGCCTGCCGCGAAGCTGCGAGAGACTGGCGCGTGAAACCGTTGCGCTCCCTCGTTCTCGCCGCCGCGCTGGTGGCTCTTTTTCCCGTTCACTCCCTCTTCGCCAAAGAAGGCTGGCGCACCGATTTCAAACAAGCGCAGGCCGAGGCCAAAGCACAAAAGAAATATCTTCTGGCCGATTTTACCGGTTCGGATTGGTGTGCTTATTGCATCAAACTGGAGCGCGAAGTCTTCTCACAGCCTGAGTTTGAAGCCTACGCGAAGGAGAATCTCATCCTGGTCGAGATCGACTTCCCGCGGCGGAAGGAACAGCCCGCCGCCGAGAAATTGCAAAACCAGCAGCTCGCGCAAGAGCTGGGAATCCAAGGGTATCCCACTGTGGTCGTCTTCGATCCCGCCGGGAAACCGGTCGGTGCCCTCGGCTACGCTCCCGGCGGCCCGCAGCCATTCTTGGACGCAATCAAGAAGCTGCCGAAAATTCAATAACTCTTCGCCCGTACCGGGCGCTGACAGTTGGTCCGGTTCAAGTCGGCTGGCTCGGATCGAGCGATCGCTGGATCGCCTCCGCCAGCTCGTTCCGGGTAAACGGCTTCGGTAACGCCCCGCGAAATCCGTAGGCCAGAAACTCCGAGAGCGCCGCTTCGTCCGAGTAGCCACTACAGATGATCGCGTTCACCTCCGGGTCCATCCCGCGCAGGCGTTCGATCGTCGCCACCCCGCCCAATCCTCCCCGCACCGTGGCGTCGAGGATCACCGCCTCAAAACCCTCGCCGCGGCGCATCGCCCGCTCATAGGTGCGGATCGCCTCCATCCCGTCCTGCACCGCCGTCACCTCGTAGCCCAGCGTGCCGAGTAACTGCGAAGTCAGATCCCGGATGGCGGCCTCGTCATCCATGATCAAAATGCGCTGTTGATTAAAACGCAAAGGCCGCGCCGCCGGTCGCTCCGCCGGGACAGCCTCGGCCGGATTCGCCGCCGGGAGGAAAAAACCAAACGTCGCGCCCTCCGAAGACGTGCTCTCGAGTTGAAGCAGGCCTCCATGTTTCTTGATGATCGAGTAGCTGATCGCCAACCCGAGCCCGCTCGCCGCCGGTTTCGTAGTCAGATAAGGATCGAAAATCTTACCCAGCAAATCCTCGGAAATCCCCGGCCCGCGATCCGCCACCGTCACTTTTAGATAACGGCCCGCCGGCAGCAGTGCATCCGCCCCCGTCTTGATCTCGAAATTACGTGCGCAAATTCGGACCGTGCCCCCATTCGGCATCGCCTCCCGCGCATTCAGCATCAACGCATTGACCACCTGTTCGATCTGCCCAGCGTCCACTTCCGCCTTCCAAAGATCGGCCGCCAGCTCGAGCTCGGCGCGCAGATTCGAGCCGTAAAGCGAGAACTCAGCCGATTCCTCCAGCAACTGGTAGATCGAGACCACCTTCTTAAGCGGCGCGCCGCCTTTCGAAAAGGTCAGCAATTGACTCGAAAGATGCGCCGCGTGCTGCGCCGCCTGGCCCGCTTTCGAGAGGAACCCAAGCAGGCTGCCGGCTTCCGGCGGCACCTCCAGTTGAGCGAGGCCGATATTGCCAGAGATGACGGTCAGAATGTTGTTCAAATCGTGCGCGATCCCACCTGCCAGCGTGCCGAGCGACTCGATTTTACTGGTCGTTAGGCGCTCCTCTTCCGCTCGTTTTCGTTCTGTAATGTCGCGGAAGAAGACCGAGATGCCGGCGCCGCTCGGATAGGCGTGCACTTCTGTCCATTTCTCCCCGGCGCTATCCGAAGCCTCGAATTCAATCGCCTGCTGCTCCTCCATCACTCGGCGATAGTTCTCTTCAAAAACTGTGCCCAAAAGATCGGGGAAGGTCTCCCAAAGCACCGCACCATAGAGATCATCCCGGCGCCGCCGCAAGAGGATCTCCGCCTCCGGATTCACGTAGGTGATGCGCCACTCGCCATCCAGCGCCACGTAGCCATCCGTCGTGTTCTCGAGGATGTTCGTCATCGTGGTGGCCGATTCTTCGAGCGCGGCGCGGGCCTGATTGCGCTCCGCCAGTTCCCGAATTTGGCGTTCCGCCACCGAGAGGCGAACATTAAGCAAGCCGAGATCGAGCGGCTTGGTCAGGTAATCATTCGCGCCCGCTTCCAAGGCATGCTCCAGGTCCGCCGTTTCCGCGCGAGCCGTGGCCAGAATGATGAACAATTCATCGCCCCGCTCTTCCGCCCGCAGCCGCCGGCAGAGATCCACCCCACTCATTCCCGGCAGCACCCAATCTAAAATCAAAAACGGAAAGTCATTGCGGCGCAGCTCCGCCTCCGCCGCCTCGGCGCTGCCTACAGCCACCACTTCGTGGCCGCGGCGCTCGATCAGACGTTGCAGGCTCCGGCGACTCGCGTCGTCGTCTTCCACCAACA
>JBBSLZ010000172.1:0-7148 GCA_038233435.1 Chthoniobacterales bacterium
CCTTAGCTATCACGGGGACTCGCGCGATACCCTGGAGCGTTTTCGCCGCGAAGCGGAAGCCGCCGCCAGCCTCGACCATCCAAACATCCTGCCCATCTACGAGGTGAGCGAGTCCGAAGGGCTGCCCTTCTTCACCATGAAGTTCGCCCCTCGGGGCAGCCTCCAGCAAGCCGCCTCCTCTCTCAGCGCCGAGCCGCGGGAATGCGTCCGGCTCCTCGCGAAAGTGGCGCGCGCCGTCGCCTACGCCCACTGCGCCGGAATCCTGCATCGCGATCTCAAGCCAGGAAACATCCTGCTCGACGCCCGCGGCGAACCGTTGGTGAGCGATTTCGGGCTCGCGAAATGGATCGATACCACCAACGATTTCACCCGCAGTCTGGCCATCTTCGGCACCCCGGGATTCATCGCTCCCGAACAAGCCTCCGGCTCGCGCGCCGAGCTCACCCCCGCGGCCGATGTCTACAGCCTCGGCGCCATTCTCTTCGATCTGCTCACCGGGCAGCCGCCGTTTATGGGCGAGCACGCCATTGCCGTCATCCGCCAGGCGGCCGAAACATCCGCGCCGAAATTGCGCTCTCTCCTGCCCAAGGCCGATCGCGATCTCGAGACGATTTGCGCGAGGTGTTTGGAACGGGAGCCCGCCCTCCGCTACCGCTCCGCGAGCGATTTAGCCGATGACCTGGACCGCTGGTTTGATGGCCGCGCCATCCTGGCTCGTCCCGTCCTCCCGCCCGTCCGCCTCTGGCGTTGGTCGAAGCGCAATCCCATCCTGGCTGCCGTGATCGCCCTGGCGCTGCTCATTACCGGGACGGCCGTCACCCGCCAAATCCAAAGCTGGCGCCTGGAAAAACAAATCGCCGCCCAGATCGCCGCCCAGCACTCCATCCTCGTCCTCCCCTTCCTCGATCTCGATCGCGCCCGCCTCGCGCCGGAATGGACCCGCACCCTGGCTGCGCAATTTGAGACCGAGATGACCAGCCGCGGTCCCGCCACAATATTAGTGTCCGATTCGCCCGCACCGGGAAAAGCGGCGCCCGCTCGCCCCGCCCGCGCCCTCCTCGCCGGCACCACCCGGACGGTCGCCGGCAGGGTGCGCGTCTCCCTCTACCTCCTGGCCGCCAATACCCGCGCGCCGCTTCTCCACCGCACCGTCTCGTCGGCTAACGTCGCAGAGCTGGCCAGCCTCAGCGCCGAGGCTCTGGCCACGGAAGCCTATCGCGCGCTTTCAAGCTCAGATCTAAACAGCGTCGCGCGACCAATCACTGACCCGGGTCTGATGGACCCGGAAGCTCGTAATTTCCTCGAAGCCGGGATCGAACTCGCTTATCGCCGCAGCGGAGCGGATCTGGACCGGAGCGTCTCCTGTCTCGAACACGCCCTGGAATTGCAACCCAAGTCCTCCGCCATCTACGCCGCGTTAGCCAAAACGATCTCCTTCCAATCCGCCTATGGCGGCACCGATACATCGCTCCCGCGGGCTCAGGAACTAGCCCGCACCGCCGTCGCGCTCGACGACGAAAGCGCAGAAGCTCACCTGGCGCTCGCCGCTGCCTTTGGCCGCATGGGCCGCAGCCAGGAATCAATCGAAGAAACGCTCACCTACTTCGAATGTTCCCCCACCTCCCGGCGCGGTGCCAACCTGCTCATCAACATCTACAAATCCATCGGCCGGCCGGACCGGGCGCTGGCCTGGTATGCGGTCGGCAAGGAAAGCGAACGCACGCCCGGCGAAGCCGACCCCGGGATGGCCGATTGCTTCCTGCAACTGGGGGAAATCGCCCAAGCGGAGGCACTTTACCAGCGCGCCGCGAAGTTACATCCCGAGCAGCCGGACGGCTGGGTCGGGCTCGCCCATCTTCGCCTGCTCGATGGTCGAATCGAAGAAGCCCGGGCCATGGCCGCGCGCGAAAGCAAAGGCTACGCGGATTTTTCCTATACCGGGCAGATGACGGCGCTGATAGAATTTTTCGGGCGCAACTACCAGCCCGCTGAAAAGCTCTATCTTCAGCTCAGCGAGACGAACTCCGAAGGCGGCGGCAACTTTTATGGCGATGTTAGTTTCCTTTCGGCGCTCGGGTATCTCCAGGCTCGCCGCGGCGACGCCGCCGCCTCTGACTCCCTCGCCCGCGCCCAGCAGATGGAACTCCAGGCGCTGGAAACTTCGCCCGAGGACCCTTCCGTGCGCTATCGGCTGGCGGCGATCCACTCGATTCTAGGCGAACGCGAAAAAGCGCTCAGCCTCCTTCAAGCTGCCTTCGAGGCGGGCTGGATCGACCATCGTTCCCTCGCCCTCGATCCCCGTTTCGATGCCGTCCGGGACGATCCGCGTTATGCCGAGGTCATCGCGGGGATGCAACAGCGCGTGGCAACGCTCCGCCAGCAAGCACACGACTTTCTCACCCCACGGTAAACGAAAGGACCCCATGAATAGTTGGAACGATGAAAACCCAAAAGTAAGACAAGATGCCACCCGCCGGTTTTGCGAAATGCTCGATAGCGATTCCGCTCTCCGGGAGGCGTGTAAAAACGATCCTGAAAAGGCGCGCGCGACTCTGCAAAAAGCAGGCGACTTCGACGACATGCCAGCCGACCTCGAAGTCCGGGTCTTCGAAGACCAGCGCGCGTCCTCCGATCAACTCGTCACCATGATTCTGCCGCCAGTGGGCGAGTTGCCTTCGCCGGAAATCTTCGATGCCCGCAGCGTCTGGCGTTGTACCTGGATTTCTTATGCCTAGAAGGTGTCATGCACTTTGATTTCTGTCGGCGCGGATGTCCGGAAGTAGCACTGGCGTCCCGCCTGTGGGGACACCGGGCATCTTGCCCGGTGATTTTTTCCAGTGCGGCCTCGAATCCTGATGCACCGGGCGAGACGCCCGGTCTCCCCACAGGCAAGATGCCTGTGCTACGACCGGACGGCACCCTGCATGACACGCTCTAGCACCCGCGGCTCGCGCCGCAGCTGGCCTCCAGCCGCGGGATGTCGCCCTCTTCGAGCGCCTCCACCTCGTCCGCGACATAGGCCCGGTGCCTCCCTTCCCGGAAGGCGGCGTGCAGAAACACGCTTCGCTCGAGCCCATTGGTCATTAGACGCGGCGCATACGATTCGCGCCGCACCAGATCGTAATAAGCGCTGGGACGCAGGATCAGGCGGGTCGTCGGGGCCAGTTGCCTCTCCGCTTCGGATGCAAACTGGCGCGCGATCTTGGGCTTGCTCAGGAAGTGATGCATCGCCGCAAAACCATCACAGAACGGCTCGCTCAAGTCACCTCGCGTTGGCCACTCGCCATTCGCCAAAGGCAACATCCCCGTCCGGAAAAGGCGCTGCACCTGGCCTCGACCGCGCGGCAAACGCGCGCGGGCCGCTTCCATCCAGCAATGCTGGTCATCGCCGAAGACGCGCAAGGTTTTGAATCGTTCCGGCGATTGCAGAGCGTTCAACCAGCGGATCAGATCAAACCAGCCCGCTTCCGGACGCGCTGAACGCGGCTTGTAAAACCAGACGCTTCGGTCATCCAGCCGCACCGAGAGAACGACGCGATTGCCGTGGTGCGGATCCGACCATCCCGTCGTTAGGCAGCGAATCCGAACGCTGGCGCGCTCCCGCCATTCGCCTCGCCGCGCCGCTTCGAAGTGAATGACGAAGTCCCTTACGAAAGCGACCCAATGTTCCACCTGCCGCATCCAGAGACGGGCCAGACCAGGATAAGTCCGAAGCAGTAAGATCAGTCTCACTGCGATCGCCGGCCGAAAAAATTCTCCCGCCAGCTTCTTCTCCCAATCCAGAACCGAGGCGCCGCTGGCCATCAGCTGAGTGGAAAGCAGGCTCTCAAGACTGCCGATAGCCGACGGCGAGAGTCTCCGGGAGAGAAGGCTCACCGTCTCCGGCGCCTGCTCACTGCGCGCGAAGCGGAGGAAGACACCCCCGAGTGTCTTCTCAACGGAAGCTCCTCCTCGCACCCTGCCCTCATCGTCAGCCAGAAAGCACAGCAAGCGTTCCAGGGTGCCGAGCCATCCCGGCGGATGCCGTAACTGATCCAGCCGCGACGCCCAACCGCACAGAGTCTCTTCCGCCAATTTCTGCGCCTTCAGGAACTCGACCCACGACATTTGGTGCGGCCCCGCGGAAGCAAACCAGCCGCGACAGTTTGCCAACAGCCAGGCTTCGTAATCCGACTCCGCGCGCTGCTCGACTCTTCCGCGCCTCAAGAATCGCGTTCGCTCCCCCAACGTCATTCCCCGCAGCCACCCATCATCCAGCATCAGCGCACCCCTCAATCCCGCGGCCTCAGCAGGCCCGTCACCCTTGCCAGATCCGCGAGCGTCCGAATCGGCTGCTCCCCGCCCGCTCCCAGCTTCCAAGCCGGCGGCCGCCACGCGCGGCCCCACCGCCGAAGATACGATCCGCCCTCCGCCCAAAGCGAGTCTTCAATCACCTCCGCCACGATCCGGCTGCCCACCGTGCCGAGACAGGCGCCACCGGATTCCGTCTCCGCTTCCAGCAAAATCCAAAACCACAACGGCGTCCGTCCGCGCAGTCCCAACTCCTCCAGCTTCTCCCAAGGATTCACCTGCCCCGGCCGATAATTCTGGCTAACGAGTGGTTCCCGCTGGAAAGCGGCGGCCACCGTCTCTCCGCTCGGTAATCTCGAAGCCGCCCCGCGCAGAAGCGTCCGCACCGGCAACTCCGCCGGGAGCGGCGGCACGCCCTCCATCACCGGCCTCGCCGGTAAGGAATGGAGCGGGGTCGCCACGCGCGTATCGATCACCATCGCATTCTCCGTCACCCCGTTCCGTCTCCCGACCGTAAACATTTCCCAATCCACCGCCTGCGCGCGCTCCAGCGGCTGGCGCATCGCCGAGCGCGAGAAAATCTCACGTAGCGAAACCGGCGGCTCCTCCAGACTCAGCCGATACTCCGGCCGCACCATGCTGTGGCCAAAGCGGAAGACGGCGTGCGTGAACTCGACCGGCACCGAGAAACCTTCGCTCTCCCAATCAATCTCCCAGCCCTCTTTGCTTCCGGTTACCGCCCGATAAACTTTTGTTTCCGTAATCCGGGGCAGGAAATCGTGGCGCACCAGCCATTGGTATTGCCACGTCACCCGCTCCCGCGCGAAACGCATCCCTGGCGCCTCCACCTCCGCCAGTTCCGCGACCGCGCAGTTGTGCAGCTTTAAAAACATCGCGTGCAGTTGGCGCAGAATAATGTTCTCCCGATTATGCGGATGCGCGTCGGCCTGGTCAGGCCCACGCGGCGGGAGATCGAAGGGCTCGCCATTTTCCAGGATCGACTCGCCGAGGCGAAATGACGCCCCATCGTCCGCGTAGAGATGAGCATGCGCGGGCGAGCCGGGCCCGTCTCCGTAGAGGTGGCCCAGATCGAGGCGCCCGCCAGCTTCGTTCACGGTCTCGCCGGGTTCCCTCCCGGCCTCCGCCAGCGGGGTGCGGTCCAGCGAGAGATTATGGTCAATGAACTGCCCGAAATAAGTGTAAGCCGCCGGCGGCGGCGTCCGGCGTAACGGGAGCGACACTGACGAGATGTCACCGGCAGTCGAGCGGCCCAGCTCGACCAAAACTTCCCGCGGAAAAATCGACTCGGCTGGAGCAAATAGCCGTCCATAACGGTCCGGCTTGGAGCAAACATAAGGGCGCCACATAGTTCGCAGCCGCTTTCCCGGGCTGTGGTCCTCCTTATCCTATCCTGAGCCCAAGATCACGGATTAAGCGACGGTCCAAATGCCCGGCAAAACTTGCCGACGCCTAATTCGTAGAAGAGGAGGATGCAACCGAGAGCGACATCGCTGCCCGAGCTGTTCATTCGGCCCGATTTTTGCCTTGAGTGGGTCCCCTTGGCTTTGCACGATAGGCCCGCGTGGAACCTGATCTTGCTCCGGAAGAAGAACATCCACGCCGCTTCAGCACCACGCGCTGGAGTGTCATCCTCGCCGCCAGCGCAGATTCCGAGGAAACCGCCCGCCGCGCGCTGGCGGAACTCTGTCACCTTTATTGGCGGCCCATCTTCGCCTTCATCTGCCAGCGAGGACATCCCGTGATCGACGCGCAGGACCTGACCCAGGATTTTTTCCTGACTGTCATCGATGGCGGCAGCCTGCTCCGCAGGGCGGATCCAGAGCGGGGCCGCTTTCGCTCCCTCGTCCTAAAATCGGTCCAGAATTTCCTGATCGATGCCCACGCCAAACGCACCGCCAGAAAACGTGGGGGAGGGATAGAATTTGTCCCATGGGACGACTGGATGGCCGAAGCGCCCTCGCATTTACGAATTTCAGAACGCACCCAGGAAACTGCCAGCCCGGAGAGGATCTTCGATATCCGGTGGGCCGCCACCGTGGTCGAGCACGCCATGGCCCGCCTCCAGGAAGAATGCGCCGCGCGGGGACGGCGCAGAATTTTTGATTCGCTCAACATATATCTCTCCGCCGACCGGGCCGATGTCTCCTACGCCGATCTGGCCTCTCGCCTTGGCATCGCGGAGAGCGCGGTGAAGCGACTCTTGCACCAACTCCGAGTCCGTTACCGGGACCTCCTGCGCGAGGAAGTCGCCCGCACGATCGAAAACGACGCCGACGTGGAGGACGAAATCCGCTACCTCTGCACCGTCCTCGCCTCCCATACCGAGTAACCCGCAGTGAAAATTCCGGGCCTCTCCGATTCGCTCGCCAGCCGCGCCGCTGGTCTGCCGGAGTGCCCGAGCTGCGGAGCGGACGCGCGCATCAGCGGCGGAGCCTGCGTCAGTTGCCTGTTGCGCACGGCGCTGGCCGAGTCCAACGATGCCGAACGGGAAGACTTCGATGCCCTCCTGAGCGAAGTCGATGTCCGCGATACGGATTGGCGACTGGGTAACTATCAGATTTTGGAAGAGATCGGGCGCGGCGGAATGGGCGTCATCTACCGCGCGCGCCAGCGACACTCGAAACGCATCGTCGCGCTCAAACGCGTCCTGAGCTACCACAGCGACTCGCGCGAAACTCTCGAGCGTTTCCGGCGCGAAGCCGAAGCCGCCGCCAGCCTCGATCACCCGAACATTCTGCCCATCCACGAGGTCAGCGAAAGCGAAGGCCTGCCGTTTTTCACATGAAGTACGCCACCGGCGGCAGCCTCCAGCAGGCCGCGCCGGCCTTAAGTGCCGA
>JBBSLZ010000173.1:0-7123 GCA_038233435.1 Chthoniobacterales bacterium
ACGAGTCGCGTCGCTGGTTGGGCTTGCGTCCCTCCTTTGGATGACCACGGCGACTGCCCACGATCTGCCGGTCAGCTACTTCGATCTGCATGTGAACGCGACCGGCATCGATGCCACGCGATAGACATTCACGAACGTCTTGTGGCGTCCTGGCTCGCCAGCAAAGCACCCTGATCGTCATCCGGCAATTTGTGCGGGAAGGAGTGCACCACATTTTCATCGGACCGGATCACATCCTTTTCGTCGTCGGCCTGCTCTTGCTCGGCGGGACAATCAAACAACTGCTCAAAATCGTGACCGCTTTCACGATTGCGCACAGCATTACCCTGGTGCTGGCCACCTTGAATATCGTGACGCCGCCAGCCCGCCTAATCGAGCCGGCCATCGCGCTCAGCATTATCTTCGTCGGCGCGCATGCCATTCTCGCTCGCGGCCAGACGCGCGATTGGCGGCTGCTCTTTGCTTTCGGATTCGGCTTCATCCACGGCTTCGGCTTCGCGAATGTGCTGCGCGCGATGGAATTGCCGAGACACGCGCTCGGCTGGTCTTTGTTTTCGTTCAATCTCGGCGTTGAGGTTGGCCAGGCCTGCATCGTTCTCGCGGTCGCCCCGGCGCTCGGTTTTCTCGCGCAGAAAAGCGCCACGCTTTCGCGCCGGATCGTGGCCGCGGGTTCGTTCGCGGTGATCGCGGCAGGCGCGTTCTGGTTCACGCAGCGTTTGCAGTAGGGACGGCCCAGCGGCGAGCAGTTTTTTGTCTAGCCGTTCAGTGGCGGGCGTTACTTCAGCCGCAGCTCGTCCTCGGTCTCAAGGAAATCCACCTGCCCGCTGCTGATCTCGTAAAAGGCCCCGACCACGGCGAGTTCCTTTTTGGCCAAAGCCGCTTTCACGACCGGGTTTTCTTTCACGAACGCCACCTGCTGGCGCACGTTCGCCATCACCGCCTCGCGCATCCTCGCTTTCTGATCGCGAATCGCCGGCAAGCCCGCCAGCGCCGGCGAAATTTCGTTCAAGAGGAAACGCACATTCTCCGGTTCGGCCGCCTGCTCCGCCTCTGGTAACATCGCCGCCTTCACCGCGCCGCAGCCTTCATGACCCATCACCACCACCACCTTCGTCTTCAAATGTTTGACCGCATACTCGATGCTCCCCGCCGTCCCCGGCTCCAGGATCTGGCCGGCCACCCGCACACTGAAGATGTCACCCAACCCTTGATCGTAAACCAACTCGATCGGCACCCGGCTATCGGAACAACCCAGGACGACCGCAAACGGCGTCTGCTGCAAAATCTGCGCGCGCCGCTCATTCGCCGACATCTCCGGTCGCCGCGCCTGCCCGCCGAAGAAGCGCGAGTTGCCACTTTTTAAAACCCGCACCGCTTCCTCCGGCGTCTTCGCCGCCGGCTCTTTCAGCTTCGCGATTTCCTCCATCGTGGCGCCTTTCATGAGTGCCTCGCGTAGTTTCAGATCGGTCTCGCTCGGGATCGCCTCGCCTGCCGCGGCTGGCGCGGGAGAGGGAGTTTCCTTCGCCCGGGCTTTCGTCGGCAGAAGGATGGTGACACACGCGAGGAGAGAATAGAGGAAGGTCTTCATGAGGATTTGTGCGCCGGGGAAAAACGGCGTCTCACTCCCTACCGGCCTGAGACGGGAAGTAAATGCGAGATCGCGCGCGCTGGAATCTCCTCCGGCGGGTGTAGATTCCTGGCATGATCCACTCCGCCGCCGCCGACGATACCTTCACCCTCGGTGGCGACCTGACCGTGCGTCGGCTCGGCTTTGGCGCCATGCGCATCACTGGGAAAGGCATCTGGGGCGAGCCGGCCGATCCCGAGGGAGCGAGAAAACTTCTGCGCCGCGTGGTCGAGCTGGGCGTGAACTTCATCGATACCGCCGATTCCTACGGCCCGGAAGTGAGCGAGCGCCTGATCTGCGAAGCGCTCCATCCCTACCCTGATGATCTCGTCATCGCGACCAAAGGCGGCCTCACAAGACAAGGCCCCGGCGAATGGAATCCCGTCGGCCGGCCCGAGTATTTGCGGCAATGCGTGGAGCTGAGTCTGCGCCGCCTCAAACTCGAGCGCATCGATCTCTACCAGCTCCACCGGATCGACCCAAAAGTGCCCGCCGAGGAAAGCCTCGGCGCCCTCGCCGATCTGCAAAAAGCCGGCAAGATTCGCCACGTTGGTTTATCCGAAGTGACCACGGATGAAATCGAACGCGCCCGCAAGGTCCTCCCCATCGTCAGCGCACAAAACGAATACAATCTCGGTAACCGCAAAAGCGAAGAGACGCTCCGCTATTGCGAGAAACACGGGCTTGGCTTCATCCCATGGTTTCCGGTCGCGGCTGGCGATCTAACCAAACCCGGCGGCGCGCTCGATCAGGCTGCAAAAGAACACGACGCCACCGTCGCCCAACTCGCCCTCGCCTGGCTCCTGCACCGCTCGCCGGTCATGCTCCCAATTCCGGGCACTTCCTCGATCGATCACCTCGAGGAAAACGTGGGCGCGGCCCGCTTGAAGTTGTCCGACGGCGAATGGTCGAAGATCGAAGCCCTCGCGGACCAAAAGCGATCCGGATAACGACTCTATTCTGTTGCCCCGATTCCCATCAACAGACCGCCCGCTGCCACCGAAGGGTTGACCGTCAAAAACAGAACGCGCCCCGCCACTGGCGCGCTCACGGACTCAAGCGTTTCGCCAAAGAGCGAGCCGACGCGGCCAACCACCTGCCCCTTCTCCAGCAGATCGCCCGCCGCGACCTCGGCGTAAAATATTCCTGCCTGCTGCGCATACACCCAATCAAACGCAGTCAAAATCGCCGGCCTCGGCGTCGCCGGGACGACCGACTTCATCATCCCCAAATGCGCCAGCGCGCGCTGCACACTGGCGATCAATATCTCCACCGCCTCGTCCTCCAATTGACCCACTCCGCCCGCTTCCAGTAAAACCGCCGGCACACCGCAATCCGCCGCGGCCGCGTAACTCGCCGCACCTTTCGCCGCCTGAATCGGCCGGTTCACTGCGAGCACGTAGGGAAGCCCCACGGCCAGCGCCAGCTCGCGCGCCTTCACATCCACCTCCGCGTCGCCGCCCCGGCAAATGCTGAACGGCACCAGCGCTTCCGGGATATCGCCGCCGTGTAAATCCAGGTACGCATCGGCATGCACGACAAATTCGTGGATCAGCGCATGAGTCATCTGCTCGCTATAACTGCCCTGTGGATCGCCCGGGAAAACGCGGTTGGGGTTCACGTTATCGACGGGGCAAACGAACATGCTCCGACTGCGAAAGGCCGGCAGATTAAGCACCGGCATCAAGATGACCGTGCCAGCGATCGTTGCCGGATCGAGCATCTGGCCCAGTCGAATCACCGCTTCGATCGCCGGATACTCGCCGCCATGCACGCCCGCACCCACAAAGAGCGTCGGCCCCGGCCGCGCCCCTGCGAGGGTAACCACCGGCCGCGGCTCATCGTTCAAAAGCGATCCTGGCAAAGTGACCAAATGCTCGTGGCGACTGCCAGCCAGCAATGTCCCAAGAATCGGGATTTCCGGTGGATGCATCGTGCCAAGGCATCGGCTGAATCACGACCTCACGCAACGAGTCCGCTGCCGAATTGAAGCTAACTGTGGAAGAGTGGACGAAGCTGGAAGAGCTGATTACGAAGCGTTGAACGGTCGCGCCCAAGCGGCGTCTGAAGAGCAGACCGAGAGTCGATCAGACGACTAAAACTGTGCCGGGAAGAGACGACGAAACGCCTTCAGCGCCGCGGGATGATAGATCGTGGAGTGCTTTTCTTCCGGCATGTTCTCAAGATGAAACCGGACTTCTGAGCGTTCGCTTTTCGCCAAGATCTCCGCGAAGCGCTTTGCTAAATGGCCCATGTCGCTGCTGGCTGCGACATACAGGGTCTTCCCGGCCATTGCCTTGCTGAGTTTCTCCGGCGCGATCTTCAACAGGTGCTCATCGTTCCACCAGAGGCTGGGATCGAAAGCGAGGTAAGCATCAAACAGCATTGGCTCCAGCAGCCACGTCTCCACCACCCACAAGCCCGCTAGCGATTCGCCCACCACCGCCGTCTCTTCGGTCGTGCGATAGCGCGCCTTCACTTCCCGCATCAGCTCGTCGCGGACAAATTTTCGGAACGCCGCCGACCCACCCAGACGCGGCGCGATCTTCTTGTCCTCCGCGCTGTCGGTCGGCCCGGTCAGGTCACGACGCCGCTCGGTATTCTCGATTCCGACGAGAATGAATGGCCGCATCGTCCCATTGCCCGCCCCCACCTGCAGCAACCCGGCCACATGAAGGAAATCTTCCGCCAATCCGCCATCCGGCATGTAGAGCACGGGAAAATGCTTCCCGCTCGGCTCCGCGTAATCTGCTGGCAGATATACGTTAATCCGCCGCGTTTCCGCCAGCGCCTTCGACGCAATCGTAAACGTTTCCCCGATCACCAACGGCTTCGCCGGCTCGCGTTCAGCAGCTGCCTCCAACCTTGGAGTTGCAAGCGAGGCCGCAGCCCAAATGCCGAGCCCCATCAGCACGAGCCGGGATCGTGAAAATCCGAAAATCATGATGGGAGATCAGAATGGACTCAACCGCCGAAGTCGAGCGCCCGTTCGCCCGGAAGCGTCCGCGATAACGCACAGAAACTTCGCAGGCAGGTCAAAGGAAAAGCTTCATTCACACGCGCGTGATGATATAATCCGCAGGTGGAAAAGACCGCGCAAAAATTCGCCACTTTTGCCGAAGCGGACAAGGCGGACCGCGATTTCTACCAGAACCTCTCTCCACAGGAACGGCTCGATCTCCTTCTCGAACTCCTACCCCATGCCCCTGAGCAGCGACTTGAGAGAGTTTATCGGATTACTAAACTCGCACCGCGTTGAGTATCTCATCGTCGGCGCGCACAGCCTCGCCTTCCATGCGCGGCCGCGTTGCACCGGCGACCTGGACATTTGGATTCGGCCCACGGCCGAAAACGGAGACCGCGCGCTCGGCGCCTTGAGGGAATTTGGATTCGGCGACTTGGAGATTACCGCTGCAGATGCACGGTGCCGGGGCAGGTCATTCAACTCGGACGCGCGCCCAATCGGATCGATCTTCTCACCAGCATTAGCGGCGTCAGGTGTAAAGATGCGTTCACGTCCAAAGTGGCTGCTCAGCTCGACAGCCTTCCTGTCGCATTCCTCAGCAAAGAGCCTTTGATCGCAAACAAACGCGCGGTCGGTCGTCCACAGGACATCGCCGACATTTGCAGCGATTCCCGGGTCGCTGGGATCAGTCACAACAGTCTGTTCTTTTACAAACCGGACGAATACCGATTTGAGCGGGGGTTCCGGATTTTGCGCATCGTTGGTCAATCCGTCGGCGTCCGCGTCGTCGTCAACGACCAAGCTAAAGTCGGCCGCTACCCGGACTACTTCCGCCATTTCCACCCATCCGGAGAAGGGGGGATCGAATAGAGTGACCGAAAAATTATGTCCGAGTCTGATTGAGTCTGTTTGTTTCCTGGTGAAAAACGACCCTCGAACGGATCATGAAACCTGTCCGGACGGCTGAAGTACAGGGTAGAAGACTTCAGTAAATCCTCGAATTTTGCGTAATCGAGGTATCTCCAGAGAATTTCGGCATCGCGAATGACAGTAAATGGCCAATCCTCACGCGAGATCGGCGCAATCGGCCCCACAATGCGACCCGTGGCGCGATGGATCATAGCCCTCCCTAAAGGCACCGCAGTCGCAGAGCGAGACATCGCCTAAAAACAAAACAGCCGGGCCTCTTTCGAAGCCCGGCTGCAGTGATTCATTCGGTTGGGGTCGGACTTAGTAGTCCATCCCGCCCATGCCGCCCATCCCACCGCCACCGGGCATGCCGCCGCCGGCGCCGCCCTTGTCCTTCTCAGGAGCTTCGGTGATGATGGCTTCGGTCGTGAGCAAGAGGCCGCTAATCGACGCCGCCCCGCAGTGGCGGGACAACGCGCAGCGGACATCAGCGGGTGGGCCGTACCCCGCGCGATGAATGCCAGAAGCGCAAAATCCTCACGACACGATGACCCGCCTCTGGTCGATAAATGATCAGATAGGCGCCGACGGGAAAGAATCGCGTGCTCGGTTTGCGCGGAAGAATCGGTCCCATTTCGGGCATTTTCCCAAGCGACTCTGCTCTTTCGATTAAAGTGAATCCAAAGCGGGCAGCCGCGTTCGGATCATCGCGCGCGATGTACTCGACGATCTTCCGGAGATCGGTGCTGCTCCGCGCCGAAAAGATTACTTCCCAGTCCATTTGTGGAGCGCCTGACGAAGCTCTCCTCCACTGAACGTCCGGCCCGCGTCGATGTCGCGCTCCGCTTCATCGAGGGACTTCAGCAATTCGGCGTGTTCTTCCTCCGTCAACGCTCCAAGACCAAATCGTCGAGCGAGGAGACGAGACTCGAACGCGTCGCGCGCCTCCGCCGGTAACCGCTCAACTGCTTCTTCGATTTCCTGCAGGGTGCTCATCGTGAAATCTTATCACCGGGTCTGCCTGCTGGCCAGTGGGTTTCCCGCCCGCGAGCATCGATTATGCAGGCTTCCTCGCCGGAAGAGGAGGTCGCCCATCACAGTGCGCGGGTCGCGCAGACCCTGAGCAAAACGCAAACAGCCGGGCCCCTTGCGGAACCCGGCTGTTGTTGATTGCTTTGGTTAGCGTGTAAGCGCGGGAGACTCAGCCCCGAACGCTTTCGGGGTTAGTAGTCCATCCCGCCCATGCCGCCCATTCCACCCATCCCGCCGCCGCCGGGCATGCCGCCGCCGGCGCCGCCCTTGTCCTTCTCAGGAGCTTCGGTGATGATGGCTTCGGTCGTGAGGAGGAGGCCAGAGATCGAGGCTGCGTTTTGCAACGCGCTCCGTGTGACCTTGGTCGGATCGACCACGCCGGCTTTCACGAGGTCCACGTATTCGCCGGTGGCGACGTTGTAGCCTTCGTTGCCTTTGCGCTTCTTCACTTCCTGCACGATGAGCGCGCCTTCCTGGCCCGCGTTATCGGCCAGAGTGCGGAGCGGAGCTTCGACGGCGCGGCGGATGATCGCGGCACCGACGGCTTCGTCGCCTTCGAGCTTGAGGTTATCGAGCGCTTTCTGCGCGCG
>JBBSLZ010000174.1:0-7112 GCA_038233435.1 Chthoniobacterales bacterium
ATCCCTATGTGACTTCTTCCAACACGACGGCGGGCGGCGCTTGCACCGGATCCGGAGTGCCGCCGCACCGGATGGATGTGGTGATGGGAGTGGCGAAGGCCTACACCACGCGGGTGGGCGAGGGCTCGCTCGTGACGGAGATCGATGGCCTGCGCGAGATGGGCGTGGCGGTGGGGAAGAATTTGTTGATCAGCGACTGCGCGCACCTGGTTCTCCCGTATCACCGGGTGCTGGATGAACAGCGGGAGATTCGGAAGGGGCGGGCGAAGATCGGGACGACGAAGCGCGGGATCGGGCCTGCCTACGGTGACAAGGCGGCGCGCACCGGGATGCGGATGAGCGATCTGATGCAGCCGGCTTTGTTCTCGGAAAAGCTGCGCGCGAAGATCCGGGAGAATAACCGGGTGCTCGAAACCTATGGGGCCAAGCCGTTGAATTTCCGGAGCGTGGAAGAGAAATATCTGGCAGGGGGCGAGCGGCTGCGGCCGTTCGTGGCGAACACGGTGGTGTGGTTGCACCAGGCTTTGCAACGCGGGAAGGCGATTCTTTTCGAAGGCGCGCAGGGGACGTTCCTGGATATCGATCATGGCACTTATCCCTATGTGACTTCTTCCAACACGACGGCGGGCGGCGCTTGCACCGGATCCGGAGTGCCGCCGCACCGGATGGATGTGGTGATGGGAGTGGCGAAGGCCTACACCACGCGGGTGGGCGAGGGCTCGCTCGTGACGGAGGACGCCGGGCTGAGCGATATGTTGCACGCGATGGGCCGGGAGTTTGGAGCGACCACGGGACGGCCGCGGCGTTGTGGCTGGTTTGACGCGGTGGCGGCGCGCTACGCGACGATGATCAACGGGATCGACGAGCTGGCGATCACGAATCTGGACGGGCTGGACGGCGTGGATCCGGTGCGCATCTGTGTGGGCTATCGGCTGGAGGGCAAGCGGCTGGCGGTGCCGCCGAGCGATGCGGCGCAACTGGAAAAGTGCGAGCCGGTTTACGAAGAGATGAAGGGTTGGACGAAGCCGACGCCGAAAGCGAAGACGTTTGCCGAGCTGCCGACGGCGGCGCGCCGCTATCTGCGCCGACTAGCGGAACTCTCCGGAGCGAAGCTGACGATCGTGAGCGTGGGACCCGCGCGCACCCAGACGATTATCTTATAAGTGGAAATGAGCGCGCCCGCCCGATCGATTCCCCGCCACATCGCGATCATCATGGATGGCAACGGGCGTTGGGCGAAGGGGCAGGGACTGGCCCGGATCAAAGGCCACGAGCGCGGGGCTGACGCGGTGCGCGAGTGTGTGGAGGGTTGCGGGGAATTGAAGGTGGAGTTTTTGACGCTCTACGCTTTTTCGGCGGAGAACTGGCAACGCCCGAAGGCCGAGATCATGGCGTTGATGCATTTGCTGGAGAGGTTTTTGAAAGAGCGCACGCCGGAATTGCTGGAGAAAAATGTGCGGCTGCAGGCGATCGGGCGCCTCACCGATCTGCCTCCGAGTTGCCAGCGGCAGTTGCACAAATCGATCGAGGCCACGGCTGGGAATACGGGGCTGACTTTGATCCTCGCGCTCAGCTACGGCGCGCGGCTGGAGATCATCGATGGCATTAAAAGCCTACTGCGACAAATCGAGGAGGGGCACATCGACAAGGCGATGATCGATGTCGAGATGTTCAGTAAGCACCTTTACACGCGGTATTATCCCGATCCCGATCTGCTCATCCGCACCTCGGGTGAAATGCGGCTCTCGAATTTCCTCCTCTGGCAGCTTTCCTACACGGAGATGTATGTCACGACGAAGCTCTGGCCCGATTTCAAAAAGCAGGATCTCAACGCCGCGATCGAGGAATACGGCCAACGCCAGCGCCGCTACGGCGGGGTGGGCTAACGTTCGACGATTTCGGAAGTTGAGCCGACCAGCTCTCCTCCGAAACTTCCTCTCGATCGGTTCCTCGCCGGCCCAGACGCCGTGACTCTAGAAACCCGACGGCTCGGAAGCCGTCACTCCTTGAGTGCAGCCGGCGGTCAGATGAATGCGGCCGCGACGGTGTCGGCTAGCATTTTTCCCTTGGGCGTGAGGACGAACCGGTCGTCAGCCGATTTGAGCAAACCGAGTTCAACAAACTCGGCGCGCTCCACGGGCCACTGCTCCAGCCAATTCGCCGGGACACCCCAGCGCGTGCGGAGCGAGAGCGCGATCTGCTCGGCGCGTTTTGTGGCGGCGGTGAGCGGCTCGGTGGAAGCGATGGCTGATTTCGCGCTCAGGATGCGATCGCTGTAGATGCGGTAGTCGGCCACGTTTTGCCAGCGCGCTTCGCCGACGGTGGAAAAGGCGCTGGGGCCGATGCCGAGGTAATCTTCGCCTAACCAGTAGCCGCGATTGTGCGCCGACTCGTGGCCGGGACGCGCGTAGTTGGAAATCTCGTATTGCCGGAACCCACCCGCTTCGAGCATCCGCATCGTCGTTTCAAAAAAACGCGCATCGCTTTCGATGTCTTCGCGATATTCGCCGCGGGCGCGGCGGAGGAAGAACTCGGTGTCTTCCTCGTAGGTGAGGCAATAGGCGGAGACGTGATCGGGCTGGAGCGCAACCGTGCGGGCGAGGGTGGCCTCCCAGTGCGCGAGGGTCTGTCCGGGCAGGCCAAACATGAGGTCGATATTTACGCTCGCGATATCGGCGCCGCGCAGGATGTGAAACGATTCCTCGGCTTGGGCGGCGTTGTGCTCGCGCCCGAGAAGTTTCAGGAGTTCGTCGTCCCACGATTGCACGCCAAGGCTGACGCGGGTGACGCCGGCTGCTTTGAGCAAGGTTGCTTTGAGCGCGGAGACGCTGCCGGGATTGGCCTCGATGGTCCAATCGCTCAGTTGGCTCAGGTTCAAGATCGAACGCAGGCCGCCGAGAAGTTGATCGAGCTGGCCGGTGGAGAGCGCGGTGGGCGTGCCGCCACCGAAGAAGATGGTCTCCGGCTGGAGATCGAAACGCTGCGAAACGAGGCGCAACTCTTGCAGGAGCGCCGCGCAAAAGCGCTCCGTTTGCGCGGGGTCGGCCCGCTCTTTGTAGAAGGCGCAGTAGGGACAGATGCGCGCGCAAAACGGGATGTGCACGTAGAGATGACGCACCGCCGGCGGGCGCGTGCCGGCCGGAGCGTTGTCAATTTCTGTCGCGATCATACACTCCGTTGGCACAGGCTAATATCCCGGTGAACCCGTCAGCGTCCATTCCGATAAAGTCCCTGCGCAGCGCCATCCTGCGTGATGTCTCGCGTTCGTTTTATCTCTCGATTCGTTTTTTGCCGCGGCAGGTGCGGGATCTGATTGCGCTCGGTTATCTGCTGGCGCGCGCCACCGATACGATCGCCGACACGGCGGAGATCGAGGTCGGGCTGCGCTTGGAACGGTTGCGCGAGCTGGCGGCGGCGATTCAAAGCGATCCGCCGAGCGTGCCGGCGGGTGCGTTCGATTCTTTTGTCGCGCAGCAAAAGAATGCGGCGGAGCGGGTCTTGCTGGAGCGGCTGCCAGGGTGTCTGGAATGGCTTGGTGGGTTGGGCGGTGAGGATCAGCGGGATATCCGGGAGGTGCTGGCTCGGATTAACGAAGGGCAGACGCTTGATGTGGAGCGGTTTCAGGATCCGGGGGAGATCACGGCGCTGGAAACGGCGGCGGAGCTGGATCGTTATGCTTATCTGGTGGCGGGTTGTGTGGGCGAATTCTGGACGCGGGTTTGTTTTCGGCGCCTGCCGCGATTCTCTGCGCAAACTCCCGAGCGGATGCTGGAGTGGGGCGTGGCTTATGGGAAAGGATTGCAGCTGGTCAATATCCTGCGCGATCTGGGAGCGGATCTGCGGATGGGGCGCTGCTACTTGCCGGCGGAGGAATTGCGGACGGTGGGGATTTTGCCGGCCGAACTCCCGCAGGAAGCGGCGCGTGCTGAAGGCATCGTGCGTGCCTGGCGCGAGCAGGCGGAGGAAGGAATCGCGGCTGGCGTGGAGTACGCCTGCGCGATTCAACCCTGGCGGGTCCGGTTTGCGACGGTGCTGCCGGCGTTGATCGGCGCGCGGACTTTGGCGCTGCTGCGAGAAGCGGGTCCGCGAGCATTCGAGCAGCGGGTGAAAGTGGAACGCGCGGAAGTGCGCAAGATTTTGCTGTCGTTAGGCGGGCGGTTGGCGGCGCCGGGCGCCATTCGGGCGTTGCATCGGACGCTGTCATCCTGAGGCGCGGAGACATCCTTCGGCCCGGGGGCGGGCCGGCTCCACGTCGGGCATGGAGTCGGCCCGCCCTCGGGCCGAAGACTCTTGGGCGTGATCGAAGCGGCAAAGCGCGGACTGATCGCGCCTACAGAAAATAGCGACGCTGTTTTTCGCTGATCGGACGCCCGATTTTTTCCAGCACCAGCAGCATGTCTTCCCACACTTTCCGCTTCTCGGCCGGCGCCTGGTTTCGCAACAAATACGACGGGTGATACGTGATCATGAGCGGCGTGCCTTCGAAGGCGTGCCATTTTCCGCGCAGCTCGCGCATCGTCCCGCGGGTGCCGAGCAGACCTTCCACCGCGGTGGCGCCCAAGGCGACGAGGACGCGCGGCTGCACGATCTGGATTTGCTCGATCAGGAACGGGAGACAGTTGTTCATTTCCTCCGGTGTGGGGGGACGATTGCCGGGCGCGCCGCGCGGCATGTCGGGGCGCGACTTCAAAACATTCGCGATGTAAACCTCCTCGCGCGTGAAGCCCATCGTCTCGATGATTTTGGTGAGGAGCTGCCCGGCGCGGCCGACGAAGGGCTCGCCGCGTTTGTCTTCATCCGCGCCCGGCGCCTCGCCGATAAACATGATCTCGGCCTCCGGGCTCCCGGTGCCGAAGACAATCTGGGTGCGCGATTCGGCGAGGTGCGGACACAAAGTGCAGACCGCCACGCGGCTCCGCACTTCCGCGAGACGCGCGGCTTTCTCGCCTGGGATGGGCGCGGGGAGCGAGATGCGCTCGAGGAGAGCGAGGGTGGAACGCGAGGCGCGGGGCGGGCGGCCGCCTCCGGCGCGCATCTGCTCGAGGCGATCGAGCACGGTGCCGAGAGCGGATTGGAAGCGGTCCATCTTCAAGATGATTCCGGGGATCGCGGACGGGAGCAATTTGAATTTATCGCTGATTGCGCGGATGGAGGATTCTCCATTCCTTCTGCGATGAGCCTGCTGGTAAGCGACTACGAATATTTTCTGCCGGAGGAGTTGATCGCCCAGCGGCCGCTGGTCCGGCGGGAGGATTCGCGCATGCTGGTTTTGGATCGCGCGTCGCAGCAGATCGAGCATCGCAGTTTTTCCGAACTGGCCACTTTCCTGGCGGCGGGCGATTTGCTCGTGCTGAACAACACGCGGGTGGTGAAGGCGCGCCGGTTTTCGGATGACGGAGCGGTCGAGTTTCTTTTCCTTGAGAAGCTGGGCGAGCGCCGCTGGCGTTGTCTAGTAAAGCCGGGCCGCAAGATGCGAGTCGGCGCCGTCGTGCAATTGGAAGGTTCGGAGGTGCGGGTGGAAGAGATCTGCGCGGACGGCAGCCGGGTGGTCGCGCTGGAGCGGGAGATCGATCTGGAAGAAGGCGGCGTCCTGCCGCTTCCGCCTTATATGCGCCGCGCGGCCGACGGGGCGGATGCGGAGCGTTACCAAACCGTCTTCGCCGAGGTGCCGGGTGCGGTGGCGGCGCCGACGGCGGGCTTGCATTTTACGCCGGAATTATTGGGCACGCTGCCGCATGCCTTCATTACCTTGCACGTGGGGACGGGGACATTTGCGCCGGTGAAAGTGGACCGGGTGGCGGATCACACGATGCACGAAGAGCGGTTCTCGGTTTCGCCAGCCGCGGCGGACGCGATCAACGCCGCGCGGCGCGTTTTTGCCGTAGGCACCACCAGCGTGCGCGTGCTGGAATCGGCTGGGCGCGACGCGGCGGGCAAGCTCCTGGCGCAGGAGGGCGCCACGAATATTTTCCTCCACCCGCCGGCTCGGATCACGCGGGTGGACGCGCTCCTGACGAATTTCCATCTCCCGCGTTCGACGCTGCTTATGCTGGTGAGCGCGTTCGCGGGTCGGGAATTCGTGCTGCAAGCGTACGCGGAAGCGATTCGCGAGCGTTACCGTTTCTACAGCTACGGCGATTGCATGCTCGTGTTGTGAGGCCCGCCGCCTAGATTGCTGCGCTTATGGAGGAACCGAAAGGCGAGCTCGTTATCCAAACTATCGCCATGCCGGCGGACACGAATCCGAATGGAGACATTTTCGGTGGCTGGCTGATGTCGCAGATGGATCTGGGGAGCAGCATCCTGGCGGCGAAAACGGCCCAGACGCGGGTGGTGACGGTGGCGATGGAAGGGATGTCGTTCCTGGAACCGGTGCGGGTAGGGGATACGGTGGCCTGCTACGCCTGGGTGGAAAAAATCGGCCGAACTTCGATGACGATCCCGGTGGAAGTGTGGGTGCGCCGGTTTATGGATGGCCGGCAGGTGCGCGTGACCCGCGCCGTCTTTATCTACGTGGCCGTGGACGAAGCGGGACGTCCGGTGGCGGTAAAGGGCGAGCGAGCCGAGAAGTAGGCTCGCCTGGGAAATTCGGGCATTTATTGATCCGAAGGCATTGCTTCGGGGCCGCTGGCGGTGCTTTGCATCGGCTCGCTCGGCATGGGGGAGACGGGCATCTGCGGTTTTCCGGTGCGGAATTTCGAGCGCTGCTTTTGGCGGGAGGCACTCGATTTGCGAATGTATTTTTGATAGGCGCGCTGTTGCCGCCCTTCTTTCGAGAAGGAGCAACTGGTCGAGCCGAAGGCGAGCGCGCAGAGGAGCGTGAGGGTGATGGTTTTCATTCGTGAGGCGTGAGGTTGAGGCTCGGGGTGGGGGCGGGGATGAGGGACAGGTGTTCGGTCCGCAGAAGCTCGCTGACCGCCTGCTGGATCTTCAATTCGGAGACGGAACAAAAGGAGAATAGCTCGGCGATGGACCGGCGCGAGGCTGAGAGGTGGCGCCAGATTTCTTCCAGGAGAGAGAGCGGGAGGGCGGTCTGGAGCGCTCCCTGGTCGAGCTGCAGCCGGCGGACTTCGAGCATGGATCGCGGCGGGGTGGTGGCTTTGAGCGCCTGG
>JBBSLZ010000175.1:0-7105 GCA_038233435.1 Chthoniobacterales bacterium
ATCAGCACCGTCGTGCCGAGACAAAGCGCGATCACGGAGAGCAGCTGATTCGCCAACCCGAAGAGCGGCCAGAGACTATTGATCCCGCCCAGCGGATCGATCACCCCCTGATAAAGAAACCAGCCCCACGCCGCCACCAGCAGACTGCTCGCGAGCAGATTCGCCCAAAGCGAACGCGTATCGCCCAGCGGTCGCCACACGTTCCCCAGTAGATCCTGGAGCAAAAAACGCCCCACCCGCGTCCCCGCATCCAGCGTCGTCAGGATGAACAGCGCCTCGAACATGATCGCGAAGTGATACCAGAGCGCGAGCGCCGTCGGGTTCGCCGAGACGCGCGCAAACATGTGCGCCATTCCCACCGCAAACGTCGGCGCCCCGCCCGCGCGCCCGAACATGGTCGACTCCCCCAGATTCGCCGCCAGCGTCTGCATCCCTGCCTCCGTCACCGGATACCCAGCCGCGCTGATCCGCGCCACCACCTCCGTCGGCGCGCCTTTGGTGTTGATCGCGAAATATTCCCCCGGCTCCAGCACGCACGCCGCGATCATCGCCATCAACGCCACCATCATCTCGGTAATCATCGCGCCGTAGCCGATGTCGCGAATGCGCGACTCCCGCGCCACCATCCGAGGAGTCGTCCCCGAAGCGATCAGCGAGTGAAAACCCGAGACCGCCCCGCAGGCGATCGTGATGCAAACGAATGGAAACACCGGCCCCGCAAAGACCGGTCCCGAGCCATCGATAAAGCGCGAGATCGACGGCATCAGCAACGTCGGCCGGATCAACACCACCGCCACGCCCAGCGCCGCCACCGTTCCCAGTTTCAAAAACGTGCTCAGGTAATCCCGTGGCGTCAGCAACAGCCAGATCGGCAAAGTCGAAGCCGCGAACGCGTAAATCATCAGCGCCCACGCCAGCCACTTCGCATCGCGCGTAAACCACGCCTGTAACGTCGGGAACTGCTCCAGGAACTGCCCGCCCCAAACCCCAAACGCCAGCCCGACCAACCCAAAAACCGTAATCCAAACCACGCTGATCCGTCCGCTTCGCAAACCCAGCCCCATGATCAGCGCCACCGGAATCGTGGTCGCAATCGTGAACACGCCCCACGGGCTTTCCGCCAGCGCCTGCACCACCACCAGCGCCAGCACCGCCATCAAAATGATCATGATCGCCAGCACACTCACCAGCGCCAGCGCCCCCACGCCCGGCCCGATCTCCTCCTTCACCATCTGCCCCAGCGTCTTCCCCCGCCGCCGCACCGAACTGAAAAGCACGATCATATCGTGCACCCCGCCTCCGAGCGTCGCCCCGATCAAAATCCAAAGCGTCCCCGGCAAAAACCCAAACTGCGCCGCCAGCACCGGACCCACCAGCGGCCCCGGCCCCGCGATTGCCGCAAAGTGATGACCGAAAACCATCCAGCGATTCGTCGGCACAAAATCCTTCCCATCCTCCTGCACCACCGCCGGCGTCGCCCGCTCATCGTTCAAAACCAGCACCTTCGTCGCCAGCCACTTGCTGTAGAACCGGTAGCTGATCGCAAACGCGCACATCCCCGCGACCACGATCCAAAGCGCATTCACCGGCTCCCCGCGCGACAGGGCCAGCACCGCCAGCGCGCCCAACCCGAGCGCGGTCACGAAAATCCAAAGCAGTTTTTTCCAGGTATTCATCGAACCGGTTCAGCGAATTAAGCGAATCGCGACCTGCAGGGCAACAACCACGACACACCCCATCAGTGCGCAGAGAAGAAAATTTGTTCGCTTTCAAAGACGAAGATTCTTTTAATTCGCGTTAGATCCATGCGCTACATCACAGTCCAAATCCTGGCGTTGACCGTCGCGACAGCGCTCGGGTTCGCCGCGCTTCCGGGCGGCGACCCTGAAAAGGACCCACAGATGATAAAACTTCTTCAGGAAGCGCGTCGTAACATCGACAACAAGAATCCCGCAGCCGCGATCGCAAAGTGCGACAAAGTCATCAGCGCTTACAAAGCCCACTACGGCGACAAGAAGCAGAAGATTTTCTGCGGACGTTCACCGGAAGAGAATCTGTTGCTCATGCTGAAGGCCGCGGTGGACAAGAACAACGCGATCGCGTTGTCCTTTGTTTGGTCAGACGCTTATTTCATGAAGGCATACGCGCTGCAGGATTTAGGTCGGATGGGCGAAGCAAAGGCGACACTTCAGCAAGCGCTGAAGATGTCGCAATTCAACGCACAATATCTCGCCGAGATGGGCCAGATATACGCACGCGAGAAGAACTGGTCAAAAGCGGAACAGCTGTATCGAGAAGCTGAGGACACTGCGTCGCTTTCTCCGGCAGCGAGCAGGACGGATGATCTCGCGAAGGCGCAACGCGGCCTCGGCTATGTTCTCGTCGAGCGTGGGAAGCTCGACGAGGCAGAGAAGAAATATCAGCAGTGCATCGCGACCAACCCCAAAGATACAAAGGCTAAGGCGGAGCTTCAGTACGTTCGCGAGCAGCAGGCCAAGCGCAAAGCACGATAATAGGACTACCCAATCACTGGGGTTCACCGCGGATTACGCGGATGGCGCAGATAGAGACCTCTGAAAAATCCGCGCAATCTGCGTAGTCCGCGGTCCGCCCGCAGGCGTTGCTTTGACTTCCCCGTGGCTCGCATTTAGGAAATCGGTCCCCTCGACCGATGCGCTTCATTCACAAGATCAAAAAACTGGGCGACCCGCGGCTCCCCGCGAGCATGCGACACCACGCTCGTCGCATCCTGCTCACCCGCCGTTTCGCGTTTCGGATCAACCCCGATACCGTCATCGCGAGCATCGATCCCGAGCAATTCCGGGCCATCCACCTGCGCCATTCCGTGCCGCATCCCGGCGACGCGCCCGAAAAATATCTCGAACTCCGTCGCTGGCTCGAAATCAACATCCGCCGCCTCCGCGATCTCGATCTCGATTGCGTCCCGCGCCGCCGCATCCTCGACCTCGGCTCTGGCGCCGGCTATTTCCTCTACCTTTGCAAGCGGCTCGGCCACGAGGTCCTCGGCCTCGACCTCGATGAGTCGCCCATGTTTAACGACCTCACTAAATTGCTCGGCGTCCCTCGCGTCATCGCGCGCATCGAGCGCTACAAACCGCTCCCAAAATTCGATTCCACCTTCGACCTCATCACCGCCTACATGATCTGCTTCAACGATCATAAGACCGATCACATCTGGGGCCCGGCTGAGTGGGAATTCTTCTTCTCCGATGCGGCTCAATACCTGCGCCCAGGCGGCATCATTCACCTCGAATTGAATCAAGAATTCGACGGCACCTGCTACACGCCCGAGCTGCGCGATTACTTCCTAGGCCGCGGCGCCACGGTCGTGAACAATCGCGTCACGCTCACTCCAGGCTCGCGCGCGCAGCCCTGAGCTGCTTCAGTTTCTCGGAGAAATCGGTCTGCCGTTTTTTGTGCTCCGCCACCACCTCCCGCGGCGCCTTGTCCACGAATGAAGCGTTGGACAGCTTCCGCACCGTCGCTTCCAAATCCTTCTCCAGCTTCGCGATCTCCTTGTCGAGGCGCTCTCCTTCCGCTTCCTTGTCGCCACCCGCTATGATGAGATGCAATTCGCCCAACGCTGTCGCCGCCAAGGGCACGCCCGGCGCCGCCTGGTAAGAGGGATCGAGTGCGATTTCCTCCGCATTCATCAACCGCGTGACGGTCGGCAACTCGGCCGCGATCCAATCTACTGAGGTCCGGAGAATGAACTGCGCCTTCTGATTCGAAGGCACCCGCGATTCCGCCCGCAAATTACGACCCGCCTGCACGAGCGCGTAAACCGCGGCCACGCGCTCCCGCGCGCCAGGGTAGCGCAAGCTTCCAGCTTGCAGTGACTCCGGCGGCAGCTCGAATTGAATCGTCGAGCCATCGTCCCCGAACGCCATCAATTGCCAAAGCTCCTCCGTAATGTGCGGCATGAACGGATGCAGCAACCGTAAGACCGCCGAGAGCACATGGTCCATCACCGCCAGCACTGCGTCTTTGCGTTTCAGTTCCTCAGAAAAAATATCCGTCTTGGCCGCCTCGACGAACCAGTCGCAATAATCGCCCCAGAAAAAATCGTAAAGCCCCTGCGCTACTTCGTTGAAACGATAACCGCGATACGATTCCTCGACCGACGCGATCGTCGCATCGAGCCGCGCCAGCACTTCCACGGAGTAAATGGAAAGCGAGTACTCCGCGAGCCGGGGCGCGGCCTCGCTCGGGCCGTGCATCTGCCGGAAACGCGCGGCATTCCAGAGCTTGGTCGCAAAGTTCCTCCCCTCCTCCACCTGTTTTTCGTCAAAGCGAATGTCCTGTCCGCTCGGCGCGATCCGCATCAACCCAAAGCGCACACCATCAGCGCCGAATTTCGCCATCAAGTCCAGTGGATCGGGCGAATTGCCCAGCGACTTGCTCATCTTCCGTCCCGACCGATCGCGAATCAGCCCCGTAAAATAAACATCACGAAACGGAACATTATCCTCCGCCTTCGCGCTCTTGCCCGGCCGGAACTCCAGTCCCGCGATGATGATGCGCGCCACCCAGAAGAAAATAATATCAGGCGCCGTCACCAGCACCGAAGTCGGGTAAAACTTCGCCCGCGTCTCCGCGTCCATCGTTTCGTAGGCCCACAGCCACGAGGAAAACCACGTATCGAGCGTGTCCTCGTCCTGCCGCCAGCCGTCGCCGGGCGAATCCACTTGGACGCGCACCGTCGATCCCATGTCGCTAGTATCCCCCGTGGCGCATGCGTCCCGCTTGCGTTCCCCTTCCCCGCGCAAGCGAGACGCATGCCCCACGGGATACCAAGCCGGAATGCGATGCCCCCACCAAACCTGCCGGCTGATGCACCAATCCTGAATATTCTCCAGCCACTGCGCGTAAACCTTCTCCCAATGCGCGGGAAAGAACCGGATCAAATGCTCCCGCACCACTGCCAGCGCTTCCTCCGTTTTCGGATAACGCAAAAACCACTGCTCGCTTAGCCGTGGCTCGATCGGCACCCCCGCGCGTTCGCTGAAGCCCACCGTATTCTCATACGGCTCTTCCTTCGCCAGCAAGCCCTGCTCCGTGAGCAACTCCCCCGCTCGCTTCCGCGCTTCGAAACGATCCAGTCCATCCAGCTCGGGAGATGCCGGACAATTGATCTTCCCATTCGGATGCAGCACATCGATCACCGCCAGGCCGTTCCGCTGCCCAATCTCAAAATCCACCTTATCGTGCGCGGGCGTGACCTTGAGAATCCCGGTCCCGAATTCCGGATCAATCCCCTCATCTGCCAGCACCGGAATCTCCTCGCGAATGAGCGGCCGCCACACCTTCTTCCCGATCAGCTCCCGATAGCGCGCATCGTTCGGATGCACCGCCAGCCCCACATCCGCCATGATCGTCTCTGGCCGCGTCGTCGCCACTTCCAGAAAATGCCCCGGCCGCTCCACGATCTCGTAGCGCACATAATAAAGAACGCTCTTCTGCTTCGTCGGAATCACTTCCTCATCCGAGAGCGCGGTCTGCGCGGCCAGGTCCCAATTAATCATCCGCTTCCCGCGATAGATCAGCCCCTTCTCGTGCAGCTTCACAAACACCTCGCTTACCGCGCGCGCGTAATCCGGATCAAAAGTGTAACGCTGCCGCGCCCAATCACACGAGCACCCCAGCCGCTTCAATTGCTCGATGATGATCCCGCCGTGCTTATCCTGCCACTCCACCACGCGCCGCAGGAATTCCTCGCGCCCGTAATCCTGCCGCTTCTTCTTCTCCGTCTTCGAGAGATGCTTCTCCACCGCCGTCTGCGTCGCCACCCCCGCGTGATCCGTCCCCGGCAGCCAGAGCACCTCATGACCCAGCATCCGCGCCCGCCGCGCCAGAATATCCTGGATCGTATTATTCAACACATGCCCGAGCGTGAGCACGCCCGTGATGTTCGGCGGCGGAATCACAATCGAAAACGCCGGCTTCGTGGAACTCGCATCCGCATGGTAATCGCCCCGCTCCAGCCAGCGGGCATACCACTTCGGTTCCACCACGCCGGGGTCATAGGTTTTCGGTAATTCGGCCACGGGGCAGAATCATCGAAGCGCCCGTCCCGAATGCAAATGTGGCGCCGGCCTCCGGCTTGCGCTTTAGTGCCGAACCGCAAGCGGGACGCATGCGCCACCAGATGCACACCTTCGGCCGGCTCCTCCTCTTCGCGTGGCTCTGCTCCACCGCCCGCGCCGTCGAATGGAACGTCATCCGGCAGGGCGACCGCGATTACGTCACCTTCGCGAACCTGGCCGAGTTCTACCAATTCGGAGAATACAACCACGCCAACCGCACCATCTCCCTCCGCAGCGCCCAGCGCGGCATCCGCACCCAGGTCGGCTCCAGCGAGCTCTACATAAACGGCGTCCGCTTCTTCACCCACTTCCCGCTGCGCGAACAATCCGAAGGCCAGCTCGTCTCCGCCTTCGATGTCGGCAAGCTGGTCGAGCCCGTCCTCCGCCCCAGCCGCATCGAAGGCGCGCAGCCCATCCAGACCGTCGTCCTCGATCCCGGCCACGGCGGCACCGACCAGGGCACCGCCAACAAGTGGGGCAGCGAGAAAGCCTTCGCCCTCGAAGTGGCCCTCACCGCCCGGGAGCAGCTCCTGCAAGCCGGGTTCAAAGTCGAAATGACCCGCGCCGATGACACCGGCATCTCGCTCGAAGACCGGATCGCCTTCGCCAACCGTTTCCGAAACGCCGTCTTCGTCAGCATCCACTTCAATTCCGGCAGCGGCGGCAATGGCGTCGAAAGCTACCGCCTCGCGCCGAAAGGCGCGCCCTCGGATGCCGCCGAAAGCGGCGAACACCACACCACCGAAAACGGCGAAGGCGCCGCAGACGAAGGCAACGCGCAGGACAACCTCAATATCGCTCTCGCCGCCGCCGTCCACGCCGCCGTGCTCTCCCGCGCGCAACCCTACGACCGCGGCGTCCGCCACGCGCGCTTCAAAGTCCTCCGCCACCTCCGCATCCCCGGCCTTCTCCTCGAAGCCGGTTTCCTGAACGATCCCACCGAAGGCCAGCGTATCGCCACCGTGCAATATCGCCAGCAGCTCGGCCGCGCCATCGCG
>JBBSLZ010000176.1:0-7069 GCA_038233435.1 Chthoniobacterales bacterium
AAGAGCTGATGCGGTCAGTGGAAGAAGGCAGGCAAGCAGGAGCGGTATAATGGTTTTGGGGGTCATGTCTGGAGTAAACGTGAAAAGTCGCACTTGTGTCGAGCGAATTAGTCATGCGAAAAGAAAAAGAATAAGAAGTGCCGGCCGAGACGGTCCAGATCCTTGGCCAGCGCGGGGTCGATCGCGAAGGGCTCGGGCGAGAAAAGAAAAGCCTTTTCCGCGAAAAGGCCTTCTGCGAGGAAGGCGGCTTGGATGGCGGTGAGTTTTGCGGCTTCCGCGGGCCTGAAGGGGGAAACGTTGAACGCCGAACGTCCAACGTCGAACTGGGGAAATGCTCCCTGATCGCGCTTCGGAAATTCGACGTTCGAAGTTCGGCGTTCAACGTTCGACGTTCACGATTTCATCGTCCCGCCGCCATCCGCTTGAGCGCGTTCTTCACCAGTTCCTCCGCCGATTTGATCTCCGGCTGCCCTGCCTGCAAATCGCGCACCGTCTTGTGCGCATCCACCTGCTTGTAACCCAGCGCAATCAGGGCCAGCACCGCCTCGTTCGCCTGACTCTCCTCCGCGCTCGGCGCATGCGACGCGCTGGCTGCTTCCCATACCGCGGAGACGCCCAGCTTGTCTTTCAATTCCAGCACGATCCGCTCCGCCGTTTTCTTGCCCAAACCGCTGATTTTCGAGAGCGAAGCGACATCGTTGTTCACCACCGCGTTCTTAAAATTTCCCACGCTCATTCCGCTCAAGACCGCGAGCGCCAGCTTCGGGCCGATGCCGCTGACGTGGTTAACGAGCAGTCGAAAGAGATCCCGCTCCAATGTGCTCATGAAGCCGTAAAGGATGTGCGCGTCTTCGCGCACATGAAGATGCGTGAGCACATGCACCGGCTGGCCCACCGCGGGCAGACGATCGTAACTCGAGAGTGGAATCAGCAGCTCGTAGCCGACCCCGTTCACGTCCACAATGGCCTGCGTCGGGAGGGCGGCAGCGAGCTTGCCCGCGAGATAGGTGATCATCGTGGAATGGTTACCAGACGCGTCGCGATCCGCAAACCTTGGAGCCGGCGCGCCCTCGCGCCGAAGGATGGCGAGGTTCCGGCCCGGGGGCGGGCCGGCTCCATCGCTGGATCTGCTGAGGCCGTTTCGCACGGCAATCGCCGCGTTCCGATTTCGCGGGTAGCCACGTCCCTGTGGGACGTGCGGGAGTGGCGTGGAGCGCGGACCGGACGTCGGAAATACAGTTGAGCGCCGATCTCGCACGTCCCGCAGGGACGTGGCTACAGTGGCTTCAACAGCAAGGTGAGATCGACCCACTTGCCAGTGGCGGTGTTGAAACCGTGGGTGCGATAGCTTTTCCAACTCGGCGGCAAGGCGGGATACGCTTTCGTCGCCACCGCGGTCGACATCACCGCCACGCGTCCGCCCGGTTTGGCGAAAAACGCCGGTAATTCCTCTGCGCTCAGGTTCACCATCCAGCCGTCGATATACTTGCGGAAATACCAGACGAGGCTCGGCTCGCGGTAATCGAGCGCGCCGATCTCCATCTCCCGCCGCAGATCGCCGCGCGCCTGGCGGACCAGTTGCAGCGTCGGCGAAAAATGCGCCGCCACCGGCGTGAGCACCAGCACGAAGGCAGCGACGACGGCGCCCACGATGGCCGTCCGCCTAACGAACCGGGCCGCCGTCGGCAAATCGGCCAGCGTTTTGGCCAGCAGGAGCGCGAGCAACGGAATCGCCGGCAGCGTGTAATGCGGCAATTTCGTTTTCACTAAAGTGAAGACGATGAAGATGACCGCCGCGCCCGCGATCAGATACGCATCAAGCGGATCGCGTCCGCGCCAGAGTTTCTTCGCCAGCCACGGCAACTTGATCGACCACGGCGCAAACGAGACAAAGATGAGCACAAAATAAAACGGCAGCGTGGCCAGGTAGCCCCACAGCTTCTCCGGCCCATGCCCGTCCATGACCCCGACCGAGCGCTCGACCACGTGCCGGCCGATCCCGACTTCAAAAAACAAACCCTCCGTCCGAACAAGCGCCGGAATTCCCCAGAGCGCGACGAGCGAGAAGGCAAAAAGCAGCCCCGTGAAAAATAGAAACCGCCGTCCCAGCCGAAGATCCTTCACCCCGAGTTTGGTCACCACCAAAGTCAGCAACGGCAGCCACCCGATCGGCCCCTTGGCCAGAAACGCCAGCGCGAGCGAGCAGTAGAACAGCCACCACCAGCGGCGGAGAATTGTCGCCTCTGGAGTTCGCCGTTCAGCGTTCGACGTTCGGCGTTCGACGTTCAGCCGATCCCGCAAAAGCTCATATCCCGCCCAGTGCGCCGCAGTCATAAAAAAGACCAGCCACATATCCGCCACCGCCGCGCGTGCGTGCATGAAGGTTTGCAGACAAAGCGAAAAGATCAGCGCCGCCCACCAGCCCACGCGCTCATTCCCCATCCGCCGCCCCCAGGCCAGCAGCACCACCGCGGTCAGCGCCGCCGCGATCGCGGAAGGAAACCGCGCCGCAAAATCATTCTCCCCAAAGACCCGATAACTGGCCGCCTGCGCCCAATAAGTGAGCGGCGGCTTGTCGAAGCGATAGCGATTATTCAGATACGGCACCACGTAATCGCCGCGCTGCAGCATCTCCCGCGAAGCCTCCGCAAAGCGCGGCTCATCCCGGTCCAGCAAAGGCAGAGTCCACGACCCGGCGACGTGAAAGAGCAGGGCGCCGAAGAAAAGAAGCGCGAATTTCCGGATTGCAGGTTGCAAGGGGCGGATTGAAAGATACTCGCACTTGAAACACAAACCGGAATTTCCACGGTGAACAAGACGCACGCCCCACGGCACTGGCCGAGCTGGCTAATATTCGGAGCGATTCTCCTCACCGGCGCGTTCTTTCTCGACGCTTCCGTGCAGGCGTGGGTGGCGCGGCACCAGGTGCCATCGATCGCGCAATTTATGGAGCGCGTCAGTGGGTGGGGCGACTGGCCACAGCATGTCGTCCTGGCGCTCATCGGAGCCGCCATTGCCTACGCACTCGGCAGCCGGCGCTGGATTATGATTTGCGCCGCGATGGTCTTGGCGTGCGCGCTGGCGGGCGTGACGAATCGCGCCATCAAGATCGCGACCGGACGCGCCCGTCCCACGGTGACGGAAGACGCCGGCTGGCATGGCCCGCGGTTCGGTTCGAAATACAATTCCTTTCCCTCCGGCCACACCGCGGCCACGACCGCCTTCTTCGGGACGCTGGTCTTTGCCCGCCGCCGCATCGGTCTGGTGTTGCTTCCCATTCCGGTTCTGATCGCGCTCTCGCGGCTTTATTTGAATGCCCACCATCTCTCCGATGTGGTGGGCGGCGCGTTACTCGGCGTGCTCTGCGCGCTCGCCACCTGGCGCTTCATCTCCACGAACATGCTCGACACGCGCGAGCGACCGCGGGGGTTCGTCGGATGAGCGACATCCAGGTTCTCCCGCCGGGAGCGTTGGTCTGGCTGTGCGCTCTCGCCTGGTGCGGCCTTTGCGTCCTGGCGTTGATCGTCTTCCTGTTCATCGCCTGGCGTCGCACCCGCGGTGGCACCCGAGGTTTCGCGCGGGACCGCTTTGTCGGCTACGCGCTGGGCGCGTGGTTCAGCGGAATCGTGGCCGGCCTGACCATGTCGCTGATCAATTGGTCGGGGTCGCGGGGAAGCTTCGCGCGCTGGCTGGACGGCGCGGCGGCGAGCGCGTTTTGGTTGGGGCTGATCGTCGTCTCGGCACCGATCGCGACCATGACGTGGAATGGCCTGCGTCGGCGTCAAAAGGCGAGCGCCTGAGCTTTCTGGGCCAGCTCGATAAAGCCTGCGCGATAGCCAGCCTCGTCGTGGCCTTTCGCGTCCCGCGCGCGAGCGAGGGCGGCGGCAAGCTTAGCGTTCCCCTTGTGCGGCGAGTCGCGCAGGATGAGGCCGAACTCGGCCACCGCGGCGGCGAAACGGAAGTCGGCCGAAGCCTGCGCAAACTCCGCGCCGCCGTCGGCTAACGAGCGCTCCAGCAGTTTGCTCCGGTCGCCGTCCGGTTGTTTGTAGCGCAGCTTGACCGTCATCAAATCGGGCGACGGGTGCGGATAGGAGGAGGCAGGTTGGGCGAATATCTTAAAGGGTCGACGGGCGGCACGCTCGCGGCCGGATCGTTGGCCGCGCCGCGCGGGACGATTTCGTAGAGGGCGGTGACGGTGTGACCGGCGCCGATCTCGCCCGCGTCGACTTTGCCGTTGTTAAAATCTTCCTTCCGGAGGAGGCGCTTTTCGTAGCCGATGAGGCGGTAGGACGCGACGTGTTGCGGATTGAACTCAACCTGCACCTTCACGTCCTTGGCGATCGTGACCAGGGTGCCGTTCATCTGCTGCACGAGGACCTTGCGCGCTTCCTCGAGCGAATCGAGGTAGGCGTAGTTGCCCTTCGCTTGGTCGGCCAGTTTTTGCATGGTCGCGTCCTTCAGGTTG
Source organism: Chthoniobacterales bacterium (assembly GCA_038233435.1). Taxonomy (GTDB): domain Bacteria; phylum Verrucomicrobiota; class Verrucomicrobiia; order Chthoniobacterales; family UBA10450; genus JACCTI01. The sequence goes on from JBBSLZ010000176.1 coordinate 4,466, forward strand.
TCGTCGCCCACGCCGAGGACGGTGCTCTTTGCTTTTTCCGCCGCCAGCCTAACGAGTTCGCCCGGCCTGCCGCGCGCCTGGGATGCGAGCTCACGGCCCTTCAAGCCGATCCGGACGAGCCGGTGCTCCGGCGTCCACGGGCAACTGGCCACTTCGAGATTGATGGAGAACGGCTCGTTAGGCGGTGGCGGTGGGTAATCGTAGACGAAGTAATTGATCATCTCCTCCACCCGGACGGCGTCCTTCGGCGGCTTCGCACCGGCGTTGATCAGGCGGCGGACGTTGGCGTAGGAAGCCGTGTCCACGTCGATGGAGAAGGTGGAGAAAGGATTCGTCTCCGTGAGGAGGAAGGGATTTTCTTCGAAGTGGCCGTAGTTGGCGGTGCCGCGGGGTTCGCCACTGCTGGAAGGCGGCGGCTCATTCAGCGCCACAAGCGGCTGCTCGGGCGGCGCCGCCTCGACCTCAGCTTCCACTTCCAAGACTGCTGGAGTCGCGGCGGCGGCCGGCGACGCGAGTGATCCGTGATTGCCCGCGAGTGCCGCCGGCCGATGGCCACGCAAACCGGAGATGGCAACCGCCGCAATCACCGCACAGACAGCGAGCAGCGCCGCGACGGCGATCGAGGCCCACCGGTTATCCGACCAGAAACTGCGCGGTTCAGAGCGCGGCAGAATGTTCGATGGCTTGCGTGCGGCGTGTTTCAACTCGGAGGCGAAGTCGGTTTCCAAGAGCGTGGCGAGCTGCTGGGTTTCCTGCACGAAGGTTTGGGCTGCGGCGGACGCCAGGACGGCTTTTTCCATCTCGGCGCGGAGGTCGCCGGAAAGTTCGCCCAGCGCGTAGGCGGTCAGGTTGGGATCATCGAGATTGATTTTCATGTGGTGCGGGGAGTGAAGGGGAGGAAATCGCGCGAGGCGCTGCCGTAGCGTTGGCGGAGCGTTTTCAAGGCGGTGTGCAGGAGCACGCCCACGTGGCTGACGGAGAGGTGCGTGATCTCGCTGATCTCCTGGTAGCTGAGGTCGTTTTGAAATTTCAGCTGGATGACTTCCTGCTGGCGCGGCGGGAGCGTGGCGACGATGCGAAGCAGAAAACCGCGCGCCTCCTTTTCTTCGATCTGATCGAACGGGGCGGGCGCTTTGCCTTCCCGTTTCTCCAGGATTTCCTCATCCAGGTAGGTCAGACGCCTTTCTTTTCGGCACACGTTGAGCGCGCGGTTGCGGCAGACGGTGAAGAGCCATTTCGCGGGCGCGTCATCGGCCTGCTCGCGCGCGCTGCGTTGCAATTCCACAAAGGTTTCCTGCACGACATCGCGGGCGCGGTCGCGATCGCCGAGGATGCGGGCGGTGTATTGCTGGAGAGGAATCTCGAAACGCCGCAGCAGCTCTTCAAGGTCGGGTGCGGCGGGCGGGTTCAGCATCAAGTCCACAAAAGCTTAGACCCGCCAGAAAGGAAAAACTTAGAACTTTATCCAGCCGCCAGCGAGCGCTGCCAGACCCGCTTTCCGAGGCGGATAAATGGCAGCTCGACCACGCGGTAGATGAGCCAGGCGAGCGGGAGAACGGCGAGGGTGGTGGCGAGCCAAAGCCCAATCGAAAGGACGATCGCGGGCAGGCCTCGATCAAGCCAGCGGCCGAAGAGTTCAGGCTGCTTCCAGATGATCATGAGAGTGAGTGGATGGAGCAGGTAGAAGCTGTAGGAGACCCGGCCGAGAAAGCGCAGCGGTATCGTGCGCAAGATCGCGGCGGCGCCGATGATGGGGCCGAAAGCCAGCAGCGCGACAATGGTAGAGCCAGCGATGGTCTGGAAAAGGATGAGCCACTTTTGGTGGACGACGAGGCCGGAGAAGAAAAAGACGCCGACGGCGGCGAAGAAGACGAACGTCGTGCCGCGTCGAGAAAGGGAGGAGAACAGCCGGCGGCCAAAGTGATGCGCGAGGATGCCGCAGAGAAAAGTGTACAGCCAAGCGGTGCGAGAGGGGGCGCCCCAGCCGAGGCGTTCCCACGAGCCCCAGAAGGAAAGCGCCACCAGCCCGAGAAAAAGCAGGGTTACCAAAGCCGGTCCCCAGCGGACGCGCAGCAGCCAGATCGCGGCGAAGATCATCGGCAACGCCAGCACTTCCACCTGCACGGTCCACATCACGCCATCGATGTTAGTCCGGATGAGGAGAAGGTTGCGCCAGAGCGAGCTGAAGGAATAGCCGTGCGGATCCAGGGCGAGGCCAGTGATAGCATGCACCGCCCAGAAGATGAGCAACGTGGCCACGATCGCGGGATAGATCCGGAAAAAGCGCGCCAGGAAGAAACGGGCGGAGGCCGGACCCACTGCGCCCGGCCCACGGCGGATCGAATCGGTCAGGAGAAAGCCGCTCAGGACGAAAAAGAAGAGCGGGCCGAAGTGCGGCTGGGGTTCGGACAAGCCGTAGACAAAGATGTCATGGAAAAACTGGAGCGGCTGCCAGAGCGGGTTTGGCGCGCTGATTTGTTTGAGATCGACCGGCAGCCCGTCGACGAGGGCGCGGGTCTGGGCGCAATGAAAGCCCGCCACGAGCAGTGCCGCCAGACCGCGGCCTGCTTCCATGTCGCCGAAGAATTCTCCGTTCGGTTTAAG
>JBBSLZ010000177.1:0-6977 GCA_038233435.1 Chthoniobacterales bacterium
CATCCTGCGCACCTGCGCGCAGGTTTTCGTCCCGCCGCGCACGGCTTACTGATTCGGCGTCGCCGCCAGCGCTTCGAGCTCGCGCAGGAAATTCTCGAAGACGTGGGTCTTTTCAAATTGCTGCACGTAGACGTGGCCCGCGGCCCCATAACGCGCCAGCCGCGCCGGATCGGCCGCCAATTCATCCAGCACCTCCGCCACCTCTTGCGGCCGGCCAGGTGGAATGTTGAGCCCGAATCCGCCGGCGAAGGCCGCTTCCGCCAGCTCGCTCTCCGGATCGGCTACCGTCACCACCGGTTTCGACTGCGCCAGCAGACCCAGTAATTTGCTGGGGAAGAATGAATTTCCCGAACCCGATTGCTGGGTGATGAAGCAGACGTCCGCGTCCGCCAGCAGCGCGGTGTAATCCCGGCCCTGTTGCAACGGCAGCATGGTCACGTTCGGCAAGCCCAGTCGCCGCACCTGTTCCGCCAAAACTTCACGCTGCGCGCCATCGCCGCAGATCGCGATCCGAATCCGCGGATCGCGCACCCGTTGCGCGGCCTCGATCAAGACATCGGCGCCCTGCTTCACGCCCAGGTTGCCCGCGTAGATGGCGAGAAAAGCATCGGAGGGCAATCCATTACGCGCGCGAAATTCTCCGCGGCGCGGCGGGGCTTCCGGCTCGGCCAGCGAGATCGCATTCGGGAAGTAGATCAGCTTCTTCTCCGGCACGCCTTTGCGGCGGAACTTGACCAGCATCCCCTGGGTGATGCCCGAGACGCGCGCCGCGCTCCGATAGGCAAACGACTCCAGCGCATAGAGCGCGCGGATGAACCAGCCCGCGCGCAACATCCCGAGCCCGACCGCCGCATCCGGCTGCATGTCCTGCACATGATAGACGAAGGGCGCACCCTTGATCAGCCCCACTAGCCAGCCCGCCGCGCCTAACAAGAGCGGCGGCGAGACCAGAACGTACACATCCGGCCGCGCCAGCGTGAGCTGACGCAGAGTCGAGGTGAGAACGAAGGTCGCCTCGTGCAAAATCCGCTTTAGCGCCGAGACCCGCGGTGGTACAAAATGCCAGCAACGGTGCACCGGCACGCCGTGGATCTGATCGGTGCGGTAAACTTTCCCGCGATCTTCCGGCCGCTTTTGCCAGGTAGGGTAATAGGAAAACGTCGTCACCATCCGAGCGTCGTGGCCGCGCTCCTGCAGGAACTCGCAAAGCGCCACGTTATGCGGCGCGATGCCAGTGAATTCCGGCGCGTAGTTGATTCCCCAAACAATGATCCGCATAAGCTTGCAGCTTGCACCTCAGCAGCGCTCATACCAACTGCAACCGCTGGCGCAGTCCGTGCAATCCGCGCCCGCATCTGCTAAGGAACGCGCAGCAAATGAGCCGGCTCGATGACATCCTCACCGTAAAGCGACGCGAGATCGCCGCCCTTCTTCCCCGGCGGGAAGAGCTGCGCGCTGCCGCGCTCCTGCGCAACGATTTCCGTAGTTTCCAAAACGCCCTCACTCGCGAGGCGGGAGCGCTGGCCCTCATCGCCGAGGTCAAGAAGGCGTCGCCCTCCGCTGGTGTGATCGCGGAATTGTTCGATCCGGTCCTGATCGCGCGGAATTACGCGCAAGCGGGGGCGGAGGCGATCTCGGTGTTGACTGACGAACAATTTTTCCAGGGCCGGCTCGAGTATCTGACCCAGATTCGAGCGGCCGTGGAGGTGCCGATATTGCGGAAGGATTTCATCCTCGATGAGGTGCAAATCGCGGAAGCGGCCGTGGCCGGTGCGGACGCGATCTTGTTGATCGTCGCAGCGCTTTCGGATGAGGAACTCGTGGTCCTTCTGGAGGCAGCGGCGCGTTATCAACTCGATGCGCTGGTCGAGGTCCACACCTTGGACGAGCTGGATCGCGCGCTCGAAACGGAGGCGCGCATCATCGGGATCAATAATCGCAACCTGGCCACCTTCGAGGTCGACCTGGCCGTGACTGAGACGCTGGCCGAGGAAGTGCCGGCGGAGATTATTCTGGTCAGCGAGAGCGGGCTGCGGACCGCGGAAGATGTGGCGCGGGTGAAAGCGGCGGGCGTCAATGCGGTCCTGATCGGCGAAGCGCTGATGCGGGCGCAAACCAGCGGCATCGGCACGCTGCGCCCAGGCTGATTCTCAACGGGGGCGGCCCGCGGGGCACGTCATTCCCGTTGGCACTGCGCTCCCGCCCATCCCGGGACGGGGCTACAAGCGTTTTGTCTGGCGACAACGCTTTCGAGCGCCACGCCGCTCTGCCGAATTAGCGGTCACACCCTCTCTCCCGCTCTTGGGAAACCCGCCGGAAATATCCTTGCGCGGCTGACGTTTCTCCCTCACCTTGCCGAACAATTTTCGAGGGAATTATGGCCGACGCAGCAAACAAATATCCAGAAAACGTCGAGGGTCAGTTCTACGTCGACGATCAGTGCATCGACTGCGATCTCTGCCGCGAAACCGCTCCGGCCAATTTCAAACGGAACGACGATGGCGGCCATTCCTACGTCTACAAACAGGCCGAATCCCCCGAGGAAGAGGCGCTCTGTAAAGAGGCGATGGAAGGCTGCCCGGTGGAAGCGATCGGCCCCGACGGCGGTGCTGCCTAGCGCCTCGCGGCGCGCGCCTGCCCGATGGCGAGCGAAATCCCGGTCGCACTCACGATTGCCGGCTCCGATTGCAGCGCCGGTGCCGGCGCGCAGGCGGACCTAAAAACGTTTAGCGCGCTGGGCGTTTATGGATTGTCTGCGCTGACCTGCATCGTAGCGGAGACGCCGGGAAAAGTGCATCGCATTGAAGCGGTTTCGGCCGAGATGGTGGCGGCGCAGATCGAGATTTTGCTGGCGAAGTTTCCGATCGCGGCGATCAAGACCGGGCTCCTCCATTCCGGTGAAATCGCCTGGCGGATCGCGGAAGTTTTACGGACTTGGAAATCGTGCGGCGGAATGGCCCTGCCGGTCGTGATCGATCCGGTGATGGTGGCGACGAGCGGCGATCTTCTTTTACAAAAAGAGGCGATTGACGTCTACGAGCGCGAGTTGTTTCCGCTCGCCACCGTGATCACTCCCAACCTCGATGAGGCAGCGACTCTTCTCAGCCGGAAAATTGTGGACCTCGCATCGATGCGTCAGGCCGGCACGGAGCTGGAGAAGCGATACGGCGTTCCCGTTCTACTGAAAGGGGGACACTTGGGAGGAACGCACGCCATCGATTTGCTGGTGGCAGACGGCGTGGTGACGGAATTCTCCGCGCCCTTCACGCGCGGGGTGCAAACCCATGGCACGGGCTGCACCTATTCCGCCGCGATCGCCGCGGGTTTGGCACATGGGCGTTCGTTGCCAGAGGTAATTGGGGAGGCAAAGGATTTCGTCACCGCAGCGATCGCACAACATTATCGGTGGAAAGACGCGACCGACGCCGAAACGCACGCGTTGAATCATCAGCCGGAGCGGTAGCGCGGGGGTGTGAGTCTCGCGATTGCTGGGAGCCGGCCGCCACTGAAAGCCCGCGAGGCTGCCGTCATCCGAAAGCCCCCCGCAGGGCGACGGAATGAAGCCCGGGGTGCAGCGCAGCGAAACTCCGGGATGCCCTCCCGCGTTTCCTCGAACCCGCGGAGCGGGTGACGGAACGCGCGGCGGTTATTTCGACGCGAATTTTCCGACGCCCCCATTCGGGGGCTGGGGGAGTTTGCGCGGGGGGTTCCCGGGGTTTCGCTGCGCTGCACCCCGGGCTTCGTTCCGTCGCCCTCCTTCGGGGGCTTTTGGGTTGAGGCACGAGGGGTCTTTATTTTGTTCCGATCGGATCCGGGAGGGGGCTTCGGAACGAGACCATAGGGCGAAATTTTCGACTTGTTTTAATTAGACATTTAACTAAATATCCATTCGTTCGTGAATCTTCTCTTCAAAGCGCTCCGCGATCCCACCCGCCGCCGCATCCTCGAGATGCTGAAGGAGCGCGACCTGACCGTGGGCGAGATCAGCGATGCCTTTGCCATTTCCACCCCGAGCATTTCCTACCACCTCGATCTCTTGAAACAGGCGGAACTCGTTTCCGCGCAGAAAAACGGCCAGTTCGTCACCTACACCCTCGAAACCACGGTCCTGGATGACTCGCTCGGCTGGCTCCTCGACTTGATGAAAAAGAAGAAAGGAAAAACCAAATGAAATCCAAACTCGCCTGGCTGGAAGCAGCGCTCCTGTTGACGCCCTTTGTTCTCCTCCTCGTCTCTTGGAACGACCTCCCGGCCCGCGTGCCGATTCACTGGAATCTGGCGGGGGAAATCGACCGCTGGGGCCCGAAGGCCTTCATCCTGGTCCTGCCGCTGGTCGCTCTCGTGGTGGCCGCTTTGTTTTATCTCGTCTCCTGGATCGATCCGAAACTGCGCCAGGCGAAGGCGTCCTCCGGCCGAATGGGCGCGGTCCTTCCGCTGCTTAATCTCGCCTTCTCTGCCTTTTGCCTGATTCTCTTTCTCATGCTGCTTGCGGCCGCTTTTGGGCGCTCGGTGGCGACGGACCGGATCGTCCCAACGGCGGTGCTCCTGCTTTTGGCGGTGATCGGAAACTATGCCGGAAATTTGCGGCCCAATTACTTCATCGGTTTGCGCACGCCGTGGACCCTGGAGAGCCCGGCGACCTGGCGCGCCACTCATCGGCTGGGCGGGCGCTTGATCTTCTACGGCGCCATCGCGCTGCTGGTGTTGCAATTCATCCTTAGCGCTCGGCTCTTTTTTGTCCTCCTCATCACCGCCATTCTGGCGCTGGTGGTCTGGACGTTTCTCTATTCCTGGTATCATTTCCGCACCGTTGCCACCTCTCATCGAAATTCCTAAACCGCCGCAGACGCGAGCGCAGCCGATGACGGACTCCAGGCGCCGGGCTCACTTCCGGCGCCAGTTGCTCGCCTGGTATCGGCAGCAGGGCCGGGACTTGCCGTGGCGCGGGACGCGCGATCCTTACGCCATCCTGGTTTCCGAGATCATGCTCCAGCAGACGCAGGTGGCGACCGTCCTTCCGTATTACCACGCGTGGCTCCGCCGTTTCCCGGATTTTAAAACTCTGGCCCTGGCCTCCGAGAGCGACGTCCTTCATGCCTGGCAAGGACTCGGCTACTACGCCCGCGCGCGAAATTTACACGCTGCCGCCCGGGCTGCGCTCCGCGAGCATGGCGGCCGCTTTCCTGAGACCGCCGAGCAAATGCGCGCGCTTCCCGGTCTCGGGCGCTACACCGCGAACGCGGTCGCCACGTTTGCCTTTGATCAGCCGGTTCCGATCGTGGAAGCGAACATCGCCCGCCTCTTCGCCCGTTTGCTTGATATGCAGACGCCGATCGATTCCGCGGCTGGCACGGCCGCCCTTTGGCAGCTTGCCAGCGAGCTCGTCCCTCGCCGCGGCGCGCGCGATTTTAACTCTGCGCTGATGGACCTCGGCGCCATTGTTTGCACGCCTCGGCTCCCAAAGTGTCCCAGTTGTCCGGTGCGCTCCGTTTGCCGTGCCTCCGATCCAGCCAGCCTACCGGTAAAGAAAAAACGCACCGCCACCAAGCGAATGACCGAATATCACAGCTTGATCCGGCGGAACGGTCACGTCGTGCTCGAGCAATCCAGCGATCGCTGGCGCGGAATGTGGATCCTCCCCCGCCGCCAGCGCGCGCCCTCGAGTGGCCGCGTCCTGCATGCCGCGGTGTATCCCTTCACTCACCACCAGATCACGCTGGCAGTATTCGCCGCGCGTGTCCGTCCCCTGCGCGCGAGCCAGCGCTGGTTCGACTCCAGCGAGCTGCGGGCCCTGCCGATGCCTTCGCCGCACCGTCGCGCTTTGGAGGCATTACTGGGCTAGACCCAGACGCGCTTCCGTTTACCCCGGCTCGCTTATCCCGCGCAGCACGGGCTCCAGCACCCGCCAGACGTTTTCCGCCAAGAGCCGTTGACCGGAAGCATTCGGATGAATGCGATCCGGCAGGTTCAAGGTCGGATCGCCGCCTACTCCTTCGAGCAGATAAGGCACCAGCGCGGCTCGATTTTTCTCCGCCAATTCCCCGAAGACTTCCCCAAACTCTCTCAGGTAACCTTCCGCGCCCGGCAACGGCAACCGCATCCCGGCGATGACCACGCGCACGTTCGGATTCCGCTTTTTCGTGCGATCGATGATGGCCTGCAAATTGGCGCGCACCTGCGTCAACGGCACGCCGCGGAAAGCGTCGTTGATTCCCAACGCCACCACCAGGACATCGATCGGGCGCGCCAGATATTTCGGCAGCCGCTGCAGGCCACCCGCGGTCGTGCCACCGCTCGCACTCGCATTGATCACCTCCACCGGGAGGCCCGCCGCCTTCGCTTTCGCCACGAGCAAGGCCGGATAAGCCTCCGCGCGGGATAACCCGAAGCCATCCGACAAACTGTCGCCCAAGACGAGGACCGTCTGGACCGCAGTCGGCGGACGCCGCGCCGCTTCGACCGCCTGAACGGAGACCGAGGTGAGGAGACAGCCAGCAATGAAGGCGAGCGAATTCAAGGATGCTATTGACGTTGTGACCGCGAATCTGTTCAAACCTCGCGCCGCTTCCGCGGAACTTTCCCGGTTGCGCTGGCCAAGCCTAGCAAGTAGTAAAAACCGCCCGGGCTCCCCCTTCGGACCCGGCCCAAAAAACCTCAAACCCCACCCTCTTTTCTATGGCTAACTACGGAATCAACGGCTTCGGCCGCATCGGTCGCAACGTCTTGCGCGCCATGTCGCAGCAGGATGTCGAACGCGTCAAAGGCATCAACGATCTGACCGACACCACCACCCTGGCGCATCTCCTGAAATGGGACTCCGTCCACGGAAAATTCGACGGCGAGATCGGCCACGACGAGCAGAACATCATCGTCCGCGGCCATAAAATCCGGATCATGAAAGAGCGCGACCCCGCGAAGCTGCCGTGGAAAGACCTGGGCGTGGACGTGGTGATGGAGTCGACCGGATTCTTCACTGA